>JAUNGO010000014.1 GCA_030524475.1 Eggerthellaceae bacterium | reverse complement strand
GAGAAAAGCGCGGGGGATTAGGGCAGAAGCAGCGCAGCCCTCGCTTAAACCCCCCCGCTATTCTCGAACTACGTTTTTCAACCCGCAACAAGCCGCAAGGTCGCGGAGGGCGAAGTGAGGGCTGCGAAGCTTCTGAACGGAGTCCTCCGCGACCTTGCGGCGATTGTGCGTGCTCTCTTACGCCGTGAACTCGTCGGCGGTGCCTTCCACGGCTGCGAACTGGGCGCTTTGGGCACCCTGCGCGCGGCGGTTCTGCGACCACACCTTGGTGGTCAGCGCGTGCAGGTCGATGAAGCCCTTGGCGGCGGCGTGGTCGAACGCGTCGGCCTCGTCGTAGGTTGCCAACTCGTAGTTGTACAGCGAGAAGTCGCTCTTGCGGCCGGTGACGGCGAGGTTGCCCTTGTAGAAGCGCAAACGAACCGTGCCGGTGACGCACTGCTGGGTGTGCGCGAGGAACGCGTCGAGGGCCTCTTTGAGCGGCGAGAACCACAGGCCGTTGTACACCAGGCGCGCCCACTCCTGCTCGATGCCGAGCTTGTAGTGCAGCACGTTGCGCTCCAGGCACAAATCCTCGAGCGCCTTGTGCGCCTCGATGAGCGCCAGCGCGCCGGGCACCTCGTAGCACTCGCGGCTCTTCACGCCCACCAGGCGGTTCTCGATGAGGTCGAGGCGGCCGTAGCCGTTGCCGCCGGCGATCTTGTTCATCTCCAGGATGATATCGAGATAGCTCATCTTCTTGCCGTCGAGCGCGCACGGAACGCCCTGCTCGAACGACACCTCGACCACGGTGGGCTCATCGGGCGCGTCGGCCGGGTCGATAGTCATGGTGTAGATGTCGTCGGGCGGCTCGTTCCACGGATCCTCCAGCACGCCACACTCGATGGCGCGACCCCACAGGTTGTCGTCGATGGAGTACGGCTTCTTGTTGGTGGTGGGCACCTCGATGCCGTGCTTCGCCGCCCACTCCATCTCCTGCGGACGGGTGTTGAAGTCCCACTCGCGCACCGGCGCGATGATCTCGAGGTCGGGGTCGAGCGCCATGATGGACGTCTCGAAACGCACCTGGTCGTTGCCCTTGCCCGTGCAGCCGTGCGCCACGTACTTCGCGCCGTACGCGTGCGCCGCGTCCACGAGGTGCTTGGTGATGAGCGGGCGCGAAAGCGCCGACACCAGCGGATACTTGTTCTCGTACAGCGAGTTCGCCGCCATGGCGCGCGTGAGGTACTCCTCGGCGAACGCCTCGCGCATGTCAACCACGAGGCACTCGATCGCGCCCGTGCGCAGCGCCTTCGCCTTCACTTCCTCAAGGCCGTCGTGCTCCTGCCCCACGTCGCCCACCACGGCGATGACGTCAAGGTTGTGCTGCTCTTGCAGCCACTTGATGCACACCGACGTGTCCAAGCCGCCCGAGTATGCGAGGACGACCCTATCCTTTTGGCCGTCAGTTGTTTGCTGAGTCATGTTTTAAGCCTTTCTCTCTTTTCCGACAAATGCCAAGCTCGGCGGGCGCGGTTGCCCATCGAGCACGATTACCTGAAGCGCGAAAACGCGTCGAAAAACGCCTTCGCCATATTACAACAGCGGATCAAGCAACGCGGCAAGTTTTACAACCAGTTCATCGACGTGCTCCTTCTCGCAGATCAGCGGGGGGAGGAAGCGCAGCGTGTGAGCGCGCGGCGCGTTGAGCACGAGACCCGATTTAAGCCCCGCGAGCACCACGTCGTTGGCGGCAGGCGCGTTATCGGTCAGGTCGATGCCCACCATGAGGCCGTACCCGCGCACCTCGGTTACCTGCGGCAACGCCGCCAAACGCTCGCGCAGGTAGGCGCCCACCTCTTCCACGTGCGCGGCGAAACCGGGGCGGCCGAGCTCGGTCAGCGTGGCAAAGGCCGCGGCTATTGCCAGGTTGCTGCCGCCGAAGGTTGAGCCGTGGTCGCCCGGCGCGAACGTCTCGCCTATTGCACCGCGCGCGGCGCAGGCGCCCATCGGCATGCCCGAGGCGATGCCTTTCGCCATGGTGACCACGTCGGGCACCACGCCGAACAGCTGGAAGCCGAACGGCTTGCCCGCGCGAAAGATGCCGCACTGCACCTCGTCGCAAATGAGCAGCGCGCCGCGCTCGGCGGTGAGGCGGCGGGTAGCCTGCAAGAACTCAGGCGTGCAGGGGAACACGCCGGCCTCGCCCTGGATGCACTCCACCATGACGGCGCAGATTTCGCCGCCGCGCTCGGCGAACAGCTGTTCTAGCGCCTCGACGTCGTTCAGCGGCGTAGCGATGAAGCCTTGCGGCAGCGGCTGGAACGCCTCCTGCTTGGCGGGCTGCGCCGTGGCGGCCAGCGTTGCCAACGTGCGGCCGTGGAAGCTCTGCTTGAGCGTTACCACGAGGCGCGGCGCCTGGTCGGCGGGCGCGCCGGCGGCCTCGGCGCGGTTGCGCGCGTGCAGGCGCGCCAGCTTGATGGCGCACTCGTTGGCCTCGGCGCCCGAGTTCGCGAAAAACGTCTTCCACGGCGCGCGCTCGCCTTCCGCAGCTTCGGCGTTCAGCAGGTCGGAGAGCATCTTCGCCACTTCGCCGCGCTTCTCGATGTAGTAGTAGTTGCTCGCATGGATGAGCTTGGACGCCTGCTCGGTGACAGCTTGCACGAGCGCCGGGTGGCAATGCCCCAGGCTGCACACGCCGATGCCCGACAGGAAGTCGAGGTAGCGGTTGCCCTCGGCGTCGACGAGCTCCATGCCGGAGCCCTCCACGAACTCGACCGGCTTGCGGCCGAACGTGGGCATGACGTATTCCTGCTCAAGGGCGACTTCTTGTTCGTAGGTCATAGCTACTCCCTGCTTTCGATGAGTTTTGCGGCGAAGTTCGTCAGCGGCGTCATGGCGGCGTCGACGTCGGGCGTGGCGGGGCGCGTGATCATAGTGCCGATGCCCTTGTCGGTGAGCAACTCCAGCAACAGCGCGTGCGGAACGGTGCCGTTTAAGATGTGCGCGCGCCACACGCCGGCGGCCAGCGCCGTCACGCACGAGCGCAGCTTCGGGATCATGCCCGTCGAGATGCCGCCCGATGCGATCATGGTGCGCGCCTCGTCGAGCGTCATGTTCGAGATGAGCGAGCCGCGGTCGGGGTAGTTCTCGTAGAGCCCGTCGACGTCGGTGAGGAACACCACCTTGTGCGCGCCGATGGCCGCGGCGATGTGACCTGCGGCGACGTCGGCGTTCACGTTGTAGCAGCCGCCGTCTTCGCCGATGGCGACCGACGCGATGACAGGAATGTAGTCGGCCGCCACCAAATCTTCCACCAGCGCGCTGTTGATGTGCGTGATGCGGCCCACGCGGCCCAGGCGCTCCTCGGCCTGCTCCGCCACGATGGTGCCCGCGTCGGTTCCGCTGATGCCCACCGCCATGTTGCCGTGCTGGTTCATGGCCTCCACGAGCTCCTGGTTCACCTCGCCGGTGAGCACCATGCGCACCAGCGACATGGCTTCGGGCGTGGTGACGCGCTGCCCGTCGACGAACTCGACCGGCATTTGGAAACGCTCCATCGCATGCGTGATGGCCTTGCCGCCGCCGTGCACGATGACCGGGTTCACGCCGATGATCTTCAACAGCACGATGTCAGCCATGACCTCGGCGCGCAGCTCGGCGTTTTCCATCGCCGAGCCGCCGTACTTGATGACCACGGTTTTGCCCGTGACGTTTTTGATCCAGGGCATCGCCTCGGTGAGGACCTCGCCCGTTATGCTCGATACGCCGTTCGGGCGCGTTTGGGTGTCGTAGTTCATGACCGGTAATCTCCGTTGATCGAAACGTATTCATGGCTGAAGTCGCAGGTCCACACCGTGGCGGCGGCGCTGCCCGCGTGAAGATCGGCGTCGATGACCACCTCGGGCGCCTCGAAGCGCGCGAGCGCCTCGTCCTCGTCGAAGGGCACGGTTAAGCCCGCCCGGCACACGGGCAGGCCCAGAATGTCGATGTCGGCGTCTTCCTGGGCGAAGCGCGCGCCGCTGCGGCCGAGCGCGGCGGCCACGCGGCCCCAGTTGGCGTCGTGCCCGTAGATGGCCGTTTTCACGAGCGGGGAATTCGCCACCGTGCGCGCAGCGGCGTCGGCGTCGGCGCCGCTAGCGGCGCCGCGCACGTTCACCGTGACCAGGCGCGTGGCGCCCTCGCCGTCGGTCGCCATCGCGCGGGCAAGCGCCGTGCACACCTGCATGAGCGCGTCTTGGAAGCGCGCAAACGCGGGGCTTTCGGGATCGAAGGGCTGGAGCGCGGGCGATGCGGGCGATACGGGCGAGGCGCTGCCGCACGCCGCTTCCGCGCTGGCGTCTGCTGCCGCTTCCGTGCGCGCCGCCGCGCCGCTGGCCAGGCAGAAGCACGAGTCGTTCGTGGACGTGTCGGAGTCGACCGTTATCTTGTTGAAACTCACGTCGACCGCGCGCTTGAGCGCCGCGTGCAGATGCGGCGCGGCAACCGGCGCGTCGGTGGTGATAACCGCGATCATGGTGGCCATGTTCGGCATGATCATGCCCGAGCCCTTCGCCATGCCGCCCACCGTGAACGTGACGCCGTCGTAGCCGACGCCGTCGCCGGTGAACGTAACCGCGCACTCCTTCGGGTGCGTGTCGGTGGTCATGATGGCGCGCGCCGCGCTGGCGCCGCCTTCTGCCGCAGAAAGCGTGCGGGCCGCCTCAAGCGCCGCCGGGACGCCCGTGCGGAAAGGGTCGAGCGGCAGGTGCACGCCGATGACGCCCGTCGAGGCCATCAGTACCTCGTCTTCGGGGCAGCCCACCGCCGCGCCCACGATGCGCGCCTCCTCGCGAGCCGCCGCGCGCCCCGGCTCGCCCGTGGCCGCGTTCGCGCCGCCCGAGTTCACCACGACGGCGCGCGCCGTGCCGTACGACGCACTTGCGTCGCCGCTCTCGTTCAAGCGCTCGCGGCACACCTGCACGGGCGCCGCGCAGAACACGTTGCGCGTGAACACGCCCGCCGCCGCGCACGGCTCGTCGGCCACCACCAGCGCCAAGTCGAGCTTGGCGGGGTCGGCCTTGAACCCCGCGTGCACGCCCGCAGCCGTAAAGCCGCGCGCGCTCGTGACGCCGCCGCCCTCGATAAACGTGCAGCCGAACCGCTGCGCGTATGGGTCTTGCGTAATGCTCATGTTCGCTACCTTCCCCTTCCGCGTGCCCTACACCGGCGTGGAAACCGCGTTGAGGCCGGCTTCCTCGGGCAAGCCGAACACGATGTTGGCGCATTGGACCGCCTGGCCCGCCGCGCCCTTGCCGATGTTGTCGATGGCGCCGATGGCGATGATCATGCGCGCCGCCTCGTGCACGGCCACGCCCACGTGCGCGCGCGCCGTGCCCGCAACCGACGCGGTTTTCGGCAGCGTGCCCGTCGGCAGCACCGTCACGAGCGGCGCGTTCTCGTAGAAGCGTTGGTAGATTTCGTTGAGCTCGGCGACGCTCGGCAGCGGCGCGTCGGGCGCCAGCGGCAGGTTCACCGTGGAAAGCAGCCCGCGGTTGAGCGGCGCTAAATGAGGCGTGAACACGAGGCTTCCCGTGCGCAGCCCCAGGATTTGCTCGATCTCGGGCGTGTGGCGATGCGTGCCCACGCCGTACGCCTCCACGTTCTCGTTGGCGAAGCAGAAGTGCGTGCGCTCGGTGGCCTTCTTGCCCGCGCCCGTCACGCCCGACACGGCGTCGACCACCACCGTGGCGCTCGCGTCGACCAGCCCCGCGCGAATGGCGGGCGCCGCCGCCAGCGAGGTTGCCGTCGGGTAGCAGCCCGCGCATCCCACGAGCACCGCCTCGCCCGCCGCGTGGCGCGCCGCCGCCTGCGCCAGTTCCGCGCCCGTTACCTCCGGCAAGCCGAATGCCACCTGTTTCAGCAGGTCAGGAGCCGTATGAGGCGTTTTATACCACTGCTCGTACACGCTCGGGTCTTTCAGGCGGAAGTCGGCCGACAGGTCGACGACGGTCGCGCCCTGCTCGATGAGCCCGGGTGCCACAGCAAGCGCCGCCGTGTGCGGCACGGCCAGAAACACCACGTCGCACGCGGCAAGGTTCGCTTCCGCATGGGTTGAAAACGCAAGATCAGTCACGCCCGCAAACGCCGGGTAGGCGCTTGCCAAAGGCGTGCCCGCCAGCGCGTCCGAGGTGGCCGCCGCAAGCTCGAAGTGGGGGTGGCCCGCAATAAGCCGCGCCAGCTCAATGCCGGCAAAGCCCGCCGCGCCGACAATTCCCGCTTTATATGTCATGTTGTTGTCCTCGATTCGTGAGAAGGGCCGCTGCGCACGCAGGCACGTTCCCCGCAAGCGCAGCGCGCTGAATTCGCTCGTTTGAAAACGCGCAGGCAACCAGATGCGAACAGAGCCGTTGCGAAAACGGACGCTCGACACCCCGCTGGGCGGTTATCGTCGATAATGGCCGCTGCGCCAAGGACGTCGTCGAGGATGAGGGACGCAGACCGCACGCGCCGAGCGCGCGTCGCGCACGTCGAGCGAAAATTTGCCTGCCATGTAGAAATCCACTATCTATCCTCGTTTTCGATGCCATAAGCGCTCACCGCAATCGTCAGTGTTAATATGAGCGCCTAACGTGAGCCATTTTACACAAGTTCTGTTACAAGGCGCTTAAATTTAGAGTTCAGGAGACAAATAATGCCGAAAAACAACCAGCCGGCACGCGAAAAGAACATTGACGCCATCGTCTCGTTCTTCGAAAGCGGCATCGAGACGCACGCCAAGCGGCTGGGAATCGAGCTTGAGCACACGCTTCTGCACGCCGACGGGCGCGCTGTGTCGTATAGCGAGCCGCACGGCACCGCTTGGCTGCTCGAGCGGTTGCGCGACGCGGGGTATGCGGAAGAGACGCGCGACGCGGAAGGCGACCTGTTGGGCGTGGCGATGCGCGGCGGCGCGGGGGCGCCGGGAACGCCGGGGGCGGAAGCGCCGAGCGTCGCGTTCGCGCAGGCCGTCACCATCGAGCCCGCCGCGCAGGTGGAGCTTTCCGCCGGCCCGTTCGTAGAGCTAACCGACGCCGCGCGCTGCTTCGAGGACTTCGAGGCGCAACTCGACCGCGCGCTTTCCCCCACCGACGTGCGCGTGCTCACGCTGGGCTACCACCCCACCTCGCGCGCCGCCGATCTGGAGCTTATCCCCAAGCGGCGCTACGAGTTGATGAACCGCTACCTGGGCGGCATCTCGCCGTTCGGGGTGTGCATGATGCGCGGGAGCGCCTCGACGCAGGTGTCGATCGACTACACGTCGGTTGAAGACTGCCTGCGCAAGCTGCGGCTGGCATTCGCGCTCGTTCCGCTGCTGGCACTTCTGTGCGACAACGCGCCCGCGTTCGAGGGCGCGCCGCGCACGCACGAGCTGGTGCGCACCGCGATTTGGAAGTATTGCGACCCCGACCGCTGCGGCGTGGTACCGGGCGCCATGCAACCGGGCTTCACGCTGCGCGACTACGCGGAATACGTGCTCGACGCGCCCGCTATTCTGGCGCCCGACGCACAGGCGGAGGAAGGCTGGCGCGAAGACGCGCGCACGTTCGGCGAGATTTACGCCGAGCAACCCATGCAGCGCGCCGACGTGGAGCACGCGCTGTCGATGTTCTTCACCGACGTGCGCCTGAAAACCTACATCGAGATTCGCCCCGCCGACGCCATGCCCGTGCCCTACGTGATCGCCTACGCTGCGCTGATCAAGGGCCTGTTCTACGGCGAGGGCAGTTTGGACGCACTCGACGCGCTGTTCGCCGGCGCAAGCGAGGCCGACGTGGCGGCGGCGAAGGAGTCGCTCATGGCGCGCGGCTACGAGGGCGAGGCGTATGGCAGCCCCGTCGGCGAAGTGATGGACGATGTGATGGGCATCGCGCGCGCAGGGCTGTGCGAAAACGACCGCAAGTGGCTGGCGCCGCTGGAGAAACTGGCGCAAGCACGCACCACGCTGGCGCGGAGGGTGGAAAGCGGCGGGCACGCCACATCGACGCCGAAACATGGAGAGCAGTAGCAATTCGCAAAAACGAGGAGGGGCATCAGAATGATTTACGGAAACAACCTTGCCGATCTGGCGGCCATCGCGCCTCAGGCGTATCGGTTTCTGCAGGAAAACGACGCGGCGACGCTTGAGGCCGGCCGTCACGAGCTTGGCGACGGCGACTACGTAAACGTAATCGAGTGCACCACGCGCACGCGCGAGGGCGCGCAGTACGAGTCGCATCGCGACTACCACGACGTGCAGGTTGTGCTTGCGGGCGAAGGCGAGGCGTGCGAGGTTGCGCCTCTGGCTGACACCGTGGAGACGCAGCCCTACAACAAGCAGGACGACTACGCCCTTCAATCGGGCGAGACGCGCGGCGAGCGCTTCGAGCTTACCCCGGGGCGCTTTCTGGTGCTCGGCCCGCAAGACGCGCACATGCCCACCCTCGCCCTCAACACCCCCGCCCCCGAAAAGAAAGCCGTGTTCAAGCTGCGCGTAGGGTCGATTTTATAGGCAGAGTCACCCCTGTCATTTCTCCGCGCAAACGAAAGCCAGGCCGTTCATCGCGAGCCATTCGCGAAGGTGCTTCAGCGGAAAGGGCACAACCGTCAAGGCTTTGGTCTTCACAAAGTCGACGTCCATGAGAGGAAGTATCCTCGGGAGCACCGGGCCGGAGCCGCGCAACGTCTCTGTCCTCCTGATGACGGCCGCGGTCGGGACCTTTGTCTGCATGCCTCCTCCCACAACACCTGCATAGTAATACCCCGAGCGCTCGTCTATAGGTGCGTACGACACGTCCGTCGACTCCCTGAGGTATCCGTCAATCGCCTCTCGGCTCCTCGATATGCGCCCCTGCTCACCGACGAGGCATTTTCTTATCTCCGCGAAGTCGGGAACCGCGAACAGCACGGTGTCGAAGATGACGTCGACGTCTCCTTCTGGCGACCTGACAATCGCGCAGGCCCCTCTTTCGAGCGAGAGGTCGTCTATGAGGTCGGAATAAGCAGACTCCCCCGTCGGGTCCCACCCCTCGAACGCGAAATCGAGCTCGCCCTCGCTCCCGACCTTCACAAAGGCGTATCGGTCACCGCCGTTATCGCCGTTATCACCGTCGTCGTCAATTACCAAGCCGAAGGTCCAAAGACCCCCGAGTCCCGAGCCTTTCCAATCGAACACGCGGATCGAGCCGGAGACGACGTCCCTCTTTATGGCGAGCTCCTTTGCGAGCGAGTCGACCACAGCGGAAGGGATACTGAATTGAGCGCACAGGGTTTCCACCGTCACGTGCTGCACGACCGAATGCGGATGCTGCTCGGTGTAGCTGTCCTCCCCACCGTCGGCAAAGTACCCTTTTTCGTGTATCACCCGCACGAGCATCTTGCCTTCGTCGTCAGCAGCTTCGCCCACAAGCGCTTCTAGGCCAGTGAGGTCGGCCAACGCCTCGGCAAGCTCCTCGCAGACGTCGCCATACTCGTCGCTCCCGGTCTCGTTCGAAACGACAATCCGCTCGTCGCCGAACATCGCCCTGATTTCTTCCCGCCACCTGGCGCTCACGTAGCGCGTATCCGAGACCCGCGCCGAGTCGTCGAATTCCTCGAACTCGACGGAACAGCAACCCCCGTATCTCAACTCAAGCAGTCTCAGCGTCTCGTCGAGAATCCCGAGCTTGCACGTCTCGTATCCTTCCAGCGTCGAGGCGTCCAAGAAGGGCATGCGATGTTTCTTCCCGCCCAGCTGCCTCATTACCAGTTCGTCCTCGCCGCCGTCAAAAGACCTTCGCAGGTCACCCATCGGGGTGATGGCGTATCTGGGCATCCGCTCTGGGTCAATTCGACTCTTGCGCATGTACCTCTTCAACCTCAGCGACGAGAAGGTACGAACATGAAGGCCGAGGGCACCGTCCTGGGCAACCCTGACCTCGAGAGCATGAACCTGCTCTACAAGACCGGCGCGCCTCTTGATTCCGCCGGCGGGTACCACAAAAAGGTGGCCTGAGACGTTGTTGAAGCTCAAGCCGCAGCCCTTCGGAGCAGCAAGGGAGTTGATCAGCAGCTGCAAGAGGGTGCAGGGATTGAGCGAATCCAGCCCCACCCTTGCCGCGCTCAGATGATCGTCGGGCGAAGCCTGCACGATGCGTTTTGACAAGGCGAGGCCATCGACATGCGCGTCAACCATCAGAAAAATCTCCCGACCCGAGGAGAAAAACACGCTCAGGACTTCGCCTTCGTCGCATTGAACGTCGAGGGCGCGGGCACCCCGCCTGACGCGATCGTCGCTTGTCGCGAGCCTCCACACCTGCACCAACTCGGAAAGCCTCGCATAGTCAAAAGCCGGAGAAATCCTACTAATCCTCATTCAAGCCTCCCATTTTCAGAAACATGCAGATACGGGTGAGGTTCTCGTCGCTCAGTTCTCGGGCCGACACGTCGTAGAGGTAGGGAACCGTCATGATGGCGTGATCGCTCGACAACGCGTACTCGTAACCGTCTTCGGCACAACCCAGCAGGTTGACGACCAAGGCTTGCTTCGCGCCCACCTCGTGCATCTTCTCCCTTACCCTTTCGAACTCGGCAGTCTCGCTATCACCGCAGAACCCCTGCCAGTGCTTAAAGTCGACATAGACATCGGTTCCCTTGACCACATAGTCGAATCGCTCGAACTTGCCCGCATCGTCTATTTCGGAGAGCGCGATTTCCGGGAGCCTCTGCTCCAGAATGAACTTTCCGACGGCCTCCCCAAGCGCGCCTTTGTATATGTTGTTGAAAATCACGGGGGTCATGATGTGGCGTGCAGGGGCAAAGCCGGTCGCCCACCCCATCCCCTCGAACAACCCGCGGACGCCCGGTATCTCCAAGATGGTCGGCAGGGCCGCCGCCTCCTCGCTGACGGCCTTCGACAACGCGTCGACGCTCTCGAAGGAGATTCCTTGGATCGATCCGTAATCTCCCACCTCATCGTAAGAGTAGCCCGCAATCGGCATGCCCGCTTCGGCATACACCCTCTTCGCAAACCTGTCCGCATCCGGGTCGGCAAGCGTGGGGTGGCGCAATGAGGCGTCCCTCAGCCTGCGCCACCACTGCACTTTCTCGGCATTCCAGGATTTATACCTCACCGTGCTCAAGATCTGCTGGTTGAGCTTGTCGGACTGCAGGGCCGCACGTGATTCGAGCCTATACTTGAAAGGCTTCGATCCCTCAACCCGACGTTCCTTCAGCGCGCCGACGAGTGCGGCGTACTCGTTGTTGATAAGGCCGTCGGCACCAAAGTCGAGATCCATCGTATCGGCTAACCCCGCATCCGCGAACAGGTAGACGGTCTTGTTCTTGTTCGGCGTCCTGCATATCCTGCCGACCGCCTGGTTGACCGTCTTTGTTGCGAACGCCTTCGCCGACGGGCGTTCCTTGAGGCCCTTTGGCATGAAACGGCCCTTCTTCTGCTTCTGCGTGGCAAAGTAGCTCAGAAGCGCCGTGTAGGCCTGCACGTACTCGCTCTCGTCTACCTCGGCTCGCTCGCGCAGCTCGCACATGCGATAGAGGTTGTCCAGAAGGCCCGCCTCGTTGTTCTGGGCGGGACTGAGCCATGGCGCGGTGTTCGTCGGGCGGTCGAGGTAGATTGCGTCAAAGTCCTTCTCGTTACAGCCGTTGTCGAACTCGTATATCTTGCAGGTCTCCACTCCCTTCGGAATCCTGTACTGCAGGTTCACGCCAGTTCCCACCGTGTCGTAGGCGGCCACGATGAACAGCTTTTCTCCCGCCTCGAGGCGGGACTTGAGCCCAGCGTACTCAGCATCGAAGTTCCTCGATCCCGATATGAAGGCGTAAGCCTTTCCCTCCTGCTGGGGCAACGAAGCGTTACAGGCCGACACAAGGGCGTCGAAGAGCGCAGTCAGAGTCTCGGAGTCTATGGCGCCGCCCGGCCTAGGTGCCGCCATAGTCAGACAGAGCATAGATTTTATGTCGTCGTGCTCGAGAAACGACCTGAAAGCTATGCACAGGCGCAAATAGCGGCTCACACCGTAGTCGTCGTCTTTGCCGCCGCCTTTCCTGCTGGCCGCAAGCCGACGCATCCTAACGGCAAGTTCCGCGTCGCCGAATGCCCCGCGCCACCCGTCATCCGCGTCGTCTATTAGCGTTGTCTCGATACTCACATTCTCGTAGCCGGCGTTTTGTCCCTCGAATGCCTTCCTCATCGTCTCCATGCGCCGAGCCGACAACGTCCTGAATCGTTCGCCGAGAGAATCCTTGAAATAGCGCAGGTCGTAGTTGCAAAGCACCGAGTCAATGGTTCCCGTGGCGGACAGACCTACGATGAAGTTCTTCTCGCAAAGCCTGAGAATCGTCTTCTCGGGGGTGTCCTGCATGGCATACATGCTGACCCGCGTGCGCTCCTTGTGCTCCTCGCTGTTCTCGAGATGGACGAAGTGAATGCCGCGCTCGTACACCGAGTAGTCTCCCCTCAAATCGGCCGTCTCAAGCTTCTTCTTTCCCCCTCGCCTGAAAGGCGACGAAGCGCCGCTCGCCATGAACTCCTTGGCGCTGTCGCCGACGATTCCGAACTGGTCGAGTATCGAGTAGAGAGCGTTTTCGTAGGAGAACTCTGCCTCGTCGGGCCCTCTCCTGGCGTTCTCGAGTTTCTGGTAGTTCTCGGCTATGAGGCTTATCCCGTTCTGGGAGTACTGCAGGGCGCCTCTTACCCGGCCGAGAATATGAGTTAGAGGCTCGCCGTCAGCCTCTTTTTTGCTCGACACGAGGCGATTGTGCCTTTCCGCGGGATCGAACGTGACGTAGTAGCGCTTGTCGCTCGCACAGCGGTACTCGTGGTCGTGAAAAATGAAATCCTGCCATCCGGGCTCGTCGTCGCTTTTAAAGTTGTATCGAAGCCTGCAGTCGTCATACGTCCCAGACACGACGTCCTTCATTCGCTCCAGGGTGCTCTTTATGCGGTCGCTTGGCAGGTTGCGATCCTTAGGCACGCGAGTCATCTCGGATGGGAAGCCGTCGTCCTCGAACGCCTTGTGTATCTGCTTGAGCAGCGCGATCGGCTCGGCCTTCCCGCGTACTGAGTTCTTGATGATGTCCTGCTGGAGAACCGCTTTGCTGCCGTCAAACTCGTCGATGATCACAACAGCGTCTTTCATCAGCTTGTCGTCGTCGATAAACCGATAGCCACCCTCGACCACCGATATGTTGGACACGAGGAACTTGTTCACGCTCATCAGGAAAATCCGCCGCCGCCTCGTGAAGACCGTAGGGTAGAGCCTCCCAAGCCACTGCCATCGAGGATCCAGCTCAACCCTACGTATCCTCTTCTTCAAGGTAAGCGGTTTTGCCTTCTTTCCCTTTTTCTCGCCCTCGGGGCTATCCGGCTCTGAAAGTAATTTGGACACGTAGGCCCGAAACGCCCTCTCCGCAATCCTGAGGCTCTCCTCGGCTATCGTCCTGTATCCGTTGGGCACAGACGGATTCCCCTTCATCTCGCGGTAGTTGACGGCAGCTTGCAGAAGACTTTTCCATTTGTCCCCTTTAAACTCGAGTGGGATTTCTCTGTCGAGCTCCTCGGTCGCGTTCTCCTCCATCATGTCGACAACGGACTGCACCCACATGGTTTGCTCGTCGACCATCCGCGCGGAATCGGCGACGCCGCACGCGGCGAACGCCCTTATCATGTCCTCGCGCTTCGGGAGGTTTTTCTTCTGGTTTGTGATGTAAAAGATGTTTCTTCCTCGATTTGCCTCGTCGAGCACAAACCGAGGGAGGAACTGCTGCGCCGCATAGGACTTCCCGTACCCCGTGGGCATGTCTATGAGCAGAAGGCCGTCTCTGTTTTCCGCAGTCTCGTCGTGGAGCACCTCGAGCACTGCGTCGGAGAGGCGGGCAGCATCCGCGGCATCGTCTTTTTTCATCTTTGCACCAATCCGTCGTTTGCAGATGCGATAGTTTCTACCAGATATCTAAGACGTAGGTGGGATAATTTTGGGACACTAACGCATGTTTTGACTGCTGATAAACTAGCGCTCTTTCAATTTGCATGGCTATAGCATGGCGTTCTTTGGCGGAAGCACTCTACGCCCGCTCCATACGCTAGCACCCCTTGTCGACACCAGCGAGCAAGCCTCCCCTATTCTCCTCTTCCAGAATCGCCCGAGCAGCGGATCTCGCCACATTGAGTGCTACGGCATTCTGCCCCATTGCGTCGAGACGCGCAAAGCGACGGTACTCGCTCAGACAGACCGCCCCAGTTGAGACTTCATCACGCGTGCGCGAAGGCTCCGCAAGCCAGTCGGCAAAACCATAAAACGCCTCATCGCCCTTGTGGCATCCCTCGATCATCACATCAAGCGGAGAAAGAGCGCATTCGGGATCCCCCCTCCGCGCAAGGGCAACCAGCTTGAGCACTTCCCCCATGCGGCGACAGTCGGGCTGCGCCCTGTACCACTCACCGACATACAGAACCAAGGCTTTGAGGAGGCGATGGGCGTCTTCGTCCGACAGGCCGTAGCGCAGGAGCGCGTCGCACAGGGCATCCACATGCTTAAGATTTGCCAAGGCGACAAACCGCTCCGGCGGAACAAGGCAATCCATGAGGCCAGGCATATCAGAAGCGTTTTCGCTGGAATTGCCGTCGTCGCCCCTCGAATCGGGGGCCATGAGGCTGGAGACGAGTGCATTGAGGCGCTTTTGCCTAGCCGCAAGCCCCGAGTCAATTGCCGGCGCGGCCGTTTGTCGGGTACCGTGGACGTACTCGAGCTGCAACTTACCATCTGAACAGGCAATCGTGGCAGAGACGATTGTGTCGTCCTCAAGCATGTCGGCGTTCGCCTGTGCGGCAAGCTCACGTACCCGGTTGTTCACCGCCCGCGCCCCAAGGCCACTTTCCATCGCTTCGCGGCCAATCTCAAGCGCCGCACTCTCAGACACCGTAAGCGAAGCTCCGCCAGGCAGCGCTCGAGCATAGGATGACGCCGCACAATCGCGGGCAATAGCAACGAGGTCTTGCAGAGGAAGCGGCGGAAGCGCAATCGCCGGCCAAATGCGACCGACAAGCTCGCGCATGATGCCCCACGCTTCGAGGTCCTCCGGCTTTACGTCGAAGTACGTGGCGCCCCCGTCATCCTTTGCGGCAGACGGCGAGGCAAAGCCCAATGCAACCTCCCTCCTTGCCGAGCAGCGCCTGTCCTTTACGTAGTCCTCAATCCCCGTGAACGCTCCCAGAAAGACGATCACAAGCCTGTCGGTATCGAGATCGAACCCGTTGTGTCGCTCCGTTTCCAAGGTAATCGTCCCTCCGTTGAACAGCGCGAGCAGCTCAGGGCCAATCTCGAATCCCCGATTCGCGCCATCCCCTGTGCCGCGGACAATCTTGTCGAACTCATCGAATACAACGGCGACGGGTTGGTCGGGATTCTCCTGTTGGAGCTGAGCCACTGGATGAAGCGCGTCGGACAGACTTCTTCCGCTCCATCCCGCCCCCGTGAGAGCCGAGCAGTCGATATAAACCGCCTGAATGCCCAGGGCGTGCACCGCCTTCCTTACGATGAAGGTCTTGCCCGACGCCGTTGACCCGATGACAAGCGTGGCGATGATGGGCGGAGACCCAGCGACCCCTCCGTCGATTCTTGCGTTCGCCACGCTGAGGGAGAGCAACAGCGCCCTGACGATGGCACGGCACCCCTCGTCTTGGCCGACAATCTCATGTTTGAGATTGCTCAAAACCTCGCTCGGCTTCAGATCCATCTGATCCCTTCTTTCGGTTGCCCGACTTGCTATAATTACAGTAACGCTCTTACTGCGATTCAATGCAAGGGGTGCGGGCAACTTTTTTGGGAGGAACAATGGGTGCGCGCAAATCCGATGTTTACTGGGAGGGTGAGCCGCTGCGCCTGAAACGCGGCTTTTTGGCTCTGGCTTGCGAGGAACTGGGCATGGCCGAACCGGCAGAGCGAGAGCTTTCCATTCGCGACGTCCGTCTTCAGCCTGTGCAAGATACCGTTTACAGCGCCGTGTTCGCGCGACACGGCACGCGCGTCGACCGCGCAACCCTTCTGTTTCTCAAGGGGTTTCAGAGCGGCGCCGCGCAATGCGACGACGACCCCTTGCCTCTTGCCGTGGCAAGGGAGATCCGCGAACACTGCCTTGCGGGTGGGCGGGTTGCAATCGTCTTCCCCGGAGGCGCGCTATCATCTGCCGAGCTCGGCGAAGGACGCGCGGCGCTTCTCGAGAGCGGATGCCTTGAGCGCGTCGTGAGTCTGCCCGCCTCATGCTTCGAAGGATCGGGCAGACAGGGCGCGGTCCTCCTCTTGTCGAGGAGCAATGATGAGGTGGAATTCTGCCGCGCGACGATTTTCGGAAGCCCCGACCTCGCGAAGACGTCTGAACATTTCTCGCGTCCAACTGGGTCGCTACTCGAAGGAAAGGTGCGAATCGACTGGGATTTCCTTATGCTGCAAGCTGACGCGCCGCATCTCGCCAGCCATAGAAGCAGAACCCGGCTCTTCAACGTCGCCCGCGCCCGCATGGGGCTGAACCCGCGTCGATGCGGGATGAGAAACGCACAAAAGCCCGACGCCGAGGCGTACCTTGTCGGCCCCGGCGACTTCAACGGAGGACGCTGGCGCAAGGGCGTAGGCATCCCGATG
Organism: Eggerthellaceae bacterium; assembly: GCA_030524475.1. Taxonomy (GTDB): domain Bacteria; phylum Actinomycetota; class Coriobacteriia; order Coriobacteriales; family Eggerthellaceae; genus CAAEEV01. Next base: position 26,433 of record JAUNGO010000014.1, on the reverse strand, counting down.
GACCCGAGCACTCAGGTTGCCGCGAGGACAACCTCGGCCCAACCGCTCAAGCCGGGAGACATAATCGTGGCACGAGCGGGCGCTCAAGCTCGCGCGCAGGTGTTCCGAGGCAGCGTTACCCAGCTCTACCCGCACGAAACGCTCATTGTCGTCTCTCCCGCAGAGGGCGTCGATCCGCACTTCGTCGCAGCCTTCCTCAACGGGCCCAGCGGCCTTGCCGTCGCGCGAAGCGGGGGCGGGACAAAACACGTCAGCGTTCAAGCGATACACGACCTGTTCCTGCCCGACAACTGGAGCGAGATACAGTCCAAGGTAGGCCGAGAGTACCGCGAAGCTCTTGTTGAGCTGGAGAAGGCGCAACGCAACGTCGACAGCATCGAGCGTGCCCTGAGCGAGTGAGCAACCTTTACTGTAGACGTAGCTACATCCAACCCAAAGGAGATCACAAAATGGAACATATCACATCTAGCAAACGCTGGCTCGACTACCGCACCGCAACAACGATAGTTTGCTGGCTCGGCGAGCACCCATACGAGCCGATCACCTACGGCGTTCTGGCGCAAAAGATGGCCTCCATTTTCGGAGAGGACCCGATCCACCCGCTCGGGTTCAGGTGCTCGCTTGGTCGCATTCAGGATGAGTGCAGGCACTTCGGTGAGCCGGATGATAGCGCTCCGTGTTTGCCCGCCCTGGTGGTTACGAAGGCGACCGGGAGGCCCGGAGAGGGTTTCTACGGGGTATACTGCGAAAATCGCGGTAAGGATCCGAATGATCTCGATGAGCACGATCGAGATGCGCTTCTCGAGAGCGAACAACGTCAGTGCGCGGAATACACCGACTGGAGCAGCTTTTTGGAGCACCTGAGCGAATTGCACCAGCGCGCTCTTGAGAAAGAGCGCAGTTCGCGCGCAGGCTCGTCCGTGAAGCCGAAGTAGGCGTTCTTGCGGTTGCTTGGAGCTCCCCTGCCCCCTTTGCCGAGAACGGCGTCGTCGACCCCTTCACCACAATTATGACCATCGACAAGGAAGACGAGCGGATATTGATTGCCTTCAGAGAGACGCTAGGGAGGTATTCGCGGTATAAGGACTAGAAGTCTTTCGAAATTGGTTCAAGGGTTACCCGCGTTCCCAAGCATCGCTTCCAAAGTAAAACGCTTTACAAGGAAGCGCCCTTGGGACGACAACATGACGAGAGTTCCAGAACCGAGGATCAGCGCCGACTAATTCGGAACTATGCACCAAACCGACAGGAGAAACTGAGACGCCCGAGAAGAGGCACCGACAAGGAAAGCCACAGAGTTCGGTAGGACGGTGTAAAGATATACCGATTTCGTTATGGGATGCAGCCGGATCCCGGACCCGCCCGCGAGAACTATGCCTTTCATAGTTGCTCCCCTTCTTGCTCGTGCTTCTTGCGCCCGAACACAAACCTGCAAAGAGCGAGAGCCACCACGGACGCTGCAACGAGCGCCAGGGCAAAAGCAACGCCCTGCCCGGCCACGACAAACACCGGTGCAAAAGCTACCAACAGAGCGTCCATCACCGACAGCACAATCCACGCCAAGCCGAAGTCCTCCAACACGCCCGTGCGGAACTCCGGGTCGGTAATGCGCAGCAAGATAACGCCTGTCGCCAGCACGCCCGTGGACATACCGAAGATGTAGATGCCGTGCTCGAACCAGTACCTACGGAAGAAGCGGCGAGAGACGAGCAGCAACCAGGCGATCACGAACAGGAAACCCAGCGCAGCGAGGACGATAATCGGAACCCAGTACCGCACGACAACGCTCACCTTGATCGACGCGATACCGAACACCACCAGAAAATCCGTCGCTGAGCTGCCGATGTGGGTGATCACGTCCCTGTCGACGTTGGCGTCGAGCTTAGTCGCCTTCAACGCAAACTGCACGACGATGCCGCAAAGGAGAGCCAAACCGTAGGTCGGGAACGACACGCTCGGCAGGATAACCTTAAGCCCCTCGTTAACAAGGTACGCCATGCCCACCGAGACCAAAACTAGGCACGCGTGCCACGTGAGCGAGTCGATGCTAACACCGTTCGTAGTGCTTTTGCCAAGCGAGGCCGCCTTGTCGCCGGGGACAAGCCCTGTCAGCATCTCTTCGGGAAGCTCGTCGACGCCCTTAATGACCTTGGTCCAACCCCTACGAGCGCCGAGGTTGATGAGCGCAACACCGAGTAATATGCCCCCGAGCAAACCGACGGTCGCGAACGTCTGACCTATAGTCGAGGCGTCCGCCCAGCCGGACTCGGCGAGCACGCCGCCAATAGCCGCAGCCGTGCCGTGACCTCCCACAAAACCAGCGGGCAACATGAGGCCGAACGCCTCGTTAATGCCTCCGAACACCATCGGCAGCACGGTCACCCCAATCAGGGTGAACAAGGCGAACTGCATCATCTCAGAGGCGCCGTTCACGAGTAGGGTGTCTCCCGCTCCGTTGAGGACGGACTTGACCGACACCCTGTCTTTGGTTCCCACGAACATGGAGCCAAACAGTACCGAGATCAGTATCGACGGGTAGTTGCCGATCTCCTGGCTAAAGGGCAGCACATCGAGAAATTGCGGCCCAAGGAAAAGGCCGAGAAACCCAGCCAACAAAGCAGCTGGAATGTAGGCGCGCTGGATAAACTTAAGCTTGCATCTCAGGATCTTAGCGACGAACAGTAATGCCGCCGCAATGGCGAAATCGTAGAGCAGATTAACCGCATGCAATTCCACTACGAACCCCTCTCCACCGAGGTTACGTACTCCTCGTACTTGCGAGCGACAATTGTTGGAGCGCCCATCTCGAATTCGTCAATCGGATGATCGCCAAAACAGTCGAGGTGGTTGGCCACACAGTCGTAGCCGGCTAGACACGAAAATTCGAGCCCCGCCGAATAACGCGGATTGCATTCCACTAGAAAGTGCCTGCCGTCTTCGTGCTTGATGAACTCGAAGTTTACACAGCCGTTCACGTTAAGCTTTTCGGCGAGAACCTTGCTGGCAGCCTCCAGATCGGGATCTGAGTAGACTCGCACCGTCGTCGCGCAGCCGTGAGGCGTGCTCAAAAGCTCTTGACGCGTGATGCAAACGCACTTGCCTGTTGACCCCTGGCGCACAACCTCAACCATGACGAGCGGGCCGCTCACGAAGGGCTCCACGATGCTCTTGGAGTCGGCGCGCTTCTCCTTGTAGGTCTCCCACTCCTCGTCAGAGCTAATGTATTCCCTACCTTGGCTCGAGCGACCGTCGTAGGGCTTCACCACCACAGGATAGCCCCAGGGCAGCTTCTCCGCACCGCCAACCATCAACGTTGGTATTCCGTTTATCTCGGGCACCTCGTCCTCAATGAAGTCCTGCAGACTCTTCTTGTTGCGGATAATGTCTAGCGAGCGCTTAGTGGATATGCACAGAGTCACCCCGTGTTCCTCAAACCACCCTCGACTCGCATTGAGTAGGTCGACCTCGGGATCGATCAGCGGTATGAAATAGTCAATCGACTCTTGTTCGCAAACACTGTGAACGGCAGACAGGTAGGTTTCGGCGTCGCTCACCAGCGGCACTTTATAGAAGGCATCGACGTTGTACGCGTCCACCACCCACTCACGCGGATAGATATCAGCGCCCACGACCCTATGACCTAAGCGCTTAAGTGATTTGATGGTTATATCGGCTGCAACAGAACCGATCGATGTGACGAGCACGTTGCTCATACGAATCTCCTAATCTATTTTACCTGTCGAAAGCACAGCGTCGCAAATGCGATCGACGTCGACCAGCGCAAGGTCGGCGTACACGGGAAGAGTGAGAACCTGCGAGGCCGCCTTCTTCGCCACGGGCGTGCGGTCGCTAGAGTACACGCTGCGGTAGCACGCGTAGTCGCTCACCAGCGGATAGAAGTACTTGCGCGCCCCCACACCAACGGCGTCGAGCGCCGCGAACACATCGTCGCGGGTCGCCCCAAACACCTCAGGGTCAAACAGCACTGGCAGGTAGGCGTAGTTGCACCTAACATCCTCACCTGGGCGGAACACCGTCACGCCTGGCACGCCCTCGAGCCATTCCCAGTAGCGCTTCGCCACGGCGCAGCGCTTTTTAATCTCCTCGTCGAGGTGACGCAGGTTGCACACGCCCATAGCGGCGCAGAACTCGTTCATCTTGGCGTTGCCGCCGACGTACTCAACATCCTCCGGACCCGTTATGCCGAAGTTCTTCCACTGGTTGAGAAGCGGGTACAAGGTCTCGTCCTTGAAACACACGCAGCCGCCCTCGATTGTGTTGAATACTTTGGTGGCGTGGAAACTGAACATCGAGGCGTCGCCGAATGAGGCAGCGGAACGCCACGAGCCATCGGGCATACGGCGCTCAACGCCGAACGCGTGGGCTGCGTCGTAGATGACCTTCAGACCGTGACGGTCGGCGATCTGCTGGATGGCGTCGACGTCGCACAGGTTGCCGTATACGTGCACGGGCACGATGGCGCAGGTACGCGGAGTTACCATGCGCTCGACCGACTCTGGGTCGAGCGTGAGGTTACCGGGCGTCACATCGGCAAACACGGGCGTCAGCCCCTTGCGCGCAATGGCGTGGGTGGTGGAGGCAAAGGTGAATGGCGTGGTAATGACCTCGCCGCCCATAGGAAGCGCCATCGCCTCCAAGATGCACTCCAACGCGTTGTGTCCGTTGGTGAACAGCGCGAGGTTGCCCACACCGAGTCTCTCCTTCAGAGCCATCTCCAGCTTCTTGTGTTCCACACCCATATTGGTGAGCCAGTGGCTCTCCCATAAAGGCGCTATCTCTTCGACGTACTCCTCCAGCGCAGGCATGGAGGAGCGAGTCACGAGTATGCGGTCGGACATGTTGCTTCCCCTTTTATCAAAGTCTTCAGTTGCCAAAGTGCGAAAAGTTCAAAGCGAAATCCCTATGCCTTGCTCCCCCTGTGATAGCCCAACATTTCCCTGAACGTCACCAGCAGATACTCAAGCGACTCCACATGAAGCAGCCTTGCCAGCCCTAGGTAGACGGCAGCCATCACGGCAACCTCAACCAGAATTTGCAGCATGCCGTTGTCGACGAGGAAGCCACACAAGAGCGCCAACCCGCCGGCCACGGCGGAGAGAGCGAAGGCGGGCGCGATATCACGCAGCTGCTCACCGTACGAGTAGCCGATGACCCGTTTGTTGGGCCAAGCGTTCACAAAGGTGGAGATAACGCCGGTCACCATGTACATGGCGACCATCAAGTAAACGTCCCTGAGCGCGAACGCGGCGAGCAGAATAAGGCAAATGCCATAGGCCTTCTTGACCAGTTCGAGCTTCAGGAACAGGTCACTGCGCCCCATCCCGTTGAGCGTCTGTAGGTTCGTTGTGTGTATGGGCAGCAGCGCGTAGATGAAACAGTACATCTGTAGAAACGGCACGCAAGGAAGCCATTTCTCCCCCAGCAGCAGCCCAACAATGGGCTCGGCCGCCACGGCGAACAGCGTCATGGAAGGCACGATGAGAAACGTCGAGGTCTTGAGCGCGCGGCGCACCAGGCGTTTCACGTAGGCAACGTCGGATTGCACGCGCGACACCGCCGACAGCATCACCGGCTGGATGGCCCCGTCGAGCATACTGCCGAGCGCTTGCGGGTACTTCTTGCCCTGCGATACCAAACCGAGGTTCGAAGCGTTGAACTGCTTCCCGATAATCAAATCCGAAAGAGATTGATAGACCTGTTCGAGAAGTCCGGACGCAAGCAGCTTCCAGCCGAAGGAGAACAGCCTGCTAGCCCGCCCCGCAACGAACACAAGACGCGGGCGCCATCTCACCTGAACCGCCATCACAAGACTATTCACGATCTGATAAACGAGTTGCTGAGCCACCAATGCCCAGATGCCGGCCCCAATAAAAGCAAGGCCGATACCGAAGAGCGCCGAGACGATGACGGCGACCATTGTGGCAACGAACACCTTCTGGAACTGCAGCCGTCGCTGAACGATAGCAACCTGCACGGAATTGAGCGCACCGAAAGGCAGAATCAGACAGAGGATGCGTAGCGGCCACACAATCGCCGACATGGAATAGAATGCCGCCACAGTCGGAGCAAGGAAGAAAATGACGCAATACAGAACGACGGAGACCACAAAGCTCATCCAGAAAACCGTCGAGCAATCATTCTCATCAGCATCAGGAGACTGGACTATGGCCGTGTTAAGACCTGACTGCACGATAGCGTTGCCGATATTGACGAAGACCAACATGATGGCGAGCGCCCCGAAATCCTCAGGAGCAAGGATACGTGCCAATATGATCTGAACAACGAGCTGGACAACCTGGCTGCCTCCGCGCTCGAGAAACTTCCAAACAAAAGACGAGATAGTCTGCGACCTAAGGGCGCTCTCGCTCATTCAGCGCCGCCGCCTACGCCAAAGGAGCGATAAAAGGCACCCCAGTGGCCTTTTGCCCGTTCGTATATTCCCTCAAAGGAAAAAAGGGCTTTGTTTCTTGCGATACTCGCATCGTCAAGCGGCGCACAAAATGCCTTGAAAGACCCATGCCCAATATCCTCGAAGCAATCCACGACGGCACCATCGGCCCTGAGGTCAGCGAGCATACCACCATCGCGCGACAAATAGACCTTCGCCCCCATATGCAAAAGGAGTTGAATGTTGCCGAGGCCTTGCTGCCGATCGCAGTTGAACACGCCAATGTCCATCTTGTTGAGAAAGGCGATATACTCCGCCCTTTCCATGAAGTCCGTGACAGGGATAAACTTGTCCCCAAGTACCTCGCATCCATGCTCTATTACTTCTGCACGATAATCGTCGTCCCCGTATGAAAGCGGCGCATACACTCGTATATCCTCGGCTGCGAAACGAGCGAGCGCGTCGATTGCGCTACGGTGGCGGTTGGTCGGCGTGGCGCTGTTTCCTAGAAGCACATTTACGGACAAAGAGCGGTGCTTGACCGCAGGAACAAACCCAGCATTGCGGGAGGGGAGGTAAGCAATCTCGCATACGCTTTGCGTTCCAACCTGCCCACCGATAGAGGCGATTTTCTCCAAATCGCTCTGAACAATCCCTATAACCCCTCTCGCCCGTCTGATGCTCGCCGCAAGAAGCAACCTTTTAAGTCGATATGCCAGCCCTTGCCGTTTTCCGGCAACATATGGCGAGAAATCGCCTCCCCAAAAGAGAAGATGCGTCTTAGGGAGATAACGCCACATGCTAGGCAACATGCTCATGTTCACCCAATTGAAAATCACCACATCAGATTCATGAAGCAACTTCAGCGATTCTTCGCTCCTGAAAACCGCCTTCGCAGACGGAACGGGGACCACACGCTCGTCCACATAAGGCTCATATCCTTGGGCACCGTCGTCTCCGTAAACAACAAATCTGACATCGACATCGGGGACGGTCGCGAAGGTGAATTCAACGAACCCATAAGTAAACTTTTCCTTCGGCATTACATGGAGGAACATGGACCGCTTTAAATCAGCCATTTAATCCCTCCTTAACTGGAAGGGCGCTCTCAGCAGATTTGCATGCCATCCCGATAAGAAGGTAGACGAGCGTCATGACGGGAAAAGTACCCAAGGTGCTGCCAAGCATCATATTGATCAAGGCAATTACGGTCACAGAGATGACGAGCGGCAAAGCGGCAGAATCACGCTTTGTGTTCTTCAGGCAGAGAACGAGAGTTGCGATTAGGAAAATCACGAAAAGAAGAGCCCCAAAAACTCCCATTTCAACGGTCACTTTGAGAAACGCATTGTGTGGGGTTACCCAGTTGATGGCAACGCTGTGAGCCGAAAGGGTATCCCCTGCGGCTCCGATGCCGTTACCTAACAGGGGATGCATCTCAATGAGGGCTATCGCCTCATCCCAAGTTGTAAACCTATTGTTTAGACGAGAGTCCTCACTCGCATTCAAAATGCTGTTGATGAGCGAATTTAACTGGTCATTGCCTAAATCGATATAACCAGGAGAGGCAAAAAACAGCAGTCCCGCAACGGCGATACCAAGACATGAGAGGACGACTCGGACGCCCGACAACTTTGCAAATGAGCCTCTCTCCGCGCCCGAAAGCACAAGGAACACAACCATGACGATCAAGACGCATACCATATTTGTCCTCGTGTAAGAACAAAAAACGCCGACGAGGCTGATTGCGGCAAGCAGATAGAACTTCTTGTCGGAAGTCTTTCGCTTTAGATAAAGGCACAGCGCGAATACAAGCGCACAGAACATCCCATAATGAAACGGGCCCGAGAAGAATGAAATCGCCCTTATGGTGCTTCCGTACCTGTTTGTGTCCGATGCGGAATCCATGAGCGAATACAACCTTGAATCAAAAGAATCGAACGCAAAGAATTGCTTGATCCCATAGAGGATCAGGGGGATTGACGCCCAGACGACGAATTTGATTAACTTGACCTTCTCGTCGGAGCCACTCTTCGCATTAAAGAAGGCATAAGCGACAAAGAGCATGAGCAACTGGAAGAAAGTTTTTCGGAATTCAACCAGCGAATAAAGATGATTCGTGATGTTTTCATTTAAGAGTTCAAAAACGGACAGCAGTATAAGCAGCAACGCGCTAATGAAGACGGCAGCGAGTCCTCTTAAATGCCTGGGGTTCCATCTGTAGTTGATTAGCGATGCTAGCGCGACGACGAGCGCTACATCGGAAACCAAGGTCGCCCATGACCCAAACCAAATCTTTAAAACGTTTGAATACAACGCTATCAAGACCAGGCCGCACAATACGCACAAGCTCGTGTCCTTTTGTGTGGATTTAGACAGTCCGTTAGCGCGCACAGTCATCACTTATCCGCGATAAAGCTCAAGAGCGCTAACGCCCTCTCGTCCCACATAATCGAACCAGAGACGCTCGAATAGTCCCTCGCTCCAGAGCTGCCGCAGCGAAGCAGCCTCGTCCAATCGTCAACATCGTTGGAAACGAGGATGAGGTCGGAGTACTCTCCAACCTCGCGAATAGGCGTGCAGGCTATGGGTTTGTCGGTCATGAAATATTGGTACAGCTTCAGCGGGTCGCCAGAATTCTCGTTTTCCCCGACAGAGTATGGGATCATAAGCATGTCAAATAAGTCGAGCACAGCATAGAGATAGGCTGATGGCAGCGCTGGAAGCTTCAGCACGTTGGCGTTACTGGCAACAACTTTGTTAAACGCGTCGCACTGCCCGTCAAGCTCGGGACCCACGAAGACGAAGAGACTGCCGGGGTTGGCCTTGGCCAACTTGCCAATGAAATCATGGTCAATCCGCAGCCCGAACTTGCCAACAAAACCAGCGCATTTGGAATAGCCCTTCTTGGCCTCTGCGATCTCTTTAACCTGCTCGACTTCACAAGCGTCCACCTTTCGCGGAGCGAAGACGCCGTTCTTCACTAGGTCGACCTTCTTGCCAAAGACTTCCTCGAAGCAGTCGACCGTCCTCTGCGAGTTGGCGCAAGAATAGTCGGCAAGGCTCAGAAGCTCGTCGTAGCCCTCCTTGGCTGCAGCGCGCTCGCAATCCCAGAAATGAGGATAGGTCATCATGTTGTCCATCGAGTCGAAAACGACCCTTACCCCACGGGCCTTAAGCACCTTTACGAGCTTCCACGAAAAGGGGGTATTCGTGTAGACAACGTGGTCACCCAAATCGCGTGGCATATCATCGAGCGCGTCCAAGTAGGCATCCACCCACCATGCACGCTTGCTGGTTACCTGCCTAAGGCTGAACAGCCTCTTGGGATTGACGGGGACGACGCCGTCAAGGGCAGCGAGCACTTCGGCCTCGACGCTGCCGTCCGGAAAATTGCGCATGTCGCGTTTGATGACCTTCGCATCCAGCACGGTCCTGGGCTTGTTGACGACCATACCCAACTCGCAGCCCGCGCTCAGAAGGAGGTTGAGCATCGCATATTCTCTTGTGAGTATCCCGTCGTTCTCGAAGCAATACTCGTCCTGAAAGGGGATGAATATCAGTTCCACCTAATACGCACCACCCAGCAAATTGAAGGCTAGCTGAGCCCTAGACTTCTCGTTAAGAATGATAGGAACGTCGACAGCAGGCCACTTCACAGCAATGTTGGTGTCATCCCAAGCGATTCCACCTTCATCACCAGGACAATATACATCATCGCACATGCAGCAAAACTCAGCCGTGCCGCTCAGCACCAGGAAGTCGTGCGCGAAGCCACGAGGGGTGAAGAACTGCCGTCTGTTCTCAGCCGAAAGCACGACACCCCCCATTTGCCGTATGTGGTGCTGTCCTGCGATGTTCTTCAGGTTATCCGCATAGGTCAGTTTGTCCAGCATGATCACATGGGCCTCGGGATAGTTGTCGACTACATAGCGCACGAAGTTGAAGCCAACGAAGCCGTAGCTGCCTGCGACGATAATGTTTTTATACGTTTGTATTGACATGTCCTTCCAACTCGGATAGCCGCCTCAGATACTCGAAGAGCACATCTTCCCAGGAGTACATCCCGTCAACCACCATCTTCCAGACGTAGGTTGCGCAAGTTTGAATAATACAAGCGGTCGGCGCTACCGGGGTTCGCCGCCTTGCACTGCTCGCCCACCACGAGTATAACGCGGCAATCAAGACCAGAGCCGTCCATAACTGTTTGGACGAGTCCAGGCCAAGAGCACGTTCGTTATTCGCGGCGCGATACACGCCGTATTCCTCGGTGAGGCTATCTGAGGATCTCGTGGACGAGGTCGTTAGCCGAGGCCGAGTTGCCTAGTTGATCGTCGACCACGGTCACCTCTGCGCGCGTCATGCCGAGCCACCTCATGATTCTCGCGTTATAGCCTCCAGTAGTGGAAGCCCGCGAAATCGGCCTTGTTCAGGATGCTTTTCACGTCCACAAGCACCTTCTCGGCGTCGGACTTGTCGGCGAACAGCGCCTTGTAGTCGCCGCTATCCATAGCAACGAACCTGTCGTGTGCCACGGCGATCACCAGAACATCCAAGTCCCTCATCTCGTCCATGTCCACTAGGTCCACACCGTAAGCAAGCTTGGCATCGGCAGAGTCTGCCCAGGGGTCACACACCAAAGGCTCGATGCAGTACTGTCTGAAGTGCCTCAGAATGTCATTCACCTTGGAATTGCGCACATCGGGGCAGTTTTCCTTGAAGGTGATGCCCAAAACTCCCACCTTAGCTTTCGCGGGGGCTAAACCCGCCTGCACCATCTCGCGAATAGCGGCATCAGCCACGAACTCGCCCATGCCGTCGTTGACCTTGCGGCCGGCCAAGATGATCTGGCTGTGGTAGCCCAGCTTCTCGGCTTCATAGGTGAAGTAATACGGATCCACGCCGATGCAGTGCCCGCCCACCAAGCCGGGCATAAAGCCCAAAGCGTTCCATTTAGTGTTCATGCCAGCAACGACCTCGGAGGTGTCAATGCCCATGCGGTCGAACACCATGGCCAACTCATTCATGAAGGCTATGTTGATATCGCGCTGGGAGTTCTCCACGACTTTCACAGCTTCAGCGGTCTTGATAGTAGATACGGGGTAGGTGCCTGCGGCAATCACGATGTCATAGACGTTCTTGATCTCCTCGAGCGACTCTGCGTCTTGGCCCGAGACGATCTTGCGAATAGTCGTCAGAGTGTGCACCTTGTCACCAGGATTGATGCGCTCGGGCGAGTAGCCCACCTTGAAGTCCACGCCACACTTCAGGCCGCTCTCGCGCTCGAGGATGGGCACGCACACATCCTCGGTCACGCCAGGATACACGGTGGACTCGTACACTACGATGGAGCCAGGTCTCAAATGGGTACCCAGAGTCCTCGAGGCTCCAATGACCGGCGTCAAGTCGGGAGTCTTGTCCTGGTTCACGGGCGTGGGCACAGCCACAATGTGAAAGAGGGCATCCTCCAGCGCCGCTGAATTGCACGTGAACTCCACGCTCGTCTTGGCCACGGCCGCGTCGCCCACTTCCTTAGTCGGGTCGATACCCGCTTTGTACTGAGCGATCTTGCATTCATTGATATCGAAGCCAACAACCTTGACGTACTTGGCGAACTCGATGGCAAGGGGCATGCCCACGTAGCCCAAACCAACAAGGGAAAGCTTGGTGTTCCCATCGAGAAGATCCTGGCAAATGCTCATTCATTTCCTCCTATTGGTTAGCGAATGCCGTCAAGAAACAAGTCCTCGTACCTATCGACTATGTATCGCCACGAGTAGCGGTCGCGGATGACGGCCGTCGAGGCCTCGTCCAAGGCCGCGACCTCGCCCTCCCCCATGGCGTCGGCCCTCTCGATTAGGGCCGCCAGGTCGCCCGGCTCCTTGGTCCAGTACAGGGCCGAGCCCTCGGCCACCTCGCGGTTGAAGCCCACGTCCAGAAGCAGGCTCAGGCGGGTCGACGCCAGCGCCTCGAGCAGGCTCGGGTTGGTGCCGCCCACCTCGTGGCCGTGGAAGTAGCCGTAGGCCTGCTCGCGGATCTTCTTGAGCAGTTCCTGGTCGTAGACCGTGCCCGCGAACTTGATGCGCGGGTCGCTTTTGAAGCGCGTCTTGCGCTCCAGCTCGGCCAAAAAGGCGTCGTCCGCGCCCGTCACGAGCGCGAAGTCGCGCTTGCTGCCCGACGCCATGAACTCGCGGATCATGGCCTCGTAGTTGTTCTCCGGCACGAAGCGCCCCACCGCCAGGTAGTACCCGAAGGGCGAAAGGCCCCTCTCGGCCAGCCACCCCGCGAACCTCGGGTCGTCGTCGGCGAGGGCCGAGCGCCCGACGTCGGCCCCGTAGGCGATGTACGTCGTGGCGGGCTCGAAGCGCGCGTACTCGCTCTGGATGTAGCGCTCTATGTTCTTGGAGTCGCACACCGTCAGGTCGGCGCGCTTGACCATCCCGCGCTCCGAGACCTTCCAGTACCTCCGCACGGGCGCGCTCCACTTGGCGCGCCTCCACTCGTGGCCGTCGGGGTTCACGAGCACCCTGCCGCCCAGGGAGTGGATCTTCCCGACGTACCTCCCGAAGAACGGCCCTATGCGGCACGCCAGCACGTACACGACGGGGCGCTCTATATGGTTCTCCTCGATGTAGGCGACGCACCACCTCAACGCGTCGACGTCGTAGAGGACGGCCTTGGCCGCGCCGACGGGCCTGCGCATCACCTTGAAGCAGTGCGCCCCGTTGTGCTCGAACTCGCCGACCTCCTCGGGCGAGTCCACGGCGCACGCCACGTGGTACCTGACGTCGGGCGAGGCCCGGTTCTCGGTGAGCTTCTCCACGAACGTCTCGTAGCCGCCGTAGCCGGCGGGTATGCCCTTGGAGCCGACGATGAACACGTGCCTCATCAGTACGCGCCGTCCCCCCTGACCATCGTGCGGACGGTGCCGAATATCAGGCCCAGGTCGTAGCCGACCGAGCTCTTCTCGATGTACTCCAGGTCCATGGCCACCTTCTCGTCGAAGAGCGAGTCGGATCTTGTGGACGCCTGCCAAACGCCGCCGCAGCCGGGCTTGGCGCACAAGGTCCGCTTGGCGCGCTCGTCGTAGGCGGCCACCTCGCGGGGCAGCGCGGGCCGGGGGCCGACGAGGCTCATGTCACCCGCGAACACGTTTATGAGCTGAGGCAGTTCGTCTATGGAGTGCTTGCGTATAAACTTCCCAATGCCAGGGATGATGCGCGGGTCGTCTTTGATTTTGAAGAGCGGGCCGTCGGCCTCGTTTTTGTCGATGAGGTCCTTAAGCATCTCGTCGGCATGGGGCACCATGCTGCGGAACTTCCACATGCGGAACAGCCTGTACGTGCCGTCCCTCCCCAGGCGGCCCACGCGCAGCTGGGAGTACAGAGGGCCGGCCCCGGGCGACTTGGCGCAGATGACGGCGGACAGGACGGCGCCCGGAACCAAAAGGACCGCGATCGCCGCGCCCGAGGCCACGACGTCGAACGCGCGCTTCGCGAACCGATAGCCGCGCCGCGACAGGTCGGGCGCGATGCCCGAGTCCGCGCCGCGCAAGATTGCGGCGGCCTCGTCGTTCGTGAGGCTGGTCTCGATCCACCCGTCGGCATCGCCGCGGAAGCCCGCGCCGTCCTCGCGGCAAGGGCGTGGCCCTTGCCCTACGGGGACGTTGGATGCCCCCGAGGCGACCTCGCTTGCCACGGCACACGTCGTCCCTGCACCGTTTTGCGGGTCGTCTTCGTTTTCTATTCGATTGTCTTTTGGTTCTTTTGTCACTCTTTGTTTGTTGGGGCCTTTGTCAGCTCTTTTGCTAGCAGGCGGCCTTTTGCCTTGCTTACCATGCGTAAACCCGCTTGACCGGCCACTTTGCGGCCGCCCATGGGCATGTCCAGATACGCGACGCGCCGGTGGTAGTCGATCTTGCGCACCCAGTCCTCGCGGCCCGCGAGCGGGCCGTCGAGCACCACCAGGCGCCCGTCGTCCATGTAGCCCACCGACTCGCCCACCGTGCGCTGGCCGCAACTGGTGCTGCGGCGCAGCCACGCGCACTCTTCCTCGCTCAACGGAACGAACGCGTCCCCGCTGCCCAGCACGCGCGCGAAGCTCCGCGCGCGACGCAACCGCGCCGCCACGTCGTCCACGCGCCGGGTGTCGCACACGAGGTACCCCGGCAGCAGCCGCTCGTCGCGCGCGCCCCAACTCCCGTCGGGCAGGCGCGCGCCGGCGCGGTACTTCGGCACGAAGCACTCCTCGATCAGGTCGCCCGCCGCATAACGCACGTCTTCGCAGGCCGCGTCCTCGCGGCCCGTCTCAACTTGGATGGCGTACCACATGAGCCCCAAGCCCCTTTCTGGCACGGCTTCGCCATCCCGCCACGCGGCACGGCAAAAACGCATTCGCTCCCCGCGCCGCCGACGCGCACCCTGCGGGGTGCTGTCCTAGGCAACGCAGTATGTTCAATCTCGCAGTTTCCTGCGGAAGGCCCGACGAGCATTCGTCGGCGAGCCTTCCGAAAGAAGCTGGGCTAATGGGGTGAACGCGGGGCACGCCCTTGTTCACTGACCTAGCGAAGGGGCTACGTCCCCATGTTCGCCACCGCCGTGTTCGTCCCTCGTGCGTTTCGGGTCACGCGCAGACCCAACTCGGCGCACGCCTCGCGACCCGCAAGGGTAACGGGAACAAAAGCGCGCTTCCTGCGGCAGCTCACGTGGCCGATCAGGTCTTCCCGCCCGCGCAGCGCCCCGCTGTCGACCGCCACGCCGCCGCCCTCGAGCATACGGCCCTCGGAAAACGCGGCCACGCGCCGCCCGCCTCCCCCGACGAGTCCCTCGATGACCTGCGCCTCGCGCTCGGTTAGGGCGGCGACGCCCGCGCCTTCGCGCGGCAGAAAGCTCCCCAGCCCGCGCGCACGACGCACGGCGGCGCGCGCCTCGCGCACGCCGGGGGAAACCAGCACCACGCAACCAGGGATCATCGGCACAACGGCGTTTTCCTGGGCGCCGCGCACCTCGGACATGGGGGCAAAAGCGTCGTCGATACCCAAGTTACGCGCGTCGGCGAGCAACGCCGACGCCGCCTCGACCTCGCAGCCAGGGTTGACGTTGATCGAGAACCACACCGTTAGAGAGCCCTCCCCGGCAGCGCGCATTCAATTGTCGATGCAAGCCCGCGCAACACGCTTCTCCTCAAGTTTGCAACCCCCGCACACCCGCGAAAAAGCGCGGCGCGAAACGCCGCCTGACCTTTCCCGGCGTTCGAGGGTGCAAAAAAGTACACTTTTTTGACCTCTGAACCTGAAGCATTATAACGCTTCTCCGAATTTGCAAAAACCCTGATCGTCTGTCTTTCGTTACGCGGAATCAGTCGCTCGTTTCCTCTTTTTCGTCCGAATCAAAAAAGTGTACCTTTTTGACCTCGCTGATTCTGCGTTTGATCTGGGGAAACTTCTTTCGATCAGTTTCTCTGCCTTGCTATTTCCCTCGTTTAAGGCGTTTGTGAGGTTTCGGTGATCGAGCGGCAAAACCACAGGTCATCGCCACAAAATGCCGAAGCCTGGTCGCCGACGTGCGTCGCGGCGTGACCCTCCCCCGAAATAAAACCCGCAGCACGGAGAAAAACGCAAGCAGTGTTATAGTTTGGAGAACCATTTTTGCCGACTACGCGGAAAGGACGCTTGATGAGCAACGAGGGTAAGAAGGTGCGCGCCCATTACGTGGGAACGCTCGACAACGGGGAAAAGTTCGACTCGTCGTACGATCGCGGGGAGCCGCTGGAGTTCACGTGCATGGCGGGGCAGATGATCGCCGGGTTCGACAAGGCGGTGGTCGACATGACCGTCAGCGAGAAGAAGAAGGTGCGCCTCGAGCCCGCCGAGGCTTACGGCGAGGCGAGGCCTGAGCTTATCCAAGAGGTGCCGCTCGTCCAGGTTCCCAACGGCGACCAGCTTCCCGTGGGGGAAACCATCTATATGTACGGTCCCGACGGACAGCCCATGCCCGTTCAGGTGGTCAAAATTGAAGACGGCGTGGTGACGTTCGACATGAACCACCCGATGGCGGGCAAAGCGCTCAACTTCGAGATCGAGTTGGTTGAGGTTTTGTAGAACGCAGAAAACGGGGGGCTACGCCCCCCGTTTCGTCGGTAAGTATTCTTCGATTGGACGGCAAGGGCATGGCCCTTGCCCTACGGTGCAGCAAGCAAGGCTTAACCGATCGCCCGAAGACCCACAGGTCGTTCGTAGAGCCAGCGAGAAGCCCTGAGGTGATTCGCATAGCCCCGCCGCGCGGCTGAGCGTACTTTAGGTACGCGAAGGAAAGCGCACAAGGGGCTAGGCGGAGTACCTCAGGGCTTCGCAGCGTCGAGCCGTTCCGTTCGCTGCGTCAGCACGAACGGAACAAAACAGCTTCGCAGCATCGAGCGGTTCCGCTTGCCCCGTTAGGGCAAGCGGAACGAAAACTACGCGTACATGCTTGCGTAGGGGCGGGAGCTTTCGGGGCGTAGGCGCCAAAAACCCTCTCCCGTTGCCTCGATGGGCTTTCCCAAGTCGTCGGCGAAGTACTCGTTGTACTTCCCCAGCAGGCACGCAAGCGTCTTTTTGTCGCCCGCGTCGACTTCCTCAAGCACCAGGCCCTGCGGAACGTCCTCTTCGGGCAACTTGTTTTTCAGGTATATGACGCCGCCGTGCATGCCCGTGGCCAAATACTCGCCCGGATGCCCCAACAGCACGATGATGCCGCCCGCCATGTACTCGCCGAGGAAGCTGCCCGCGTTACCGCCGATAACCACGGTGGGGCACTTCTGCTCGTACTGTTTCATGTGGATGCCCACGCGCCAACCGCAGTCGTCGCGCACGAACACCTCTCCCCCGCGCATGGCGTATCCCGCCGCGTCGCCGCAACGCCCGTGAATGACGATCTCGCCCGCGTTCATGGTGTTGCCAATCTGGTCCTGCGCGTTGCCGAACACCTCGATGCTTCCGCCGTCCATGTAGCATGCCATGTCGTTGCCGGGCGTGCCGTGGATTTCCAGGCGCTTGCCCTCGGGCATGGTGCACCCCAGGTAGCGCTGCGCGTACACGTGGCGCAGCTCCACCACGTCGGCCTGTTCAAGCGCCGCGCGCACCTCCACGTTCGCCTCTTGGAAATGGGCCGTGCCCAGCTCGACGACAACCTTGTTCGTTTGCGCCTCTGCCATCTTTACGCACGCTCCTTCCAGCCGCGCTTGTCGCGGTCGGCGGGGTAGCACTTGTGCAAGCGCTCCCACCTCACCTGCTCCGAGAAATCGAGGTTCACGGGCGCTTCTTCGAAAATGTCCGCGTCAAGCGTGTCGAGCGGCACGTCGTTTTCGATCAAAGACGTGTAGATGCCCGCGTTCTGGGGTCGGTTCAGCAGAATGTAGCCCACCAGCTTGCCCTCGCGCGTGACAAACTTGGCATAGCGCTCGCCCTCGGCGATGATACGCGTGGCACACCCCGAGTCGTCCGCCGGGTTGATGATGCCCGCCGTGAGAAGCGACGCCTCGAAGAAATCAACCGCGTTGACGGCGAAGCTCCCTCGGTACGGCTCGGCGCCCGGCACGCCCGCCATGTGCAACCCGGCAAGCTTGCCCTGGCGCATGGCGTTGGGCCACAGCGCCAGCGGCCGCTGCGCGCCGTCGAGCACGTCGGTCACCTGCACAAGATCGCCCGCCGCGTACACGTCGGGCAAACTCGTTTGCAGCGTTTCGTCGCAGATGAGCCCGCGTCCCTGCTCGGCACCAGCGTTCACCGCCAAGCTCGAGTTCGGACGCACGCCCACGGCCGCCACCACCATGTCGCACGCCACTTCCCCGCCGTTGGTGAGCACGGCGGAGGTAATCTGGTCGCCCTCGCCCACAAGCTCGGCGGCGGAAACGCCCGGCTTGCACTCGATGCCGTGTTCCGCGACCAGCTTCTGCAGCACGGCGGCGCCTTGCGCGTCGAGCACCGCCGGCAAAATGCGCGGGGCCAGCTCCAGCACAAGAATCTCGTCGGCGTGGTAAGACAGCGCCTCGGCCGCCTTCAACCCGATAAGTCCCGCGCCGATGACCACAGTGCGGCTTTCGCGCCCCTGCGCGTGCGCCGCTTCCGTTGCTTGCTTCGCCATGTTCCACGCCGTCTTCGCGTCGTCGAGCGTGATGAAGGTGCTCACGTTCGCCTTGCCCTCAAGCCCCTTAATCGGCGGCGTGAAGGGAACGGAGCCCGTCGCCAGAAGGCACTTGCCGTAGGCAACACCCTGCCCGTTCGCCATGCGCGCCTCGTGCGCCTCAGGGCTCAGCTCAACCACTTCGTATTCAGGACCGAACAGCGTGTCGAAGCGGTGCGTTTCGTAGAAGTCGGGGGCTTTGAACCAGATTTTCTCCTCGGTTGTTTTACCCTCGATCATGTACGAGATGAGCGGGCGCCCGTACGCCGGGTACGGCTCGCGGCTCACGATGGTCACGCGCGCCGCTTCGTCGTTGGCTCGTATATGCTCGGCGGCCGTCACGCCCGCCGCCGAGTTTCCGATGATGAGGTAATCGGTTTTGAGGTCGGCCATGTTAACATCCCTCGCTTTCCACGTAGATGAGCGCGCGGTTGGGGCATGCCGCCACGCAGCTCGGCTCGCCCGGCTCCCCGAGCACGTCTCCGCACAGGTCGCACTTGTAGGCGATGCCCTTTTCCGCCACGTCCTCGATGCGCACCGCGCCGAAGGGGCACATCGACACGCACGTGCGGCATCCGACGCATTTCTCGGGGTCGGACGTGACCACGCCCGTCTTGGGGTTTTTCGTCATGGCGCCCGAAATGCAGCCCTCGACGCACTTGGGGTGCTCGCAGTGGCGGCAGTTCACGGCAATCGAGAGCGTGCGCGTTCCCTCAACACGCACGCGGTTTTGCGGCGTGGGGAACTCCAGCGTGAACGCCTTCACGGTGTCTTTGCTCTTGGAGTGGAACGTTTTGCACGCCACTTCGCATCGCTTGCAGTCGATGCACCACGACTCGATGGCATAAATTCGCTTCATATCATCACTCTCCCGCGTACTTCACGCCGAGGATCTCAAGTTCCTTCTCGTTGAGGCCCACGCCGCGCAGCATGAGGCGGTTTCCGCGCAGGCTGTCGATGGCGTTGATGCCCATGCCGCCCATCATCTCTTGGATCTCGTGGTTCCAGCCGCGAATCAAGTTCACCACGCGCTCGGCCGCGATCTCGGGGTTGAGGCGCTTGGTGAGCTCGGGGCGCTGGGTGGCAATGCCCCAGTTGCACTTGCCGCTCGAGCAGTCGCCGCACTGGTGACAGCCAAGCGCGATAAGCGCCGCCGAGGCGCTGTAGACCGCGTCGGCGCCCAGCGCGATGGCGCGCACCACGTCGGCCGAGCTGCGCATGGAGCCCGCCGCCACCAAGCTGACCGTGGAGCGGATGCCCTCGTCGCGCAAGCGCTGGTCAACCGAGGCAAGCGCAAGCTCGATGGGAATGCCCACGTTGTCGCGAATGCGCTTGGGGGCAGCGCCCGTGCCGCCGCGGAAGCCGTCGACCACGATGATGTCGGCGCCGGCGCGCGCCATGCCCGACGCGATGGCCGCCGCGTTGTGCACAGCCGCGATCTTCACCGAGATGGGCTTGGTGTAGCGCGTGGCCTCCTTCAGCGAGAAGATGAGCTGGCGCAAGTCCTCAATGGAGTAGATGTCGTGGTGCGGGGCGGGAGAAATAGCGTCGGTGCCCTGCGGAATCATGCGCGTGCGGGAAACCTCGGCGTTGATCTTCTCGCCGGGAAGATGCCCGCCGATGCCGGGCTTGGCGCCCTGGCCGATCTTGATCTCGATGGCGGCACCCGCACGCAAGTAGTGCGGGTCGACGCCGAAGCGGCCCGACGCCACCTGCACGATGGCGCGGTCGGCGTAGGGCTCAAGGTCGCGGTGCAAGCCGCCTTCGCCCGTGTTGAAGTACGTTCCCAGCTCCTTCGCCGCCATGGCGAGCGACTTTTGCGCGTTGAGCGAAATGGAGCCGAAGCTCATAGCGGAGAACATGATGGGCACGTCGAGCTTGATCTGCGGAGGCATGGGGCTTACCAACTTGTGCTCGCGCTCGTTGATCTTGAGCATGCCGGGGCGGCTGCCCAAAAGCACGCGCGTTTCCATCGGCTCGCGCAGAGGGTCGATGGAGGGGTTCGTCACCTGGCTGGCGTTCAGGAGCAGGTGATCCCAGTAGATGGGGTACGGCTCGGGGTTGCCCATGGACGCCAGGAGCACCGCGCCCGTTTGCGCCTGCTTGGCGATGTCTTGCATATAGCCGAGCGTCCAGTTCTTCGAGCCGCTGTCGACCTGGGGCCATTTCGTGATGGCGATGGCCTTCGTGGGACACATGACCACGCATCGCTGGCAGTTCACGCACTTCGCGTGGTCTGCCACTACGCGCCCAAGCTCTTCGTCGACGTGATGCACCTCGTTGGCGCACGAACGCTCGCACACGCCGCATTCAACGCACATCTCACGGTCGCGCACAACCTTGTAACGGGGAAGCAGGTAGTCAAGCATAGGTCTTTACGCCTCCTTCCTTTTACGCGGCAAAACGCCTACCTCGTGTTTAAACGGCTTCTCGGAGGGCATGTTCTCCGCCGACTCGCCGCGCTTGCGGCGCGCCACCTCGTCGAGCTGCACCACGAACGGCACGCCGCCGTCGATGGAGCGCACGTTCTCGGCGTCGGGGCACACCACCTCGATGGCCGCCTGCTCGCTGGCGAGGTAGACCATCGAGCCCTTCTCCGCCACCATGAGAGCACGCAGCTTCAGGCGGTCGTTGATGGCGAGAAGTCCCTCGTCGGAGCCGAGAATCACCGAGAACGGACCGTTCACAAGCGCGCTTGAGTACGTGGTGCGCAGCGCCGTTTCGAACTTCGCGCGCTCAGGGTCCATGCGGTCGATGTCGTCCCACGAGGTGGCCGTCATGATGTGGGCGGCCATTTCCTGGGAGAAACCGTGGCGGCGCGAAAGGAGGTCGAACAGGTACGTGATGACCTCGGTGTCGGTTTGAAGCTCGCAGTCGTAGCCGAACTGCTCGACGTAGCGGCGGTTGGTGTCGTAGCTCGAGATTTCACCGTTGTGCACAACCGACCAGTTCAGAAGCGTGAACGGGTGAGCGCCGCCCCACCAGCCCGGCGTGTTGGTGGGAAAGCGGCCGTGCGCCGTCCAGCCCCAGGCCTTGTAGTCTTGGATGCGGTAGAACTCGCCGATATCCTCGGGGTAGCCGACGCCCTTGAACGCGCCCATGTTCTTGCCCGACGACGCCACGAACGCGCCGTCGATCTGGCCGTTGATGTAGAACACGTGCTGCATGGTGTACTCCGCCTCGTCCAAGCCGCTCATGTTAAGGCGCATGGGGTGCGGCGCGACGAAGTAGCGCCAGATGTCGGGCGGATTCTTGATGGAGGCAACCTTCTCGGTGGGGATGCGCTCCTGCTTTTCGCTCATGAAGTACTTGTCGAGATACGCCTCCGTCTCGGTGCGGGCGTCGCGGTTCTCGTACATGATGTGGAACGCGTACAGGTCTTTGTACTCGGGGTAAATTCCGTATGCCGCGAAACCGCCGCCGAGGCCGTTGCCGCGGTCGTGCATGAGCGCGATCGACTTCAAGACGTCGCTTCCGTCGTGCCGCCCGCCGCTGCGGTCCATGATGCCCGCAATGGCGCAGCCGGAAGGTATCCTGACGTTTCCTTCTCTGAGGCTTTCCCTGTTTTGCATGGGTATGCTCCTCGTCTCATTTAACTCGTGCCTTCGAATGCGGGCTTTGCGTTCTCGTTGCTGCAACGCTCGGTCGCGTCGCGTGGCCCGACGCCGCGCTCGACGCCGATGCGGCGCGCGTTTCGCGCTGATGCGCGCGGTTGTGTTCGGGCAGTTAGCGAGGGCGCAGGACGCCCACTTTCTGTGGTCGTATCAGCATACGCAGTCTTTGTTTCATGCTCGTATGTTCCTTGTTTCCATCGTGTTTCACACGCATGGCGCACGCGAGAGCGCGGGGGGAGGACGGGAGCGCAACGGGGCGCGGAGCGCGACAGGCGAACACCCTCGTATTCACCGCCCCGTGTTCGCCGCAACTCCTTGCGCTCCTACGCCGCCTGGTCAAGCGGCACGAGCGCCGTGAATGCCTCCAGCAAGTCGATCCAGCTGTTGTAGTTTAGAAGCTGCGCCGCGCGCATCAAGCGATGCAGATAGTCGGCATCGAAGCGCGCGCCCGCGTCGGACGGCAACGCGCTACCGAGCGGCGCTTCGGGCGAAAAGGCGTATGCCCCTTTCCCGCCGCATGGCGAGGCGAAACCTTCCGCGCTGCGCTCAACGAAGCGCTCGGAAAAGCGCCCAGCGTGCGAACCTTCTTTCACGCGCACGCGGGAAGCGGCGTTAAACCCCAGATACGTCATGGCCCAAAACACGCTGCCCAGCACGTAATAGCGCTCCTTCTCGCACAGCGACCGCGGAAGCCAGATGCGGCGGGCAAGCGTTTCCTCCCACGGCTCGAACGCAAGCGGCACAAGGGACTGCGCAAGGTTGCGCCACCGCCACGCGTCGCCTTCGCCCGCAGGCGCAAAGCGCTTCGCGGCAACGTCGAGGCACGCCAGGTCGGCAACGCGACGAGCACCCCCGTGCAGCAACAGGCGCATCGACGCCGCGTCGCCCTCGTCAAGCACCGCGGCGCCCACGCGGCGCAGCAGCACGCCGTTCGCGTCGCAAACCTCGAAACGCTCCCAGGGAACAATAACGTCTTCTGCGTGAGCACCGCCCGACGGAGAAAGTGAGCCCATGAGGCTGAGCGCGGCCTCGATCTTTCGCAAAAGGGTTTTCCTGCAAGCGCCGTCGAGCGCGTCTGGGGACACGCGCCACCCCGCCTCGGCACGCATGACAAGGGGAAGCAACAGGCGCGCCTCGCACGCGCGCAACGCCTCGCTCACCGTGGTAACGTCGCTTCGATCAACCTCCAATTCGCTCAAGCAAAACTGGCGAAATCGATTGCGAGAATGCTCCCCCATTTCAACCACCCCTTATATGCTACAAACTTATGTACGTGTTTATTGTATCACACAGAGGGAACGTTTGTTTGCAAAAATGAAAATTGGAAGAGGGTTCTAATGCGCAAAGCGAACGTGGGGGCGATTCACGGGGACGTAGGCGAAAACGGGAGGGGGCAAAGCGAACGCTCACGCTCGCCCGCCGCAACCCTCGTTCGCCTACGCGCCCACCTTCAACGCCACCGTGGTGCGAAACACGCCTCCGCGCTTCTCGGACTCGTACATGCCGTCGTGGCGGTCGGCGATGGTCTTGAGGATGACCGTTCCCCACCCGTGCTCGCGGAAGGGGTCGGCCTCGGCCCCGGGTGCCGCGCCCTTCCACGTGCGCTCTCCGGTCGACGCGCCATCTGCCGCGCAGCTGTTAGACGCCTCGAGCAGCAAATATCCTCCCGTCACGTTCGCGCGCAGCTTGACGAAACGCTCCTCGGGCGGCTCGACGCGCTCGCACCCCGCAAGCGCATTGTCGAGCACGTTTGAGAACAACGCGCACACGTCCACGTTCGACACGCCCAAATCGCGCGGAACGCACGCGACGCAATCGACGCGAACGCCGCGCTCCTCGCACAGGCGCAGCTTCGCCTCAAGAAGCGCGTCGACCACCGGGTGCTCGCACAGATGCATACGCGGCACCAGCGCCCGCGCCGCCTCGGTCACCGCAGCCGCCCCCGCTTCGCCGTCCGAGCCGGCTTCGTCCAGCAACCGCTCAGCCTCCCTCAGCTGATCGGTTATCAAGCGCTGCGCCTCGCGCGCTTGACCGGCGTCCGCCTCTAAGCGCGCCAAGTGCTCGACTTGCACCTCGACTTGCTCGCGCAGCACGCGCTCGTGTTCCTCGGCGATTTCCTTCTCTTCGCCCGCCCGAAGCGCGCGCAGCAGAACAAGGTCGGCAGCCACGCACACCGCGCCCGCCCCAACCGCAATGGCATACAAAAACGTCGGGGCGCTCGACACGATGTAGCTTGCCAGCATAAAAGCCATGATGACCACTTGCATGGCGGGAACCAAGACGTTCGCCCACCAGCGAAACCGCGAGTAACGCGGAAGGCGCCGCGCGAACAACACCGTTACCGCCGCAAGCGCCGCGATTACCACACCCGCCGCCACGTAGCGAACGATCATTGCGCTCCCTCGACTTTCCCCAGATCATCGCCCGCTTCTTCGCAACGCGCTATCAAGGCCGCAAGCATCGAGCGCGCCTGGTCGCGCTCGCCGCGCGCCGCAAGGTCGCTTACCACCTGAAGCTGGTTGCGCGCGTCGTGCCGCAGCTGCGCCACGCGCCCAACGCTTTCCGCAACCGCCGCGTAGCGGCCCAGGTAGTCGTCCAGCTGCCCTTCGAGCATACGCGCGCGCTCGCGGCTCAGCCGCTGCTGCTCGAAGCGCTCGATCGCCGAGAGCAAGTACGCGTCGACCACCAGGCACGCCAGCCCCAGCGCAAGCGCCACGGCGCCGATGCCCGCTTTGTTGCCGTCGTAGTATTGCCACGTGGAAATCGTCAGGGCGATGAGCGCCACCTGCACCACGAGCAGCGGCATGACGGCGCGCACGCCATGGTGGCGCTCCCCGCCCGAAAGGCGACGCATGCCAACGCAAAACACGCCCATGAGCAGCGCGACCACAAGTAAATGCACCAGGCGCGAGACTAAAAACTCGGGCAACACCGCATACAGCTCAGGTCCCGAAGGCAAAGGTACGCCCGCAATCAAGAACCAAAACGCGGTCGTGACGATGTCGGCGATCGACACCAGCAAAAACAACGCCAACACCACGAACACGCGGTACGTGAGACGCCCCTTCGACATGACAAGCGGCAGCAGCGCGTACATGCCCACACCCGCGAACAGGCTCATCCAAGGCGCCAACTCGGGAAACGACGCGCGCGTCAAGGTGATGGCCAGCATCAAGGAAAGCCGCAGCGCCCAAAACACCGCCACGTGGGACATACGAAGCACCCGCGTGGTGGCGTAAATGTAGATGATCTCGGCGGGAAACGCGCTCAGCAGCACCACCAGTCCCGCGATTTCCGCCGGCATAACGTTCCCTTTCCCCGTTAAAGCAGCGCCCTACAACCCGGCGCGAAGGTGCTCGAGCAGCGATTCCTTGACGAACTTGCGGCGCTTTTGGCTCACCGGCACGCGCTCGCCCGAAAGCAGCACGGCGTCTTCGGGTTGCAGTTCCGCCACGCGATCCATGTTCACGAGGAAACTTTTGTGGCACTGAATGAACTCCGGCGGGAGCATGCTTGCCATGCGGGCAAGCGAGCCGTACGTTTCGACCACCGCGTCGGCCATGTGAATGCGCACCTTGCGGCGGTCGCTTTCAACAAAGTCGATGTCGTCAGGAGAGATGCGCATCACGTTGCCGCCAACCGACACCGCGAGCGGGCGGCGCGACTCGTTGTCTAGGTTGGCCAGGGCCTTGTCGATGGCGTCGAAGAGGTCGGCCTGCGCCACGGGCTTCAGCAAAAAATACACGTGACTCGACTGGTAGACGCGCGTGCAATACTCGGGGTGGCCCGTCACGTATATCACCTGCGTCAGGCCCGACGTGGGAAAGAGTTCCTTAACCAGCTCAACCCCGTCGGCGTCGTCGAGGCAGATGTCCATGAACAGCATGTCGATGCGCGGCTCGGACAACCCGCGCGCCACGCGGCTGCGCAACGCCTCCGCGCCGTCGAGGTGAGACACCGAAAACACGCCTGCCTGCGGGTGCTCGCCTATCATGCGTTCCAGCGCGAGCGCCTGTTCCCTCTCGTTTTCGACTATCACAACGTTCAACATGGCCCACCTTCGTTTCGGCTTCAAACATCCCCCTCGCGGAGAAGTATCGTAAGGAAGCCCCCCCCCCCGCAACTTCAGGTCGAAGGAACGGACGGCGGAAGGAGTTCCGACATTTTATTGTAACGCATCAACGCCTTGTTTATGCACTTGAATCTTCAAATCAAATGCAACACCTCGGAGTAGTGGACCTCGTACGGCGTC
>JAUNGO010000013.1 GCA_030524475.1 Eggerthellaceae bacterium | reverse complement strand
GGGGGCGGCGACGCAGCAGCGCTCGCGGGGGGCGGCGCGGGCGCGGGTGCGCTCGGCAGCGCGGACGTGGGCGCGGGGGGCAGCGCGCTCGGCGGCACGGGCGTCTTTACCCTCTCGCCTGCGTGGCACCTGTTCGCAAGCTGCGTCGTCGTGCCCGCCGTGGCGTTCGTTGCCGTGAGCGTGTTTCGGCGCGCCTTCAACGCGCCGCGCCCCTATGAAGTGCTCGCCATCGAGCCGCTCATCAGCAAAGACACGCGCGGCAAGTCGTTCCCCAGCCGCCACACGTTCTCAATGTTCACCATCGCATGCGCCTGGTGGCAGCTTGAGCCCGTCGTCGGCGCAGTGCTCGGCGTGGCCGGTGCCGCCATGGGGGCGGTGCGCGTGCTCGGCGGCGTGCACTTCCCGCGCGACGTCGTGGCCGGAGCCTTGAGCGCCGTCGTTCTCAGCGCCGCCGGCTACGCCCTGCTCGCGCTCGTGTAGCGAGAGCGATCGATAACCCCTAGCGGTTCTCGATGCTCGTGATGTTCTTCAACTCGATGGAGATCAAGCCGTCAGGGCCGCTCAAAAACTCAATGAAGTCGGGGTTCTCGCCGTATTCGGCGGGAAACGTCACCTCGATTCCCGTGTCGGTACGAATCTTGTGCTTCTTCGCCACGCGTTCCGCCACCGCGCGCTCGACGGGCATGCGCTCGGGCAGCGCTTCTGCGAGCGCGGCCTCCTTGAAGCGCCGTTCGCAAGGCGAGTCCTCGCCGAACACCTCGCGGCCCACCTCCCACGGCAGCACCTCTTCGTCGTCGGCCACCGCGTCCGCCACGTACGCCTTCGCCTTCGACAGCGCTACGGTCGTGTTTTCGCCGTACTCCGCCGCCACTTCCTCCACCAGGCGCGTCACCGTCTGCACCATTTCCTTGGGCGACGCCTCGGTGGAGCACTGCAAAAGCCCGTCGGGAATGATCATACGCTCCTCGCCCGCCACCTTGCGCGGCTTGTCGCAAAACGAAACCGCCAGCGTTTCAGCATCTATCAGGGCAAACGAAGCCACCTTCTGCGAGGGGTTCGGCAAGATCGCCCGATGCCTTCCCACGCCCACCGTCGCGTCGCCAAGGTCGGTCGCGCCGATCTCGTGCAGGTAGGCGGGCTTGCTCTCAAGCAGAAACAGCGCGAAGAAACGCCGCCCGCGCGCGTGGTAGGCGGCGTCGGCTTCCTCGTCGGTCATCTCGCGCACCGCGTCGTTGGGATCGTCCTCGAAATCGACCACCAAAAGGTCGGTTGACTCCGCCTTCTCCATGCGCCCGAGCTCGCCCGCCACGAATTCCGCGATCTGCACCGACAGCTCCACGAAATCCCGCTGCCCGCGAAAGTATGCGCGCAGCTCTTCGGCGAAAAGGCTTTCCGCCGCAAACGTCCCACGCTTGGCGTCGAGGTTTTTGAGCGCATGGCGCGCGTGGCCTTCCGCATAGCGCTTGGCGTTTTTGTTCGCAAGGTCGAGCTCAACCTGCGCGTAGGTGTTCACACAGGAGACGAAATCGAACGCGTGCAGAATCGCGTGGTTTACCTTCATGGGCGGTGTTCCTCCTTCAGCGCGCGGCAAAGATCGCAGGGGCTAGAGCTCGATGCGCCCGAACTTGGCGAGCAGCTCGGTTGCCGCCGAGCACGCCTCGCAGTCGCAATACTTCGCGCCCGCCGCCTTGCGCTGAAGCTGCTTTTCGAAACCCGCCGCAGCCGCCTCCTCGCCGAGAAGCTCCTTAGCCGGGCCCTCCAAAAAGGCGATGACGCCGTCGATCGTCGACGGACGTCCCTCCAGGAAATCGAGCAGCTTCGTAGTTGCCGCCTCGACGGCTGCGTCGCTGGAGTCGGCGGCGACGGCCTCCTTCCACGCCAGCGCGGCGTCCTTGGTGGCCTGCTTGCTTGCGCCCGAAACCGAGAGCACCTCGGCGCGCTGCGCCACGTAATCGAACAGTTCCTTGTCCATATCTGCCTCCTTGATCGGGGTTATACCGTACACGCATACCGTACCACAACACAAAGACGGGCGGGGGCGGACGCGCATGGGCAGCCGCGGCGGACGCGCACGGGCGGGCGCGGCGGCTGCGCATGGGCAACTGCGGCGGGCGCGCACGCCTGGCACGACACACAAGCGAGCGCGGCAGAACGCGGGCAGCAACTGCCCATGTTCGCGCTCTTGTGATTTTTCCGCCCAATTCGCTGGAGTGTAAATGACCATTTACACCTATCTGTAATCCATCGTTTACACTTGCAGGCATGGAAACGAAATCGACAAGCACTCCATCCTCGTTGAGCACCCGCTCGGCGATGCCCCTGCTCGACCATGCGTCGCTCGGGCTTGAAGAGGCGTACATCCTCGGCTACAACGTCGAGCGGCTGCGTAGACAGCGTGGCATGGACGTCTCAACGTTCGCGCGGGTTGCAGGCATCACGCGCCCGACGGTCTACAAGATGGAGCGAGGCGAGGCAGACCCGAAGCTGTCCTACGTAAGAAAGGTCGCCGACGCCCTCGGCGTGTCGGTGGTCGACCTGCTCACCCCGCCGCCCGAGGTTTTAGACCCAAGTTTCTACCAAAGAGCCTGCGCCGTCCGAGCCCAAGAACGCAAAGACCGCGCGGGGAAGAGGAGCAGATAAGAATCCGCGAGACTTACAGCCTCGAAATGGCCCGAGCAATCCGCAAAGCCGCAGATCGCGACTTTGCGCAAATCTTGGCATCGAAGCAAAATAATTTCTAGGCAACACTCCCCCCTCTCTCCGGTTACCAGTGAACATGGGGGGATAGCCCTGCCCTCTGCTACTTCCCTGCCGCAGCGAGGACGATGCCTTGGAGAATGTCGGACTCGCTAGCGGTGAAGCGTTCTGCCCCCACAGCGCGCATTACCTCTTCGAGGATGAGCAGACCCGCCGTGATCACCGGCGCGCGGCCGGGATCGAGGCCCACAACCCGCTCGCGCTCACGCAGCGGAAGCGACGCGAGGCGCTGCTCGATGCCCGCAAGCTCGCTGCGCGTCACCTGCGCGCCGTGCACACGCGCCGAGTCGTACGTTTCCATCTGCTCACGAATGCTCACCGCCGTGGTGGCCGTGCCCGCAACCGCCACCATGCGCTCCACCGCACGCGCGGCGGGCGTTTGCTCGAAGTAGGCCGCGAACTGTTCGGCGCACCACGCGCGCGCCGCCGCAAGCTCGCCTGCCGTCGGCGGGTCGCTTTTCAGGAAGCGCTCGGTGACGCGGCGGCACCCGATGTCGAAGGAGTGCGCCGTCTCGGGGTTGCCGCCCGCAGGCCCGGTGACCACCTCGGTCGAGCCGCCGCCCACGTCGACCACCATGATGCGCGGGGGCACGGGTGTGGGCGGTGAGCACGGGGACGCAGCCCCGTTCACTGAACCGGCGGGCAGGGCTGCATCCCTGCGTTCACCGTCCCCGTGTTCGTCACCCCCGTGTTCAGCTCTGCGCTCGCCCGCGTGCTCGCCCGCGCCCGCGAATTCCGCCGACGCACCGCGAAACGACAGCGCCGCCTCCTGCTCGCCGGGAATCACCGCCAGCTCGAGCCCGAGCTTCGCCAGCATTTCCGTGAATTCGGCCGCGTTTTCCGCGTCGCGCGCAGCGGACGTTGCCACGCACACCGTTTTGCGCACCGGCGACTCGGGGGTGTTAAGCGTATCACGCGCCGCAAGATAGCCCTCGATCACGCGCGCCACGCGATCCATCGCCTCGCGCTTGAGCACGCCCGCGGCGTCAACGCCTTCGCCCAAGTTCGTGATGGCGTACCTGCGCGCCACGGGCACCACGCGCCCGCCTTCCACGTCGGCCACCAGCATACGGCACGTCACCGTTCCAATGTCAATAGCAGCATAACGCTCGGTCATCCGATGCTCCTTGTAGATTGCACGCGCAGGCGCAGCGCATCATGCGCTTGCGCTATTCCACGCCGAAAAGAGGGTCGAGGAAGGAATACCAGGTGTCGGGGGCCTCGACGCTGCCGGGAACGATGTTGGCGCGGAAGGTCGACTCCTTCTCCACCTCGACGCCCGACACGCTGCCGGCCGACTCGCCGTCTTTCACCCAGCCGAACTCCTCGCGCGCGCGATCCTCGATGCCGGCGTCCGTCGACAAGGCGTCGACCTCGCTTTGTATGGCGTCGTTGCGCTCCTGGAGTGCGGTGTATTCCGCCTGCAGGCGATCGCGCTCGCGCACTTCCCGATAGTATTGCTGCGCGGGACCGTAGAGAACCACGCAGCCGAACAACAAGCACGCCGCCACCGCCGCACTCACCGCAGCCGCGGGGGAAAGCTTGCGCTTCTTGCGCGTAGCCTGCATGCCGCCGCGCGCCGAACCCGACGCCGTGTTCTGCATGCGCGCCGCGCGCCTGTGCTGCGTTCCCATCTCGCCGCGATACACCGCCGCGCGCGGGCCCGCCGCGTCCGCATCGGCGCCTGCGCCGGAGCCGCCGCGCCTTCCCGCGCCCACACCCGCGCCCGCCGAGGAGCGCGCGTCGGCGCCGCCGTATTGGCGGTCGAAGCGGCGATCGGCCTTGTCTTTGGTGCGGGAGCGCTTCGCGGCCTTGAGCTTCGCCGACAAGCTGCTTGCGAACGACGCGCGCTCGGGCTGCGCTTCCTCGACGCGCTCGGGCTGGGGTTCAGGTTCGGAGAAGCGTTCGGTCGTGCGCGCAAAGGAGCGCTTGGAATCGAACGCGTAGTCGCCCGTTCCGCGCGCATCCCGCGAGCCCCACGCGTCGCGAGCGCCCCGAGCATCGCGCCCTCCGTACGCGCTGCGGGTTTCGCGCGCGCCCCGCGCATCGCGAGCCCCGTACGTACCGCGCGCGTCCCGCGAGCCCCACGCGTCACGCGAGCCTCGAGCATCGCGCGACCCGCGCGCATACCCGCGCCCGCCTTCCGCTCCCGCTGCCGCACGCACGCGCGCATCGTCGGCGCGCACCGAGCGGCGGGCGTCGTCAAAAGACACGATATGAGACTGTCTCTCCAAAGGAAATGCGCCCCTCATGCATCGAGTTCGTTTTAGTAGTGTGTGTATGCGTAGAGCGAATTCAGGATACCACAGAAAAGAAGCCCCGCAGAGCCCTTCCACAACTTATTTCAGCGATCCGTCAACTGAAGGTCAACCGCAAGCTAACCAAGAGTCGACAGAAATTCGACCGAAAGCCGCCAAGCCCGCTCGAAAAGCGTATGAGCCCTACTCCAAATCGAGCTTCTCGATGAACGCGAGCCATTTCTCAAACGACGCGTCGCTGATGGCGTGTTCCATGAGGCACGCCTCGCGCTCGGCGGTTTCCGCGTCGATGCCGACCGCCTTGTTGAGAAACGCCGTGAGCGCGTTGTGGCGCTTGAGCACCGACGCGCCGTATGCGTAGCCCTCGTCGGTAAGCGTGATGTCGCCGTAGTAGGGCTGCTCGGCCAGCCCCTTCTCCTTCAGAACCGACATGGCCTTGTTCACCGACGCCTTCGACACGCCCATCTTGGTGGCAACGTCGACCGACCGCACCGACGCCTCGGTGGTTGCCCCCAGCATCACCATCGCTTCGAGGTAGTCTTCGTGCGACATGGACATTTTTTCCACAGCGGCCTCCTTCAAGGTTGAATGCCCTCATGGTAGCACAACGTATAATGCAGCACAGCGAACACCGACAAGGAAGGACGGCAACGTGGACTGCGTCGAGCGGCAAACAGCGGAAGCGGCGAACTACCTGCGGAAGAACAAGGCGTTGCGCGAGGCGCTCGGCATTGGCGCGGAAACCGTTTTGGAGCCGCACCCGCTCGGCGCGGGCGAGCACAACCTCAATTTCTGGTTCGAGGTTGAGGGACAGAAATTCGTGCTGCGCTTCAACGTGCTTCCGCAGCCGTTTCACGACAACCAGGTGCGCTACGAGTTCGCGGCGCTGCGGGCTCTCGAGCCGAGCGGGCGCACGCCGCGCGCGCTTTACGTCGACGACGACGCGGGCGCTCCCGAAAACGGCGCGCTCGTGATCAGCTTCTGCGAAGGCAGCGAGCTCGACTTCGACCACCTGCGCGAAGGCGACCTCGAGCGCGTGGCGCGTTGCATAGCCGACATACACGCCGTGCCGATTGATGGCGCGGGCGCGGGCAAGAGCGTCGGCACGGACGGCTTCACGGGCGGTTTCGCGGGCGGGAACGCGGGCACAAACGGCTTCGCAGACGCAAGCAGCTTCGCGAGCGCCCACACGCCCGCGGGCCGCTGCCCCCTCTTCGCACCCGCCGACCCGCTGCGCACGCTCTTCGACGAATGCATTCAGCGCTTCGAGCTCTACCGCGCCTCGGCGTTCGAGGACGCCCGCGTCACGCGATGGGTCGAGCGCTTCTTCGCCGCCGCCGCGCCGGCGCTCGACACCGACTGCGACGCGCGTGATCGCACACACATCGTCAACACCGAGCCTTTAGCGTCGCATTTCCTGCTCGCCGACGACGGTCGCACCTCGTTTGTCGACTGGGAGCGTCCGATCATCGGCGAGGTGGCGCAGGACGTGGCGTATTTCACCGCGCCGACCACCTCGTTTTGGGACAGCGAGTTTTTGTTCCCCCGCGACGCCGCCGACGCGTTCGTCGAGCGCTACTGGTGCGCGGTGGACGGACGCTTCCCGCGCGGGAGCTTCGACGCTCGCCTGCGCGCGTGGCGCATGGCAACCGCGCTGCGCAGCGTCACGTGGTGCTGCAAGGCGCTCATCCAGTATGGGCACGGCTCGACCTCCCACCAAACCGAAAAAACCGCGCGCAAGCTGCCCGTTTACCTGTCGGACGAGTTTATGGACATGCTGGCGAAGGAGTGCTTCGAATAGGGCGCGTGGGGCAAGGGCGCACGGCGCAAGAGTGTGCGCCGACGATCTGCCGCCTACTCCGCAATCGCTATCGCACAGGGCGCGTGCACGCGCGGCGCAGCTCCTCCCGACACACGTCGTCGACCCCCAAAACGTCGCGCACGAAAGCCTCCATGCCGCCGTAGCGCTCCGTCACGCTCTCGGCGAACGCCTCGAGATTCTCGCGCCGCGCGCGATGGGCGTGCGTAAGCTCGTGCGCGCGCTGCTCGTCACCTTCCGCAAAGCGCAGAAAGCGCTCGAACGCCTGCTGGTAGTTCGCGTCACGCGACACGTTGGTGAGCAGGTAGTCGGCAAGAACGGCCTCGCGGCCAGCGCCGAGCACGTGCAAAACGAGCAGCGACATGATGCCCGCGCGGTCCTTCCCCCCGCTGCAGTGCAGGTAGACCGGCTGTCCCTGCGTCGCGCGCAGGCGCACCTCGCCAAGCGCACGGCCCATCTGGCGCGCCGTCAGCGGGTTGGCCATCGCGCGGTAGAACCGATCGGGGTCGCACGCCACGTCGCGCCCGACCACTTTGGTGCCCTCGGCGGGCTCGGTGTACTCGATGCCCACCTTCTCAAGGTCGAAAAAGGGAATGTGGAGGTTGTCGACACCCGACACCGCAACGTCGGGCTTGGCCGCGCGCTCCCACCCACAGCGCAGGTCGATGACGCATTTGATGCCCAGCGTGCGGAAGAGAACGTCCTGATCGGCGGGCGTGATGCTCGCAAGGGCGCTGCCGCGGAAGATCAGCCCGGGCACCACCTCGCGCCCCGTGCCCACCGCGATGCCGCCGAGGTCGCGCACGTTGCTTGCGCCCTCAAGCTCCACGACCATCGGCTACCCTTTCTTCTTCGGCTTCAAACGAACAGAGCACGCATTCCGCGCACGCGAGGGCAAATTATACCGCGAACATGACAAAGCATGGCAAAGGGACGGGTCGTTTGTCGCATCGGAACAGCCGAACGCAGGGTAGCCGGACACGTTCGAGCAGAGCTACACCCCCGCGTTCGCCCGCGCAGCATGAGAATTGGGGCTTGAGCCAGAAGAAAAGCCTACAACGCCGCTTTTGAAGCCAGCTTCGAAAAGTTGTGGCTGGAAAAAGGGAGTTGTAGGCGTTTTAGGAAGCGAAAAACGCCTACAACGTCCAATTCGAAGCCATTTTTCATGAAAAAACGCCTACAACGCCGCTTTTGAAGCCACAAAAGATGGGAGATGGCTGGAAAAGGGGAGTTGTAGGCGAAACAAATGCGAATGAAGCAGAAGCTGAGAAAATGGCTACGCTGCAAACAACGAAGGGGCTGCGCTGCTCGCCGCAAACAGCGAAGGGGGCCCGAGGCGCAGGGTACGGGCGGGCGAGCGGGCGTTCCCGCGCTCGCCCGCTCAGCCTACTTGAGCGACCGCTGCATGCGCGCCACCATGTTGTCGGCGGCGCTGCACGAACCGCAGCACGAACAGCTTGCGCCCGTGGCTGCGCCTGCGGTTGCGCCCGCACCCGCACCCATGCCCATGCCCGCAGCGCTCCTGTGCGCACCCGCACTCGACCCGCAGCCGCTGCAGCCGCCGTCGCCGCAATGGTCGCCGCAGTCGCACAGCCCGCGTCCCACGATGCGTCGCACCGCCCACACGGCCCACGCCGCGATAGCCGCCAGCAAAACAACCGTGGCAGGCGTCAAAGTAAGTTCTTGCATAACGCGTTTCCTTTCATGGGGGTCATAAGAACGCGGGAGCCTGAGCGCTTCGCAGCGTCGAGCAGTTCCGCCCGCTGCATCAGCAACGGGCGGAACCAACCACATTACGCCGCGTCCTTCGCCGCCTCCAGCTTGGACGCCTTCGCCTTCGCCTTCTCATCGTAGTTCGGCGTGGGACGGAACAGCAGGAACAGCATGCCCGCCGCCACCGCGATGGCGAGCACCGTGAACACGCCGAACTCAACCTCGCCCAGCGCCAAACCGACGAACTGGTTGATCATAAGGCCTACGCACCACGCAAACCCGCACATATAGCCGATAGTCGCCCACGTCCACTTCGCGCTCATCATCTGGCGACGAATGGTGCCCATGGCCGCGAAGCACGGCGCGCACAGCAGGTTGAACGCCGCGAACGCCGCGATTGCCGCCGTCGAGCCGCCGAGCATCGCCGCGAAGCCTTCCCACAGCGTCGGGTCGGTCTCGCCCAGCTCGCCGAGCTGCGTCAGGATGCCAACCGTGGCAACCACGTTCTCCTTCGCCACCAAACCGGTGATGGAGGTAACGGCACTCTCCCAGTTGCCGAAGCCCAGCGGCGCGAAGACCCACGCCAGCAGGCTGCCGAGCCCCGCCATGAGGCTGTTGTCGAGGTAGCCGTCCATCTCGGTGTCGAGCAGGCCGAACGCGCCCTCGTAGAAGCCGAAGTTCATGAGGAACCAAATGACGATGGTGGACAGGAAGATGATGGTACCGGCTTTCACGATGTAGCTGCGCACGCGCTCCCACGTGGCCAGAAGCACGCTTTTGACCGTGGGAATGTGGTACTGCGGCAGCTCCATGATGAACGGGGCAACCTCGCCGGCGAACGCCTTGAACTTCTTCAGCATGATGCAGCTCACGATGATGGCGGCCAAGCCCAGGAAGTAGAACAGCGGCGCCACCCAGCGCGTCGTTTCCATGTCACCGCCGGCAATGGCGCCGAACACGAGCGCGATGATGGGCATCTTCGCACCGCAAGGGATCATCGTGGTGGTCATGATGGTCATGCGGCGATCTTTCTCGGACTCGATAGTCTTGGTGGACATGACGGCCGGCACGCCGCAGCCGCTTGCGATGAGCATCGGGATGAACGACTTGCCCGACAGCCCGAAGCGGCGGAACACCCGGTCCATCACGAACGCCACACGCGCCATGTAGCCGCAGGCCTCGAGGAACGAGAGCATCAGGAACAGCAGGATCATCTGCGGAACGAAGCCGAGCACGGCGCCCACGCCGCCGATGATGCCGTCGACGATCAGGCTTTGCAGCCACGGCGCGCAGTTGACCGACTCAAGCGCGTCGGACACCACCGGCGCCAAGCCCGGGTGCCACAGACCAAACTCGGCCGGGTCGGGCTCCTCCTCGGCCAACGCCTCAAGCTGCGCCTCGGTGGCACCGCTTTCCTCGGCGAGCGCCACGCTGTCCTCCCACTCGCCCACGGCTTCCTCGTACGCCTCGGTGCCGGTGTAGAGCCAGCCGTCGCCGAACAGGCCGTCGTTGGCCCAGTCGGTGACCACACCACCGCCGATCGACACGGCAACGTAGTACACGGCGAACATGATAACGATGAAGATGGGGATGCCCAGAACGCGGTTGGTGACCACGCGGTCGATCTTCTCGGTGGTGGTCATGCCTTTCGCGGACTTCTTCACGCACTCGACGCACACGTCGGTGATCACCTCATAGCGCTCGTTGGTGATGATCGACTCGGCGTCGTCGTCCTCGGCGTCCTCGACCGCCTCGCGGATGGCGGCGACCTTCGCCAGGTCGGACGCGGAAAGCTTCAGCGCGTCGAGGGTCATCTGCTCGCCCTCGAGCACCTTGATAGCGAACCAGCGCGCGGAGCTGCCGCTCACGCGGCTGCCCAGCACGTCGATGACCTTGGCGAGCGCCTCTTCCACGTTGTCGGCGAAGCGCAGAGTCGACGCGGCGGGCGCACCCTTCTTCGCGG
Organism: Eggerthellaceae bacterium; assembly: GCA_030524475.1. Lineage (GTDB taxonomy): Bacteria > Actinomycetota > Coriobacteriia > Coriobacteriales > Eggerthellaceae > CAAEEV01. The sequence goes on along the minus strand of JAUNGO010000013.1, from coordinate 32,640 downwards.
CCTCGACGGCGGCCTTCACCACGTCGTCGGTGCCGCGGCTGCGCAGCGCCGATATTTCCACAATGGGGCAGCCGAGCTTCTGCGAGAGCTTCGCGACGTCGATCTTGTCGCCGTTTTTCTCCACGAGGTCCATCATGTTGAGCGCGAGGACCACCGGCAGCCCCAGGTTGATGATCTGGGTGGTCAGGTACAGGTTGCGCTCAAGGTTGGTGGCGTCCACCAGGTTGATGACCACGTCGGGGTTGCCGCTCATGAGGTAGTCGCGCGTGACGATTTCCTCGGGGGTGTAGGGGGAAAGCGAGTACACGCCCGGCAGGTCGGTGATGGTCACGTCCTTGTCGCGGTTGTACTTGCCTTCCTTTTTCTCAACGGTGACGCCGGGCCAGTTGCCGACGTATTGGTTGGCACCGGTGAGGTCGTTGAACAGGGTTGTCTTGCCGCAGTTGGGATTGCCGGCAAGCGCAATGTTGATTCCCATGGTGTGCCTTTCTTGACTTGACGCCTCGGCGCCGCGTTTGGGCGCGTGGGCGAACGGGTGGAACGTGAACGAAACGTGAATGTTAGTGAAAGCTAACTGGTACGTGTAAAATAAGGGGCGAAAAGCCCCTGGTCAGCCGAGGGCGAAACCCTCCAATCAGCCCCTTACACCACCAACACGTTCTGCGCTTCGTCCTTGCGCAGCGACAACTCGAAGCCGCGCACCGTCACTTCGATGGGGTCGCCTAGCGGCGCCACCTTGCGCACGTACACGTCGGTTCCCTTCGTGATGCCCATGTCCATGATGCGACGCTTCACGGCACCCTCGCCGACCAGGCGACGCACAGTGGCCGTTTCGCCGACGGGGATGTCGCGCAGGGTCTTGTCCTGCTCTGCCATGTGTCCTTCCTTTCGTTGTCCGAACGTTTGCCTTGATGAAAAACGACACGCGAAAACGCGCGGGCTACCGACGCGTTCAGTTAACGTTCCTGCGTGTTAGCAGGTGATGATCTTCGACGCGACCGAGCGGTCGAGCGCCACCTGCGCGCCCTTGATCTCCACGATGAGGTTGCCCGACTGCTCGGAAACGACACGTACGTCGGCGCCCTCCACAAACCCGAGGTTCTCCAAGTGGTGGTGCACGTCGCCCTTGCCGCGCACGCGCGCGACACGCGCACGCTCACCGCTCTTGAGGAAGCTCAGCGGCATCTGCTGCATGCGAACAGCCGAATCGGCCGAGGCGTAGTTCGTTGTTTCGATAGCCATTGCGTCTTGCATCTCGATTCCCATCATTTGTTAGTCACGTGAAACAATGAGTATTCTATGGCAAACTTTCGAAAAAAGAAAGCCTTGGAGAACTTTTTTTGAGGAAATTGGGATGCAGAAGGGGAAGGCGCAAAGGCGAATGGCGAAAGGGCGCGGACGAACGCGGGGCGAGGGGACTCCGCTTGCGGCGGGCGGCAAGGGCATGGCCCTTGCCCTACGGGTCGTGCGCCTTGCGAGAGCAACCCGCGCCGTTACATACGGCCGCTGGGCGCGCCGCCCATGCCGCGATCGCCCATGCCGCCCCTGCCGCCGGCTTCGCCGCCCTCGCCCGCGAGCGGGTCGCCGTCTGCGCCGCCCATGCCGCGGTCGCCCATGCCGCCCATCTGGGTGAACTGCGCCAGGTTGTCGGCCGTCACCTGCGTTTGCGTGCCGTCGGCCGCAACGGCCGTCACCGTGCCGCCGTTGATGGAGGCGGCGCCGTCGCAGTCGATAACCGTGTCGTCGGGGTTGTCGGGCACGTGCAGCACCACCGTGCCGCCGTTGATCTCCAGGTTGCCGTTGCTGTCAAGGCCGTCGCCCGTCGAGTCGACTTCCACAGAGCCGTCGTTTATCTGCAGAAGGCAGCTGCCCTCGGTAGTCCCCGGCACGTTGTCGGTGCCGCCCGTCACCGTGTCACGCGCCGAGGCGTTCACGCCGTCGTCGCTGGCAACGATGCGCACCTCGCCGCCGTTCACGTACACCTGCTCAGCCTCAAGCCCCTCTGTGCACGACGCCACGTCGACCACGCCGCCCGTCACGCGCAGCACCGTCTCGCCGTGAACCGCGTCGTCGCCGGCGGTTATGTCAAACGTGCCGCCGTCGATGCACACGAACCCGCGCGCGCCGTCCTCGTCGTTGTTCGACTTGACGGCGTCTTCGCCCGCCGTGATGGAGAACGCGCCGTCGCAAATTTTGACGCAGTCGCGCCCGCGCAGGCCGTCCTCAACGGCGTTTATCGTGTACGTGCCGCCCGTGACAACCAGGTCGTCCTTCGAGCAGACGGCGTGGCGGTAAGCGCTCGTCACCTCCAGCGAGCCCGAGCCGTTCAGCGTGAGGTCAGCCTTCGAGAACAGGGTGGCGTACGGCTCGTCGCTGCCGTCGTCGAGCACGTAGCTCGCGCCGTCGCTCAACGTGTTCGCGGAGCCGTCGGCCAGCGTGACGAACACCTTGTCGGCGTTTTTCACGTACACCGCCGGGCCGTTCTCGTTGTGGACGGACGCGCCGTCGAGCACCAGTTGAACCTTGTCGTCGTCGCCCGCGTCAACCGCCAGCTGCCCCTGCGCGAGCGTCCCCGAAACCACATACGTGCCCGCCGCCGTTATCGTGACGGTGTTGCCGTCGGAAGAAACCGTCGCGCCCGCGCCCGAGTCCGCGCCCGAGACGCCCGAAGCCCCGTCGGCAAGCGCGACAATCGTTGCGGAGGCCGCATCGTAAGACGCATCCTTGTCGCGGTCGGTATAGTCGAAATCCATGGCGGAAAGGTCGATGTCGAGCGAGGCTTCCGCCGAAACAGAGGCAGAAGCCGAAACAGCAGCCGAAGAAGCCGCCGAATCAGAAGAAGCCGCAGCCCCCTCCCCTTCCCCACCCGAAGAAAGCGAGCACCCCGAGAGCGAAAACACCAGCACAGCCGAAACCGCCACAACCCCGAAGCTTTTCTTCATCCTACTCACTCCCTACAAACTCTCGCGCATCTGAGGCACATACCCCAGCGATATCTTCAGGTTCCCGTTCAGGCAACGCAGCTCGTCGATGAGCGCCTTCTCGCGGCCGGGCTCGCGCATCCGCAGCGCGTATTCCAGCTGAAACAGCGACCCCATGTTGGTGGTTTGCACCTGCGTGAGCTCGTATTCCGAAGTGTAGCGCGCCAGCACGCCGTCGAACACGCCGTCGTACTCGAGGTCCTCAGGGACGGTGATACGCAGCGTTTTGCCGGGCTCGCGCGGCTTACCAAACGGCGTGAGCACGAACACCACGTTCACCACGGCCACTACCAGGGTAAACACCACCGCGAGCCCCAAATACCCCATGCCCGTGGCAAGCCCGATCGCCATCGCCAGAAACACGCTGCCGATGTCTTTCGCGCTGCCGGGAATGCTGCGGAAGCGCACCAGGTTGAACACGCCCATGACCGCGATTCCCGCGCCGAGGTTGCCGTTGACCAGCGTGATCACCATTTGCACGATGAGCGGCAGCAGCGCCAGCGTAACCACAAAGTTCTTCGAGTAGTTATGGCGAAACATATAGACGCCCGCCGCGCACATGCCCAGCAGTATGCTCGCGGCGCAGCACACGAGAAAACCCGATGTCGACACCGACGAAACAAGCGAGTCGGCGGTGCCGAAGATCGAGGTGAAAGCCATATCAAGCACAGTGTTTTCCTCTCAGGTAGGTTATGACAAGGGGACAGGTCGTTTGTCACATTGCGAGACGGGCGAACGCGGGGTTGGAGCCCTGTTGGCGGGAGCACGGCCGCGCGTGCTTGCCCGCGCACGCGATTTGCGCCGCCGTTCCGTACTTGGAAAACGACGCGGGGTAGGCGCGCGCCTCGTCGAGCGCTTTCGCCAGCCACAACGGGAACGGGCCCGCACTTTTGATCTCCATGATCGACTCCGTCTTGCCGACAACGGGCCGCCATGCGTCGCGGCGCTCGGCAAACCGCAGCGCCGCATCGAACGTTACGCGCAATTCCCCCAGCTCATCGACGTGCTCGGCACACGGTTTCCACGCCACGCGGTCGCACGCGATCGCCATCGAGGGCGCCAGGCCCTCGTAGCGGTTGCGCATCGCGTCTATCTCGGCGGCAATCTGCACGTTGCGCGGCTCAAGCGACGCCTCCGCCAACGCAGGGTCGGCAAGCGGAAAGCGCTCGCAGGCGCACCGGTAGTCGACCCCGCCCAGATACGCCCGCGCCGCCGCCAGCGACATGCCCGTGCGGCGCTTGTACACCACGCCCTTGTACTTCTTCTTGAGCTCGACGAACACGGGAAAGCCTGCGGGGCTCGAGGAGTCGGCGAGAAAAGCGCTCACGAGCGCCTCACCTTCCTCGCGGCCGTAAGCGCGCACGCGCAGCTTCTCCTTGTAAAGCGGCTTCTCCAGCGAGCGCGCGATGAGCGATCGGACGGGCGTGTCCCAATAAAGGCTGGTCACACGCGCAAGCCCGTATGCGTCGGGCTCCATGAGCGCCTGCAGGCGCGCCTCGATCGCGCGACGCTGCCACGCGTTCACGCGATACTTCTTCTCGACGCGCTGAAAAACTTCGCTGTACGAGGACACACTACTCCCCTCTCACCTGCACGGATTCACAATGGGGTTCCCCACGGCGCTGGGCAAAAGCCGCGCCTCCGTTGTCCGTTCGAAACGAAAGCCGCGCCTCCGTCGCCCCGCTTGGGGCAACCGCGTTCCCGCCGCCCGCATCGCCAAAAAGGGGGAAGCGCGACGCGCCTTTTTGTCAAGGGAAACGCCCAAGGGGCGATCGGCGCGCCGCGCTGGTGCCGGGAAACACCATGGAGCATCATAGGCGCGCTCCCTGAAATTTCCCTTAAAGCGTACGGCGTGGCGAACGGAGCGCGCTCTATCCCCTTGTCACACTACGCCCCCCGCGCTCCGTGCGCATTCCTTCAGGCGATTTTCAGGCTTGCCGCTACAATAGATGTCGTCAAGCCACATCGCGTCTTTTTGCAACCGAAGGAGGTCGTCGTGCATATTCTCATCGTGGAGGACGACGTGCGCCTTGCCGCCGCGCTCGCCCACATCCTCGAGGAAAACGGTTACCAAACCGACGTGGTGCACGACGGCGAAGCAGGCGTGACCTGGGCTGAAATGGGCAGCTACGACGTCATTATCCTCGACGTGATGCTGCCGAAGAAAAACGGGTTCGCCGTTGCCACCGAGCTGCGGCGCGCCAACGTGAGCACGCCCATCCTGCTGCTCACCGCGCGCGACGCCGTAAGCGACAAGATCACCGGGCTCGACGCGGGCGCCGACGACTACATGACCAAACCGTTCTCCCCCGCCGAGCTGATGGCGCACCTGCGCGCGCTCACCCGCCGGCAAGGCGACGTGGTGTTCGAGCGCCTCCGCGCGGGCGACCTCGCGCTCGACCTCGAAAGCTACGAGCTTTCCTGCGGCGCGAAGTCTATCCACCTGAGCTTCAAGGAGTTCTCGATCGCGCGCATTCTCATGAGCAACCCCGGCGTGGTGGTGTCGAAGGACACGCTCATCGCGAAGGCGTGGGGCGTCGAGAGCAGCGCGGGCGACAACAACGTGGAGGCGTACATTTCGTTTCTGCGGAAGAAACTGGTGCACTTAGGGTCAACGGCAAAGGTGGAAACGCTGCGGAAGGCGGGGTATCGCTTCGTCGCGCAGGCGAACGGCGACGCGGGCGACGAAGCAAGCGACGCGAACGTCAGCGACACGGGCGGCACCGCCAGCGCCAGCGACACGGGCGGCGCCGCCGACACGCGCGCCGCAACCCGCTCGACAAAGGGCTAACCCATGCTGAGGAAACTTCGCATCAAGTTCATCGCGCTCAACATGGCGCTCGCCGCCCTGGTGCTCTTGGTGGCGTTCGGCATGATATGCCGCATCGACTACCAGGGAAACTACGACGACCTGCAAACCGCCGTGCGCAACGCCCGCATAAACGTCGCCCTGTCGGAAAGCGAGCAAGGCAAAGGCGGCGCCAACCCCGACGCGCTCCAAAAAGACGTCGCGCCCGACGAACAAGCCGACGAGCAAGCCGGCGGGCAGGCTGCCGCGCCCGACGAGCAAACCGATAACCAGACCGCCGGCCAAGCCAACACGCAAAAGCAATCCACCGTTCCCCCGCGCATCGGCAAGGGCGGCGACGACGACCTGCTTCACATTCCCGTGGCGGTTTACCGCGTGTTCTCCGACGGCAGCTACGAGGCCATGGGCGCGCGCTCGACCGCCACCATTTCCGACGACACAGCAAGCGCCGCCGTCGCCTACGTGACCGAGCAGGCCAAAAACTCCAATGCCAGCGGGCTTTCCGGGGAAATCGCCGAGGTTAACCTCTTGTACGATGCCTTCGACGCGCAGCAAGACTCGTTTTTGGTCGCCTTCGCCGACACCAGCTACCTCTCCTCCACCATGCAACTGGCGCGCACGCTTGCCGTCATCGGCTTCGCCACGCTGCTCGCCTTCCTCGTCATCAACGTGTTTTTCTCGCGCTGGGCGCTACGCCCGGTCGAGCGCGCGTGGGCGCAGCAGCGGCAGTTCGTCGCCGACGCGTCGCACGAGTTGAAAACGCCGCTCACGGTGATCCTCGCGAACACCGCCATCCTGCGCGCGCACGCGGACGACACCGTGGGCAACCAAAGCCAGTGGGTCGAGAGCACCCAGGCGGAGGCGGAGCGCATGCAGGGCCTCGTGAACGACATGCTTGAGCTCGCGCAACTCGACAGCGCGGCAACGTCCGAGCGCGTTTTCGGCGAGGTCGACTTCACCGACCTGGTGGAGAACTACGTGCTCCAGTTCGAGTCGGTGGCGTTCGAGCGCGGCATCGCCATCGAGAGCGACCTTGCGCCCCACGTGCGCCTACGCGGAGACGAGAAGCGCCTCGAGCGGCTGGCGTCGACGCTCATCGACAACGCGTGCAAATACTCCAACGACGGCGGGAAGGTGCACGTGGCGCTGTCGGTCGGCGGCAACGGGCGCGAGGCGAGGCTCGTCGTGCGCAACAGCGGGGACGTCATCCCTCCCGACGACCTCCCGCACGTGTTCGACCGCTTCTACCGCGCCGACCGCGCCCGCACGCGCAACACCAACAGCTACGGCCTGGGGCTCGCCATAGCCCAAGAGGTGGCGAAGGAACACGGGGGAAGCATAACCGCGGAAAGCAACGAGCGCGAAGGAACGACGTTCACCGCCACGCTGCCCATAAAGTAAGGCGAACAAGAGCGAACGCGGGGCGCACCTGACAAGGGGACAGGTCGTTTGTCACATTGGCAAAGCGCAGGGAGGCGAATAATCTCTCGCAATGCGACAAACGACCTGTCCCCTTGTCAGATTCCGCTAGCGTGCCTGTGGCAGTTGTGCCACAATCGTAGGCGCACGCACACAACGCAAGGAGCGTCCCCCATGTTCAACCCCTTCCGCAAGAAGAATTCCTCCGACGCCGGCGACGCCGCGACGACCAACGCCGGGGCATCCGACAAAGCGCCGACGTGCAGACCCATCACCGAGGTGATGAACGAGTTTCGCACCGTGCCTCTGCCTGACGCCGTCGACGCGCTGCTGTTCCGCGTTTCGATGGCCGCGCCGGACGACGCAACCGTTTCGGGGTTCGAGCACTACGCTGCGCGCCTGCTCACTGAGGCCAACGCCTCAAGCCTGCGCGCCATGGCGGTTGAGCACCCCATCGAGGTGCGCCGCCTCACGCTCACGAACCTGCTCTGGTTCTACTTCGACGCCGACGCGATGTCGGTGGGGCAACGCGCGCACGTGCTGGGCGTGGAATCGGCGCTCAACCGCTTGCTGCTGGTGGAGCGCGGCTTGAGCTCGGAGGGCAACACCCTTACCCCCATCGGCGCCACCGAGGCGCAATGCTCGATGTGCGACTGGCTGAACCTGCGCCTTCTCACGCACCCCGCGCAGAAGTCGATCGACGCCGTCGAAAGCGAGAACTCGCTGCTCACCGTGAACGGCGCGGCAGGCAAGCGCGGCGGCAACTGGGACGTGAGCACGCGCCTCGCGCGCGCCTTCGAGACGATGCAGCTGCCGTACCGCCTGGAGTACCGCTTCGACGTGGACGCCTCGTGTGGAACGGTGGCCGTGAGCGTCACCCTGCCGCGCCCCGAGCAGCTTCCGCGCTCGCAATGGGTGCCCGACCAGCCCGTTGCCGGCATTGCCGCCTCGCCGATAGGTGCCTGGGTCGACCGCACGGCGCAGCAGCCCGCGGCGGCGTCGACCTACGGGCTGCGCCTTGCCGCGCGCGTTGCGGCGGCCGCGTTCGGCTCCAGCGTGGGCATCGCACGCGTGGTGGTGCACGGGCACGAGGACAGCCTGAACAACAGCGTGGCGCTCTCGCTCGAGTTCGACCGCATGACGTTCATGATGGGCGTCTTGCCCCAGCTCAACGCCCACGGCGCCGCCTGCGCCACGGGAACCGAGTACAACCCGGCGGCACTTTTCGCCGTGCTGAAACCCGCGCGCTTCGCCGTGCAACCCGACGCAAACGGGCACAACCAGCCCGTGCAGAAGCTCGACGCGGGGCTTGACCCGACGCGCCGCACACCCCTCGACGAAGACGTGCGCCCGCTGCCGGACGACCTCGCGGCGTTGCTGCACGCCGACCGCGTGCGCGACCTCGACGTGCTCAGCACGCAGGACGCCGCGCTCGACGAGCGGCTGCGCGCCGCCCAGGCCGACCGCGCCGACGCGCCGCTTTTGGCCACCGCGCAGATGGAAGACCTCGTGGCGGAAGGCGAAAAGCTCACTGCCTCCAACTTGGAGGCCGCCCGCGCCGACACCGTTGCGCGCGGAGGCGGCGGCGAGAACGTGAAGCCGCTGTACTGCGAGGGCGTGTTCTCGCGCTACCTGGTTGACTTCGCCGACGAAAACCCCGCAGCGCGCTACAGCCGCGCGTCCGACGTCGAGCAGATGGCGCGCAGCGCGCTGACCGAGCTGTATTCGGGTCTGAACGACAACGACGCCGCAATCGCCGCGGCGCAGCGCTGCGTCGAGATGGCGCCGTCGAGCCCGTCGGCATACCAAGACCTGATTACCGCCTACGTTGCCGCCAAGCGCTACGACCTCGTGGTTGACGTGGCGAAACGCCTGCTGCGCTTCGCCGTGATCGACGGCACCATCGCCTATACGTACTACCGACTGGCCTATGCGTTCTGGCAAACGGGCCGTCTTGAGGAGGCGGTGGCGTGCTACGCGCGCGTGTCGCCCGCGTCGAACATGGGGGAATCGGCGGCGCGCGAGCTGTCGCAGCTGCTCGGCGAGATGGGCGGCAGACCGCCGATGAGCGGCGCCGAGTCGGCGGCAACCCTGCGAGCCGCCGGCGTGCCCATAGCGCCGACCGACGAGGCCGTTGCGCTCATGTCGAAGGCGATGGTGGGGCTGTGCGACGCGGGCATGCCGCTCGCGGCCGCGCCGATGGCGGTCATCGTCGGCTCCATCCAGCGCAACGACATGATAACCGCCACCGCCAACAGCATGAAGGAGGGCGCGTAACGCGCGACGGACACGCGGGGCGGGGCATAGCGCTCAGTCGCTCAAACAGTCCTCGCTCATGCGAAAAGCCCACAGGGCTTTTCTCGTCGCTGCGGAACTCGCTTGGTGAGCACCACGCCCCGCCCCGCGCCCGCTCGCGCTTACGAAAAGAGGGGGCTCGCAGGTCAACCTGCGAGCCCCCTCGGCTTTCTGTCTTTCCCTAATCCCTACGCGTAGAACAGGATCTCGTTGTAGGTCGGCACGGGCCAGTGCTTGCGGCCGACGATGATTTCCATGCTGTCGACGGCCTCGCGCAGGTCGTCCATCACAGGGATGATCTCGTGCGCGTTCATGTTCGCGCGCTCCTGCTGGTCGGCGATCTCAAGCGACGCATAGTGCAGCTCGTGCAGCTTCGCCAGGTGCTTGTTGATGGTGGCGGAGCCCTCGAGCAGCGCCTTCAGCTTCGCCTCCGCAAAGCTTTGGTCGGCGTCGGGCAGCACCGCCTTCACCTCGGCGATGTGGCGCGCGATGTCGGCGGCAAACTCGTTGATGGCCGGCAGGTAGTCGCGGCGCACCAGGCGCTTCATCGTGCGAATCTCGATGTTCATGATCTTGTTGTACTTCTCGAGCTTCACCTCGTAGCGGCTGCGCACCTCGGTCTCGGAGAGCACGCCGAACTCCTCGAACAGGTCGATCGACTTCTGCGAAACCAGGCACGGCAGCGCGTCGGCCGTGGTGCGGTTGTTCGCCAGCCCGCGGCGCTCCGCCTCGATCGGCCACTCGTCGGAGTAGCCGTCGCCGTTGAAGATGATGCGCTGATGGTCGCGCAGCGTGTGCTTGATGTAGTCGATGGCAGCCGCCTCGAACTCGCCGTCAGTCTTGTCGCCCATCGCGTCGGCAAAGTTCTTGAGCGACTTCGCCATGGCAGTGTTCAGGATCATGTTGGCGTCGGAGAGGTTCTGCGCCGAGCCGGGCATGCGGAACTCGAACTTGTTGCCCGTGAAGGCGAAGGGGCTCGTGCGGTTGCGGTCGGTGTTGTCCTTGAGGAAGTTCGGCAGCACGTCCACGCCGAGGTCCATCGACACGCGCTCGGCCGAGGTGTAGTCGTGGTCGCCGATGAGCGCGTCGACCACGGCGCCCAGCTCGTCGCCGAGGAACATCGACACGATGGCGGGCGGCGCCTCGTTCGCGCCGAGGCGATGGTCGTTGCCAGCGCTCGCCGCCGACATGCGCAGCAGCTCCTGGTACTCGTCGACCGCCTCGATGACGCAGGTCAAAACCACCAGGAAGCGCAGGTTCTCGATGGGGTTGTCGCCCGGGTCGAGCAGGTTCTTCTTCCCCGCCGAAATCGACCAGTTGTTGTGCTTGCCGCTTCCGTTGATGTTCTCGAACGGCTTCTCGTGCTGCAGGCACACCAGGCCGTAGTGGCTGGCCAAAAGGCGCATCTTCTCCATCGTGAGCAAGTTCTCGTCGACCGCGCGGTTGGCGCTGGCGAAGATCGGGGCAAGCTCGTGCTGGCACGGGGCAACCTCGTTGTGCTTCGTCTTCGCCGACACGCCGAGCTTCCACAGCTCGTCGTCGAGCTCCTTCATGAACTCGTTGACGGTCGGGCGGATGGCGCCGAAGTAGTGCTCCTCGAGCTCTTGGCCCTTGCACGGCGGGTAGCCGAACAACGTGCGCCCGGTGAGCACCAGGTCAAGCCGCTTCTCGTAGTCTTTCTCGGAGATGAGGAAGTACTCCTGCTCGGCGCCGAGGGTGGTCACCACACGCTGGGGATCTTCGCCGAACAGCGCGAGCACGCGGTTGGCCTGCTCCTCGATGGCCTTCATCGAACGCAGAAGCGGCGTTTTCTTGTCGAGCGCCTCGCCCGTGTAGGAGCAAAACGCCGTGGGGATGCACAGCACCTCGTCCTTGATGAACGCGTAGGAGGTGGGATCCCACGCCGTGTAGCCGCGGGCCTCGAAGGTGGCGCGCAGGCCGCCGGAGGGGAAGCTGGAGGCGTCGGGCTCGCCCTGGATGAGCTCCTTGCCCGAGAAGCTCATGATGGCACGGCCGTCCGAGCAGGGGTCGAGGAAGCTGTCGTGCTTCTCGGAGGTGATGCCCGTGAGCGGCTGGAACCAGTGCGTGTAGTGCGTGGCGCCCTTCTCGATGGCCCACTCCTTCATGGCGTGCGCCACCACGTTGGCGACCTCGATGTTGAGCGGCTCGCCGTCGCGGATGGTTTTCATCAGCTGCTTGTAGGTGGCCGATGGCAGGCGCTCCTGCATCGTGTGCTCGTTGAACACCATCGAGCCGTAGATTTCCGAAACCTTCGCCATAAAGTGCACGCTCCTCACTGGTCGTTGGCCAACTTCGATACACAATACCACGTCAACGAGGGAAACCCCTCGGTAACATTACCGTTATCAAGGTACGGGCGGAATGTTTCGGGAAGTTTTCAAGCGGAATAAGGTTTTGTGACGCAGGGAGGAGGGGGGGGGGGCAGGCCTTCGGCTCAGCCCCACAGGACGCGAACGCGGGGAGCATCGGGGCAGCGCCGATCGGCATCCTGCTCTCATACCCGCACAAGGCTGATCACTTCCGAGCGTTCGCGACGATCTCCGAGGCAACCTCGACATAGAGATTCCGCTCGAAGGGCTGCGCGCTGCGAACGTCTTGCACGTAGCTCCTGTCGACGTCGCACGCCGCCCGCTCAGCCAAAACACGGCCAGCCAGCGTAAGGCTCAGGCCTTTGCTTCGACCATCTAAACTTACGGTGCCAAGCAAACCCCGACGCCTGAGCACCTGAACGCAATCCGACGTCGTCGCTTTGGGCAGAAGCAGCGTCGTCATGAGATCCGACGAGGTCAAGACATCCTTTTCCTGCAGCAAAGCGAACAAAATGCGGAACTCGTTGAGGCTAAGCCTGTACTTTCGTGTGGTTTTCGTGACAAACAGTTCGGTAAGTAAACACGAGCGCAGGTAAATATACACGAAGTCAGGGGCCTCCTCGACCAGCCTGAAACCATCGGCCATCGTTGCCGTCGCCGTGCACCCCATGTCGTAAAGGTTGCGCTGGCTTTGGTTGAGCGGAGACAACATCCTCTCGAACACCGACGCCAAAAAAACTCGGCTCTCTCGGGCAAACCGAGACCCTTCCTCCGTGGTCGCGAGAAGCACTTTCGACCCCACACGTTCCTTCCGAGCGATAAAACCCCTGGTGCAAAGCTTCGATACATAACCCGAAGCCTTGCATTTCGCAACATCGAGAGCCCGCGCAAGCTCGGTGACGGTACAAGCCATCCCTTGCTCGACATACGCAAGCGTTCGGTAGTCGTTGATGACCATCCCGTACGTACCGCGCATCTCGCGATCGGGAACGGTGCAAAGAAGGTGCGTCATCGTCAGCAAGTCGTTTGTCAGCGGAAACTCGTAGACCACGATTCTCCCCTCCCAGCCCAATTCAACCTGTTTACCCTCCGAACGTTTCACTTGCTATATTACCCCCAGCTAAGCTGCAGCATGGCGACAACAACAAATCCTGTAAGCCCTTCCCCGTAAGCAGAAGGGCCAGATGCTGCGCACTTGAGGAGAGGGCGCGGCGCGAGAGAGGAGAACACATGTCGTCAAACGAATCCTTCGTCTATACGGCGTGTCCCGGTTGGGGTGACCATGACTACTGCGTCATCAAAACCATCGTCAAGGACGGCAAAATCGTCCGCACGGAGAAAGCGGAGTACCCAAACAAGTTCCTCGGCTGCTCCCATATCTGCCAGAAGGGTCTCGAGAGCTGCAAGCAGCCCTACAACGAGCATCGCCTGCTCACCCCGCTCAAGCGCGTCGGCGAGCGCGGCTCTGGGCAGTTCGAGGAAATCTCCTGGGACCAAGCGCTCGACGAGATCGCCGAGAAGATGCTCGCCATCAAGGAGAAATACGGCCCCGAAGGCGTCGCCTTCTGGAACTTCCCCGCAGGGCCACCGCCCAACAACGGCCTGGGCACACTTCTGTCGTCCCGCCTGGGGAACGTCTGGGGCGGCACCGACCCCATGTTGGCGTACGGCCTCGACAACGGCCCGCAATACGCCGGCATGTACCTTTTCAACAACCAGCTCGGCTCGCTCATGATGGACATCCGCATCATCGAGCACTCCGACCTGGTTATCATCTGGGGCGGCAACCCCATCGAGAATCAGCAGCGCGTTGCTTGCAGCGTGGTTAACGCCAAGGACAACGGCGCCAAGATCATCGACATCGGCCTGTTGTTCGACGCGACCGCTGGTTACGCCGACCAGTTCATCCCCGTTCGCCCCGGGTCGGACGCCGCGCTCGTTCTGTCCATGTGCAAGTGGCTCATCGACAACGAGAAAATCGACCGCGAATACCTCATCGGCAAGACCGTGGCCCCGCACCTCGTGCGCGAGGACACGGGTATGTTCCTGCGCGATGCCGAGGGCAACTATGTTGCGTGGGACAACGCCACCAACGCCGCGCTCTCTTTCGGGAAAGGGCAGGACAACCTGCCGGAAACCGTCGCGCTTGAAGGGTCTTTCGAGGTCGACGGCGTTGCCTGCAAACCCGTCTTCCAGCTGTTCATCGAGCATGTGGCACCCTTCACCACCGACGAGTGTACACGCCTGACCGGCGTTCCGGCCGACGTGTTCGTAAAGCTGTGCGAGGAGTTCGCAAAAGCCGAGAGCCCCTATATCGCCGCCCCGCTCGGCATTCGCTACAGGAATCAAGGCGAAATCTACCGCTCCTTTTACCTGCTTGGTTGCCTGCGCGGCACGATCGGAAAGCCCAACGCGGGCGTTATCACCAACGTCATCGGCTCCTCTGCCCCGATTCTGTTCAACAACTACGCCATCACCCGCGGCACAGGCTTCGACGAGAACAACATGAAGCACCTTCGCCAGAAGGACTTCTTCCCGCAGGTGCTCTCCGGCAAGCCCTACCCCATCAAAGGCTTCATCAAATGCACGGGCAACCCGGTCCACAACTGCCCGAACCGCGGGCGCTGGATCGAGACGTTCAACGCCATGGACCTCGTGGTTGACATCGACATTTGGCTGACCGACACCGGCAAGCTGGCCGACTACGTGCTGCCCGACGCGATGCCGTTCGAGCGCAAAGAGATCGTCGACGCCGCCAACTTCGGCCACGTCGTCTTGCAAGAGCCGGCTATCGAGCCTATGGGACAGGTCAAGCCGATGGCGTGGATTATCTCCGAGCTCGCAAAGCGCCTAGGCCTCGGCGAATACTTCAACAAGAGTATCGACGAGTGGCTCGAAATCAAGCTTCAAACCGATTTCCCGCCGGTTGCCTCAATCGAGCCGAAGGTTACGCTTGAAAGACTCGAAAAAGAGAAGATGATCCCAGTCATGTGGCCGGAGCAGCTCTTCGACCCCATGCTCGGCCTTCGGATTCCCACCGAGACCGGGCGCATCGAGTTCTACGCCGAGCGCCTGGTCAACCAAGGCGTGCCCTTCCCATCCTTCCTGGAAACCCTCGAGTCGCCGACGGCCGACAAAAAGAGCGCCGAGTACCCCTATCAGTTCTTCAGCGGGCGCCAGCGCTTCTTCATGCAGTCCATGTTCACCAACGACGACCTCATGATCGAGCTTTCCGGCAAGGAGCCCTCGGCGCGCATGAATCCGCTTGACGCAGCCCGCGAGGGCATCGACGACGGCGACTTGGTCGAGGTCTACAACCAGCGCGGCCACGTGATTGCGCCGATGCGCCTCGACGAGGCCATTCCCCCAGGAACCGTGCAGGTGTGGTTCGGCTGGCGCCAGAGCCAGTTCGTCGAGGGCACCTACTCCGAGTTGCTTGTCCCGCTAGGGTCCGAGGAAACCATCACCGATATTTCCAACCAGTGGTTCGAGGAGGCATGCGGCGTGTTCGGCATCGAAGACATGGCCAACAACTACGGTGCGGCCTACGCCGGAGGATGGGACACCATTTGGGATTGCGCCTGCAACGTGTGCAAGCTCGAGGAAAAGAAGGGGGCATAACCATGGCCGAACCGACCATTTTGATCAATCTTGACCGTTGCACAGGCTGCTGGACCTGCGCCATGGCCTGCAAAATCGGCAACCACCTTCCCGACGAAACGTGGTGGAGCATACAGTGCTTAACACGTACCTTAGCCCTTACCAGATTGTATACCTAAGCACTGGAATTGCAACGGTTGTGCCGTTCAGGAAAGCAGCTTAAGCCTTCCTAGCATAAGGCTTCCCGTTCCATTCTAAGCATATCCAGCCAGACGGTATCATGCCCCAAGGGTTGCCGCTGCCGTCATATTGAACCTGCATAACTGTAACAGTTGTACCGTTGTTAAGCTGCCCAGCAGCGTTTGAGTGGCGTTGACCGTCTGCGGTAAGTTGGTGCTTTGATTTCCTAGCGCAGCCCGTGCCAGCGCCAGTGCGCACGTTAAGTTCGCCAACGCACGTAACATACGTGCCCGTAGAATATCCACTGCCAGAACTAGGTACCGCTGAAGCGGCGCTTGAATAAAGCTTTGCTTGCGTCTTGGGGCCAACAATGCCGTCAGTCTCAAGCCCGTTGTCAGCTTGGAACTTAAGCACGGCCTTTTGCGTATCGCTTCCGAAGCTGCCATCTACACCGCAGCTGCCGCATGAATAACCCTTGGATATAAGCGCGCTCTGCAGCTTTCTTACTTCGTCGCCAGTCCAACCCTTGCATGGGTAAGACGAAGAAGCAGGGCTGCTTGTGGTGCCACCCTTAAGCCCGTTCGAGGAAACAATCTGATCTACGCATATAACGGTGTGTCCATCGCGCGTAACAACGTCACCAAGAAGCATAGAACCAAAGCCACCGAACGGAATTACCTGAATGTACTTGCTGCAACTGCGCCCCTTCTGCTCCATGTTCATAGTTGCAGGAAGGTTGCCGCCAGCGTACATGGCGTTGTAAACCTCGTCGCCAGCAGATTTGCCAAGCACGTTGTACACGGCGGCAATAAGGCACACGGCACCGAATGCAGAACAGTCTGTTTCGCATGGCGTTGTGATATTTGCCAGCTGCCAATTAGCCGACTTAGCGGCAGCAAGAAGTGTGTTGCGCGCGTTCTGGTCGTAACCAATGAACGGATTGCTTACGCCAGCCTTTGCTTGCTTGCAGGCTTCAGCCTGAACAGCAGCGTTGATAGCGCGAAGAGTGAACAGCCAAGGACGCGAACTGGAAGAATACAGTTCGCGCGTGTTAAGTTCCTTGCCGTTCTGATTGCCAGCGGCACCGCCTGCAATCCTTCCGTTTTCGTCAATCGAAGCTTGAGCGAAGTATTTAGCCATTAGCCCATGCCCCTTTCGTTCGTGATTTGAATAATTGTCTTGAGGTCAGAAACATAGACAGCCTGCCTACCCATTGCGTCATACACACTTTCGAATGTCGCGCGATCGTAAACAGGGTCGCCGCCTAGTGGGTCGATAACCGAAACGCCAGTGTCTGAAACTTCGCGCACTACCATGCAATGTGAATTGCGGTACAGCCCGTACCCGTCAACAACGCGCACAGGTTCTTCAGGGTCTACAAGGTCAATGGAAACCCACACAGCCGCTGGCAGCGGAAGTTCTGCAAGTGGTGTTCCTGTCATTTCGACAGCTGCAATCTTTTCTTCGAACTCACAGAACCCGTTTATTGTGTTTGTTACGCATGGCGCAGAACACGCCCAGCCACTATATGAATAAGGGTCGCCAAGAAACGCGTAAACGAAGTCTGATTCAGACTTTGGCATTGCGTCCGCAACCTCTTGCTTGGTTACGTACTTGCCATTCATTCGCAGAAGCGTTGAAGCTGCCGTTGCTTCGCAACCTGTCGGCAGTTCTGGTAGCTGCATGTCTTGCGTATAGTCAAGAACCCACGTGTAAGGTATGTCCTCAACAGGTAGCGTTTCTTCGATACGCTCGACACGTTCTGGCGCGCACGCTGTGAAAAGCACTAGCGCAGCAGAAACCAACGTGCACGCCAAAACGAAAAGAACCTTATTGCTGCGTTGCCTGCGCATTGCCGTCACCGCTGCCGCCAACAGCCTTTTCGATAAGTTTCTTGTCAGAAGTTGTTGCTTGAACGGCAACAGTTGTTGACTTCACGTTTGCGGCATCTACGTAGGCTTCCGCACCTGCATAGATAGCGGCGGAAGCCACGGCGCAACCCATGCCAACACCAGCAATAACCGTGTTATCGGTAGCCATGCCAGAAATAGAACTGGCTATAGATGCAAGAAAAGCCGCAGTTGCAATCCAGAACTTGCGGCTAGTCAGTTTCTCCATCATGGTTATTCTCCTTTTCATTCTCCTTGCTTATTTCTTGCGTGATTTCCTCAAGTTCAGAACCGTCAACAATGCCGATTCTCTGCAGGAACTGATTAGGTTTCTTGTTCGGAAGCACGTAGCCTTCTTTCGAAAGCTTGATGCGCGCTAAGGCGATAGTTTCAACAATGAAGCATGCTGCGGTACCGTAAGTTACTTCGCTTGGTAGCCATGCGCTGTAGTTTGCGAAAGTCCACACTTGCGCGCAGATATACCATATCCACAGCACATACATTGCCGTTATGACTACGGAACTTCCCTTTATCCTGCGTTTTGCATGTCGACCTTTTTTCATGCGCTCCACCTACTCTGTAATCACATACGGGTGAACTGCCAGAAGGTCTGCAATTAGTGGCTTGGCAGAACCATTGCCGCCTAGATCCGTGTAGGCAGAACATATGCGTTCCATTTCGTGGTAGCGCTCAACACTCATGCGCTCTTTCTTCACAACGTAGCGTTCGTGAGCGTCCATGATTTCCTTGCGGGCAATAGCCTTCAAGATTTCGCGTTCTGCGCGTTCGCGCTTCCCAAGGCGTTTTGCTTGGGAAAAGAAGAAGCCAAGCGCGCCGGAAACTAAAACGGTGATTACGGTAGCGAACCCGTTTTCTATAACAAGTTCTGTCATGATGCACCGCCTATTCAGCCGTTGAAGTTCGCGCTTCAAGTTCAGCTTCGCAGGCGTTAATGGTGTCAATCTTTGAATGAATGAGCGCCAAAACCTCTTGCCACTCGTCCTCTGGCATGTCGCCGCGAAGGTACTTCATCTGCTTGTAATCATTGTTTGCAAGAATGATTTTGCAGGCGGCGATTTCTGCGCGCAGTTCGTCGTCTGTCATGTCCTTGATTTCGGGCATGGTTACTCCTTTCCTCGTAGGCTACGAAGAAAGGTTATGCGGTGCGTTACAGGTGCAATCTGTTGTAAAGGTCTATTGCACGCCCTGTTGCCCCGTAAGCGTTTAAGCCAGCCCATGACCCTATCATTGACTGGAAGCTTTGGTACGCCTGTTCTTCCGTCATTATTCCAGCATCGACCATATGGGAATGTTTGACGGTCTTTCTGCGCGTTGTAGTTATTGCCCTGCGTGAAGGGCGCATTATCACAGCCCCTGTCTTGCTGTAGAAGATTCGCTTTTTCAAGAACTCGAAGCCCTTTGAAAGCTTGCATACGTGCGTTTTTCTGTCGCTTACTTCAATGCCGAGTTGCGCCGCCTTATCCCTTAGCACGTAGTCACAAGCGCGTAGATACTCCTTGTCTATATGTATCGCGTAGCTGTCGTCCATATATCGTGCATAGGTTTCAAGTTCGAGCATTTCACAGGCGAAGTGATCAACAGGGTTTGGAAGGGAAACGGCTTCTATCTGGTTAGGCTCACAACCAAGACCTAGACCGCGCACACCCTGAACGTCAATAAAGTGTAAAGCAAGGTCAAGCGCGCGTGCATCTGCAATGTACTTGCAAAGCATAGCCTTAACAGCTTCATGCTCTATCGAAGCGAAGTAATCCCTATAGTCTGCAAGTAGTATGTAGCCCTCATTTCCGTATCTTTGATAGTGGCGAACAAGGTCGCGCTTCAACATTCGAAGCGCAAAGCTAACGCCCCTGCCTTTGATGTTCGCCGAGTTGCGCTCTATAAGCGAAGGTTTGAGCGAAGGTATCAGGATATTTTGAGATAGCGCCTTTTGCGGCACGCGCTCTGAAAAGTGAACTGACGATATGTGCCGCGCATGGCCTCGGTCTGATATGTCGAACTCATGGAAGCCTTTGCAAACCTCGCGCCCTGCTCCAAGATCATTTGCCGTCTTATTGATATTGAGTAACCAGTTAATTTGATAGCGTTGCGTGGAAGCCTTCCAGCCAACGCCACGCGCTGCTTGGCGTTGTGCCTTGTACAAGGTATTAAGGCTGCACATGTTATTGAACGTGATTTCTTTGTTGCGCTGCGCCTTCTTTGCTTCACGCGCCGCTTCCCTGCGCTTCCTGCGCCCAGCCCTTCTTTCCTCTGACTTCATGCCCACTCCAATGAAAAGGTGGGGTGCGCCCATATCTCTACAAGCGCACCCCGCGCCATGCACGGCAACCAATGAATGCCTACATAGCCGCTTGGTACGACGGCATGAAATACCACGCGGCATTCAGCGCGGCACCATGCAAGCAGCGTCCGCCGCCGTCCGCATGACGCTAATTCACGGTCGTTAGACCGACAGTCACGGCTTCCTTCCAATTGTGGTTCTGCGTTCGGCGCTTTCACGCTTACTAGGTCTGACCGTTATACGGAATCAGGGCAGCACGCGCAGGTTGGTGTTCGAAGCGTTAGTGTAGTTGGCATTGCCATCATTGTTGACATTGCACGCGTTCGTAGCGTTACCCGCCGAAGCGGTACGCTCCCACCAGTTGCTGCGATATACAAGCCGTAACAATTGCCATAATTCTACCCCAATTCAGACGCTTGCAATTCCTCTAGTTCAGCCAATTGTGCCCTAGCCATTGCTATGCGCTCCACAACGTCACTTTTTCCGGTTATGCGTGTTGACTTCTTGACACCACGCAAAAGCGCGATTTCGCGTTCTATCATGTCGGCAAGTTCCTTAAACTCGTCTAGGTCATGCGCGCCTATCCCGCTGTCCTTCAGCACCTGTATGTCTTGAGCCAACCCGTAGCAATTGCCTATCGCAAGCGTAAGGTAGTGCTTGCGCCAGATTACGCCATGTGCCGTGTTCCTGTAGAAGCTTTCCGCTGTGGCAATGTTGTCAATCATTGCCTTTGCTGTGGCTATCGTAGGGACGGCAAGAATAAGCCTGTACTTCTTCGGCACAATCCTTTCACGCGTCATTAGACGTGTCACTTCCACACGTATGCGTATGGCATTCGCGTAGAACTCCAATTCGGAAAGACTGCGTTTTCTTTGCAATACATTAGTCAAGATAAGACCCTTACATGCTTTCTACATCATCAACAAAGAACTTTTTGAAAGTACACTTTCAAAAAGTCAATAATACCATGCGCCACCGCGCAAGGCGGTGGCGCGAAGGTGTACCGCATATGGGCTTAAGCGCCCATGTGGAAGCAGGGCAGCACGCGCAGGGTGGTGTTCGAAGCGTAAGTGTAGGAGGCATCGCCATCAATGCTGACAAGGCACGCGCTCGTAGCGTGCCCCGCCGAAGCGGTACGATCCCACCAGTTGCTGCGAATTCCGTTATGGCAGCGAATGACAGTCCTTCCGTTTTCGAAAATCGGAAGCTGTCGACTCGTGTCGGCAATGAGGGTGGCACCGTTTTGCGGCGACCCTAGACGAACGCTGCCCCATACCTCTATTTCGTCTGGCACCCAGATTTCACCTAGATAGTTCCATTCGCCGCCATTGTCTGCAGTAAGGCCACCGCTGCCAGATTGCCTGATATGCATATAAAGGCGAACGTTAAGCAGCTTTTCGCGCCATTCCTGCGGCAGATAGCCCTTGAACGTTCCGTTGCACCATGCGAAAAGGGCGCTTGCACGCCAAGGTATTTTCTCTGTTGCTGTGCCGTTGTTGTTGTTCGTGGGATTGAACTGCACTGTATCGGGGTACACGACGGCAGGAACCATGGTCAGCATATGCGGGTTGATTTTGTCACCGTCGCCAACGCCCGTGTAATGGTCAAAGCCGCCAAGCTGGTAAATCATTTCGCTTCCAGCTGGATTAAGTAGCTGAATCTTCGTGTAGTCTCCTACGTCAAGATCGTCATAGCCGCCTTCGTCTGCTGCGGCTATTCGCTGCGCAAGCCAAGTGGGAACGGAAGTAAAGCTGACTTCACTTGCAAAGGTATCTTCTATGCAGCGTCCAAGCTTTACGTAGTCCTTGCGCGCACGTCCAAGGCCGTTGGACGTATCATGCGCGCGCGTGGCAATCATCAAGCCGCTATCAGCTGTTTTGCCTGCCTGCTCTGCTGCTTCTGTAGCGCCTTGCGCAATCTCGCGCGCTTGCTTATCGAAGAAGTTGTAAAGGTTGCCTTCCTCGTCGGTGAATTGCCATGCATCATGGGTAGACATTTCGGTTTCCTTTCTATTCCACGGCGCTGCTGGTTTGAGCCTGCAGCTGTTCTTGTATGCTTGCAATCTTTTGTTGCAGTTCTGCTATCTTCGTTCCTTGCCCCTCTACCGTTTCGGCAAGCGCCAGCACGTCTGAAGCCTTGCACTTCTTGATTGGAAGGCATAGAAGACCGCCTACGTTATGGGAACCGCTGACGGTCAGGTTGCCTTCGCTGTAGAAGATTTCTGAAGAATGCACGTACCAAACGCCGTTTACGTACATACCGCTTGTGCAGCTGTTGCGTGCAAGCGTGTCAAGGCTCTTTTCAGCGTTGATTCTGGCGTATTCATCGGAAACGCCAGAAAGGGCGGCAAATATAATTGAAGTGATGTTGTTTGAGATTGCCGCTGCTTCGCCTGCTGCAAAATGCGCTTCTGCTGTTGCCGCCTGCGCGTTGTTGACAGCAGTTTCAGATACGTTCAGCGCTTCGTTGACAACACCAAGCATCTGCGTGGCTTGCGTCGCAAGTTCCGTTACCGTACCTGTTAGGTTGCCCGCATTTGCAAGGTATTCTTCAAGGCGCGCAATCGTGCGCTCGATGTATGAGTTTGTGTCACTGTCGGTGAACATGCATATGCCGGGAAGCGTCACAATATCCATGGTTTCTGTGGTAATGATTTCGTCGTCCTTGTATACGGCGAAATATGCAAGCTGCACAACACCATGCGCGACCATTAGACCAGCTGGCACGGTATGACTAACAAAACCGTCTTTTGCGCTTGTGATCTGTGCGCCTTCAACGAACTTGTGACCGTCGCCGCGTTCTGCTTCAAAATAAACGTTGCACCCCGTAAGGTCGAATGGCTTTCCATTCAAGGTGATCTGTACGCTTAGCGGCGCGCTGTCAACCTCGCCTTGGCGCGTATAGGTTGGCTTGTTGCTCCTGAACTTTTCACGCTGCTTGTTCAGGTCAAGAATTATGTAATCGTTCACGCTTAAACCCCCTTTCTATAAGACCTTAGCCATTGCTACGCATTGTCCGTTGCCCATTACAAGCACAAGCACCCTGTCTTGAGCCTGCGCTGCAACGCAACGTGCGCAGCGTGTAGTTATGTCTGAATCGTTAAGCCTTACCTCGTAGCTTCCGTCTGCGTTTACAGAAGCCACAACGCCCCACATGTGAAACTCTCGCTGCCCTTTGTTCTGAAATATGAGCGCCGCAATCTGGTCAACGTCAGCCATTCTCCCGTGCAGTTCCTGCGTCTTTGCTATTGCCATAAAATGCCACCTTCAATCCTTGTCACCAGCGACGCGTGAACGAATCTGCGAACCTTTGACTTCGTAGGGCATGAGGGCATAAGGCTTATGCTCTGATTGCTGATGCTTCCATTCTTGGCAAGCCCAGCGTCCGCGTATTCGAGCGCAACGGAAGTGTTACGCGATACGGGCACCCACGCATGCTCAAGTGTCGTGTATTCGATGGTTCCGCTGTTGTCTATAAGCTTTCTGTTCGCTTTGCTTTTGAGGGCGGACAGCTTTTGCGTCGCGTTGCTGCCGTCAAGTTCCGAAACGCTTTCATACAGCGTGCATTCCTCGCAGCGCTGCACGATAGAAGCCCTAGAAGTAGCGTCTATGTTGTAAGCAGCAGCCCAAAGCCCTACCGTGTCCGTCTCGTGGCTCAAGCGCACCACGTTAGGCGTATCTGCCCAGTTATTGCTAACCTGAACGTCAGGGAAGAACACGCAGTTTTCACCGTCGCGGAAAGTCCATGCGCAGGCGCGGTCTGTAGGCTCAATGTATGGGTGCATCTGCACAACGCCGTATGCGTCCGTGTCAAGTCCGGCATAGCCCGCAACTTCCATAAGCCAATTGCATATGGTCAAGTAGCTGTCTTCACTCTTAAAGGTGTGGTCTGCCGCTGTCGTGTAGCTGCTGGCTGTAGCATTGACTCTCAAGCCCAGCCCTTCGCATAGCTGCTTTGCAAATGCAACCGCCTTGGTATTCCTTCGAACCGTAAAAGGTCGTCCGTACTTCTTGTTGGCAAGCACCTGCAAAAGCCCTGAAAGCTTGATGCTGCCGCTTACCATATCGCCGTTGTATACCGGCTCTGAATTGCTCATACGCATTGTTGCAAGCGCATGCGTTGCCCGTTGGTCGTCGTCGTCCAAGAATGTGTAGTAGATCCGCACAAGGTCGTGATCGTCAGGCTTCGAATGTCCTATGAAGTCAAGTGTTCCACTCTCGCGTATGTCGCTGAAAGCCGATGATTCTAAGCTTCCACCGCATATCTGCTGTAGTTCCTCGCCCTCAACCTGCGCTGGAAAAGACACGCGTTTGTAAATAAAGCGTTCGTCGTGCCTGTTACCGTAGTAGTCAACCATCACAACTCCTTGCCGTCTATGTGCTTAATGGTCACGTCAACCGTGCCGTAAACGCTAGGTATCGTGTATTCAGGCTTGAGAGAAACGCTGCACTTCGCATGGAATACGTCGCCGTCAACGCTTTTGTACACGCAGCGCCCACCAGCGCGCATAAGTTCCTTGAACGCACGTGCTTCTTCATCTGTCATAAGGAACGCCGAATAGCTGCGCTCGTCGTCAAGGTTTGTACCGTCATATGACACTGGCAGCACGCGCCCCGCGTAGTGGTTTTCAACGGCGTTCGGTCGCGTCAGCGTTTCGCTTCCTGTAGGGTCAAACTTTCCGCGCGCCGCTGTATCGCCGAAGTAGAAGAACGCATAAGGGCTTTCGCAGCGCCCCGCATATGTCTGCGTGTTCGTTGCACCAGCGGTAGAAAAGCTAACAGCTTCGTATTCGAAGTCGCGGTTAATCGGTGCGTACTTGTCAATGAAGGTCAGTTCATTCATTGCATCTTCTACAAGCAGGGTTCGCTGTGATCCCACAACGCGGAATATGGCAACGCGCGCTATCTGCGCAAGGCTAGCGTCTGCGCCTTCGTACACGGAAAGCCTGACGTGTCCCGTCTCGCTATCGGGCTTAACGGCAAGCATGACAGGGCGTGGCGGCGGGAATGCAACAAATGCCTTGCGTCGCGTTTGGCATTGCAGGCTTGAGGTGGAAACGCACGTAACAGCGAAGGTGTATTCAGTGTCGTTTTCTGGAAGCCATGCGTTAGGGTCAATCTCCAAGTGTGTTTGCGCGCCATACGTTGCGGTGTAGACGACGTTTCCAGCGCGCGACACAGCTAGAATGACGCTATCAAGGTCGCCAGAAGGGTCGCTATAGTCAATATCAACGCTTACGGGCGCTTGCGTGATCGTTGCACCGTCTGCAGGGGACGTTATAACGGCGATTGGAACCTGATAGACGCTGAACGTGCCAGTTGCAGACCATGGGCTGTAGCTTGCGTCTGCGCCCTTCGTGCGAACGCGCCAGCGCATAAGGCTATTAAGCGCAAAGCCGTTTTCTTTCTCAAGCGAAGGCTCTGCGCCCTCTACCTCTATCGTTGACCATGTTTCACCATCGGTGCTGAATTGCACCTGCGCAGCCGTCTGCGCGCTGCCGTCAACCGCGTTATGGCTCCATGTGAACGCCACATGCTCAAGCGCCGAAGAAACCACGCTTGAACTAGCGGGCGCAATGAGCGTAGGTGCATTGGGCGCTGCAAGGTTGACAACGGCGGCAAGCGCCTGCGTCCATTCAGAAGCCAAGCCGCCGCGCGTGTTCCTTACCCGGTAGTAGAACGTTCCAGCCCCCGGCGTATCTTCGAAGCGCGTTACCGTACCTGATAAGGCAAGGACGGTTGACCATTTTTCACCGTCTGTGCTGCGCTGAACCTCAAGCCCAGTTGCAGTGTTCGCGGCGTTGCTCAAATGACCAGTAACGCCCGTTTCGCTCTTTCTGGCAACCCCTATGCGCTCCGGCGCGCAGGGCGTGTTGTATGTCGTTCCTGAATAGGACGCTTCCGCGCTGCCGGAAGCATTGCGCGGAATAACCGCATAGCAGTAGCTGTGATTAGGGCTGGTCGTTGCGTCTGTGTATGCAAGGGCATTAGGTGGGCATTCTGCCAAGTCTGACCATTCGCCGCCATCGACCTGCCTGCGAATGAGGATTGACGACAGCAGCGAAGAAACGCTGTTGCGCGTCCATGAAAGCGTGTTCTTGGTGTCGCTTGCCCTGCTGCTTGAAACGTTCGTTACGGCAACAGGCGTGTTGTACACGTTGACGGTCGCCGCCGAAGTAGCCGCGCCTTCGCTGTTGTGTGCAGTGATCCTGTATCTGTAGTAATGGTTAGGCTCTGTGGTGGTGTCCGCATGCTGCGTTGCGCTGCCCACAAGTTCGCATAGCTGAACCCAACCGCCGCCGTCAGTTTCGCGGTCAATGGTTATCGCTTCGTATGGGCGCGCATATGTGATGTTGCTTGCCCATTTGAGCATGTTCTTGGTGTCGCTTTCGCGTACAACCATAACGTCAGTTGGCGCGTTAGGTTCCCATTGCGGCACCGTAGGGCTGTACGTGACGTTCACGCTAGAAGTGTGGGCAATTCCGCTGAAGTTAACGAATTGCGCTTCTGCGCGCTGCGTGTAAGGCGTTCCGTAGGGAACAAGCCCAATGTCTACAAAGCCAGTGTCAGCGTATACGCCAGCGCCACCAGCTGCAATGCTGTCAGCCCAGCTGGTGTGTATAGTGGCTCCTTCGAAGTCTCCTGACGTTACTTCTAGCCAGTTGCGCACCTGCACGCGCCCTGCGCCTTCTTCGTTCGCAATCGTGCGCGCATCAACACACACACGAAAGCGCGCGCTGGCTGTCCCGGCAATGCCACCGTACCAAGTCATTTAATATCTCCTATCAGGGTTCATTTGCGCCGCCTGCTCGAAAACGGCTATTACGTCGTCTATCGTTTGAACTCCCGCTGCGTCGCGTGCGTTCAGCGTTATTGCACCGAAACTGTAATAGTTGTAATTGACTGTGCCGCCAGCGGTGAGACGACCATAACCACTCTGACCATATCCGCCCGGTTGCTCATACATGGGAATGGTTGCCAGCTGTTCCCATTGCGGTTGTTTCGGGTTAATCTGCATGGCTGATTCAAGGCGTGCTGCCTGCTTTGCAACGTTTCCTTCCTCGCGTTGCATTCCCACGATCAATCCCTTATCGAAGAACGCACCTACAATAGCCGCTTCTTTCGAAGGCGAAGCAATGCCAAGGGCGCTCTTTATTGCATTAAGCGCTCTGTTGCCGATGTTCCAAGCAATGTCCCATATATTGATGCTTCCCATGCCATTGCCGAAACCACGCACGAAGTTGGCACCAGCGCCATTAGCAGAAACGCTTTCCATTCCGCTTTTGCCGGTACTCGCAAGCGCTGCGCCTTGCGAGTATGCAGAACCGCTTCCGATAGCCCCCGCAAACCTTCCTGCGGCTTGACTGCCAGTGCTTGAATATACGCCGGGCGTTCCAGCAATTCCGCTTGCGGCGCTTCCGTAAAGCGCGCTTGCGTTGCCGTAGACGTTTCCAGACTGACCGCCAAGAGCGGAAGCAAGACTGCTTCCCGAACTGCTGCCAAGAACCTGCGACAGTCCCGGAAGCCCCGATATAGCGTTATAGGCAAGCTGTCCTAGCAGACCCATTGCCCCAATAGGCTGATCCTGCGAACCGCCAATGCCGTTGGCAAGTCCCGTGTCAATATCTGTACCAAGACGGTGCATGACCTGTGACGGGCTATGGCTCTCGAATACGGTTTTTGCGTTGTCTATGGTCGCTTGGCTCATAAGGCCAACGGCTGCTTCTGGCATGCTGGAACTACCCGTAATGCCATTGGCTAAGCCCTCGTCTATATCCTCGCCAAGAATCCTTGCCGCTGCTTCAACGTCGCCCTTGGTGAACTCAAGGACTAGAGCCTGCTTGACAATTCTTGCACCGTTTTCTGCTTTGCCTGAATTGTTCGTGATGCTGTTTGCGAGTGCAACAATTGCATCTTCACCAGAAATGCCCGCACCGTCAGCAATCAGCTTGAACTGCGCAGTAGTCAGCCCTGCCGTATCTGTTGCTGCGTTTATTGCGCCTTGCGCTTCTGCACTGAAGTTATCGGTAAGCCATTTGCCAGCGTTCGTCCCCTGCGTAGAAGCATTGGTTGCCATGGCGTAAAGGCTCTGCGATACCGAAGAAGCGGTACCATCGTAGGCCGCTGCAAGTTTCGCCGTCTCGTCTGCGGTGAGCGTTGTTATTGTCGTTGTTGAAACCCCAAGCGTGGTAAGCGCGTTGACTAGTTCTGTTGTGCTTTTGTCCGCGTTGTCGAAAGCGGCTGTAAGAAGGTCGTTCTGCGCAACGGCTTCCGCAATGCTTCCGTTGCCAGCACTAAGCGCCATTTGATAAAGGGTTTGGGAATCTTCGAGCGCGTCAACGGTGCGCTTCTGCGCTTCGTAGCTTCCGTTCGCTTCGTCCATTTTCTTTTTGGCATCTGTAACCTGCCATGCCATGCCGTTAAGCGTTTCTGCCGCGCCTATGGTTCCGTTTAAAGCTTCTTCGCACCAATAGTCGTATTGTTCAATGACGCTGTTGTAGTTGGCTGTTGCCTGCGCTGCCGCTTCCGCGCTTTCGGAAAGACCCTTGTATGCTTCGGCGTAGGCTTCCTTTGAAGCTTCAAGCCTGATCTGGTTCTTTTGCGCGTCTATAAGCTTCAGTATTTCGTCTTTGGCAACTTCCGCGCCGTCAGCCATGATCTTGTAGCCCTCGCTGGCGTTGCCCGAAACCTGATAGCTTGTGCCGCATTCTTGGTTAACGCCGTCAAGCGCAAGCTGCAGCTTCGCGGCATCTTCTGCCGACATATCTGTTTTGCTGCCCAGATCTGAAATAACGTCGCGGTAGTTCTGAACCATTCCAAGCGTAGTGCCCGCTGTGCTGTATATTTCGCTAATCCTGTCAGCAAGCGCTGCGTTGCGCTCTATGGAAGCGTCAATAGCGCCGTTAAGGTCGTAAACGTCAGCTTTGGCGTTAAGCGTTTCGCTTCCGAAGCTATCAACGCTCGTTCGCGCCGATGCGAACGAAGAAGCCATTTTGAGCGTTGACTTATCAAGGCCGCTTGTGGCCTTTTCGTACTTCTGCTGCTTTTCGACAAGCCCGCCAACCGCTGTTGCAAGTTCTATCACAAGCGATATAGCGGCAATTGGCGCAATTGATTTGACCGCAAGGCCGAAAGACTTTGCAGCTGCGCTGCCAGCTTTCATTGCGACGCTTTGACCGCTGATCGCGGCGGTGGTGCTTCTGGTTTTCATGCCGAAGCCCGTAACGGCAGCACCTGCCGCCTTTATCTCAATTGCGTTTGCCTTAGTCGCAAGCGTGCTAACCTTCTGCGCCGTTGTGTCCTTTGCAACGGCTGCGGTGCGCTTCGCGTAAGCGTTGGCGGTAATGGCAAGCTTCTGCGCAAATGTGCCTTCAGTAGCAGTTCGCTTAAGCAGTTCTACATTATCTGTACGGGTAAGGTTAATGAGCGCGCCCATTGCGCGCTGCTTCGTGCCTATAGCCTTTGCCGTGCTGCCAACCAATTGCAGGTACTTACCGCCAACGACCATAAGCGGTGGGAATGCAGCCGCCAAAGCGACAAGCCCAAGTATCTGTTGCTGTGTTCCCTCGTCGGCGTTGGCAAATGCATCTGCTGCGCTGCCCAAGAACTCAAGCACTGGCTCCCCTGCTTCAAGCGCACCAAGAAGCGCGTTCACAAGCGGCGTGCCCACTTCCTCTGCATAGGCGGCAACGCGATTCTGCAGAATCTGGAAGCGCGACGCAAGGCTTTGGTTGCGGTTATCAACCTCTGCCTGCAGCGCCGTGTTTTCGTTCCAGCCGCCATTTGCAAGACCAAGAGCCTTTGTAACAAGGTCTGTGTTGCCCGCAAGTCGCTTCAGAACGTCGGTTTGCCGAATGCCAGTAATGCCCATTTCCTCAAGCGCAACGGTCATGTTCTCTGCGCTGTCGGTTCCCTTGAGCAGCGAAACCATTGTGTCGCTTGCGCTTGTTTGCCAAGAAGCCTTGAACTCGTCTGCACTCATTCCTGCAATCTTCGCAAACGTGTTCAGGTCTTCGCTGCCAGTTGCAACTGCCTTGTCTATGGTCGCAACCGTCGTGCTGAACGCAGTGCCGCCCGCCTCGGCTTCAATGCCCATACTTGTCATTGCAGACGACCAGCCCAAGATTTCTGGCACGCTCATGCCTATCTGGTGGCTTGCAGCAGCAGTGCGCATAGACATGCTTGAAATGTCGGCTTCCGTGGTCGCCAAGTTGTTGCCAAGGTGAACAATCGCGCTGCCGTAGTTCGAAACCTTGTCATGCGCCATTTGTGTAATGTTCGCAAACTGCGCCATTTCGGTTGCCGCCTGTTCAGCTGACATGTTCGTAGCTATATCAAGCCCAGACGTAACGCGGCTCATTTCGTCTAGTTCGTCGATTGCGAAGCCAAGCTGCGCGCCCAAGGACTGAATATCTAAGATTTGCGCAGGCGCTACAGCGTTTGTTTTCGAAAACTCAATTGCCGATTGCTTAAGCTGCTGGTATTGCTCGTCGGTTCCGTCAACTGTTTTCTTGACGTTTGTTAGGGACGTGTCAATATCAACAGCCACCTTTGCCGTGGCAAAGCCAACGGCTGCAACAGCGGCAGTAACACCAAGCCACCTTTCGCCGAACGCTTCCGCCTTGTAGCCTATGTTCTCAAGCTGCGCGCCCTGCTCCATAAGCGAAGTGCCCGCTACTGTAAGGCTTTTCGCAGCGCCCGTTCCAGTAATCGCCGCTTGCGCGTTCAGCTTTTCAAGACCCTGCAGCGCGCGTTCGACGGCACGCCCGCTGTAGCTGCCAATTATCTTTATGTTAACGTTAGCCGTTCCCACACATTGCCCTTTCCAACGCGTAAGCCACCTTGTTTTGAATGGCTAGCGTGTTCTCGTTCACAGCAGGCACCATGCTTCGCGGCTGCGTGCCACGAGGAACGCCCACGCCCGAATGCGCAGCAAGGCGCGCATTGGCGCGTGCCGTGCCTTTGGACGTACGCGTTATAGCACCGTGTTTTGCGAACTCAATAACGCCCGCCGCTTCATCGGTGGACGAAAGCTTTATTCCTTTTCCCGCGTCTTTTATGGAAAGCGTGCTTTTGAAAGCGCCTGAAGCAGAGAAAGCAGAAGCCTTGGCGCGTGCGCTTGCAAGCACCATGCTTCCGCTTTCCTGTATCGCTTCTTTTACGATCTTTTCACCGTCGGCGTTCGCAAGCTTCAAGTTGCGCATAAGTTCAGTCAAGCCTTCAACCTGAACATGCATTAGCGCACTATCTGTATTTGCTCCTACCAGCGCCACGGCTAAAAATCCTGTTCACTCGTTCCTTTCTGCCAGAAGCACGGCGTTGGCTGAACGGCAAGCGCTGTCTGGTGTAAAGGCTCATGTATTCCTCGAAAACGTCAGGGTATTCCGCTTCGAGCCTGCACAGGTCGTAAGGCGAACACCCGCTGTTGTAGGCAACTACTGCGATTTGCTTTGCGTATCCGCTAAAGGGGCTTGCGCACCCGCTTCGTCAATATTCAGGTCCCAAGTGTCAGCAAGCAGTTCAATCGCGTCCTCAACTGGCATATTCGGATCATCAATGCCCAGTTCTGCAAGCTTTCCCGCATTGCGCGCGGCGAAGAAGCCCCATGCGAACGTAAGGCGCGCGTTCTTCGCCGGATTATTAGGAAAGTTCTGCGTCGCATCTTGCGCACGCCAAAGGGAACTGCGCCCAGTCGTGAACTCAACCGCCTTGCCTTCATCGTTAGAAAACTTAATGTCAAACCTCATTTGCCTTCTCCTTTTCTGTTAATTGGTGTAGCTTTCCACCTTGTTAACAATGGTTATGGTTATCGGTGTGCCAGTCTTCGAAGCAATGCCGATGTCGCTTGCGCTGAACTGAATTTCAGCGCTGTTGCCCTCGGGGTCAATCTCCGGCGTTTCGCAATTCCATGGAATGTTGTTCATTTCAACGTCAAGCTTGCAGTTTTCGTCCTGGCTGTGAGTAAAAGACCATTTGCAAGAGCCGTAGACAAT
Organism: Eggerthellaceae bacterium; assembly: GCA_030524475.1. Taxonomy (GTDB): domain Bacteria; phylum Actinomycetota; class Coriobacteriia; order Coriobacteriales; family Eggerthellaceae; genus CAAEEV01. The sequence continues at coordinate 846 of JAUNGO010000013.1, read as the reverse complement.
CGCGCTTGAAACCTCTGTGCCTGTCGCGCTTCCAGTAAGAACCTTGCGAATTGGTACAAAGTCGTCAGGAACAACGGTCATGTTCACGCCAGTTGTAAGCTTTCCTTCGGATATTTCGTTAGCAACGACGCGCCCAGCGCTGCGGTGGGCGGTCAAACTGTTAGAAAGGCTGAAGTCGCCCTTAGTCACGGTCGCCGCTGCTGGAACGTTGCTATTGGTGTCAATAAGGAACTCACCGTTAGTGGGCACAAAATACCCATCAAAGCAGCTTGGCTCTGTCTCGCCAGCCCAAGACCCAAACAGGGCAGCGTCAATGCCTGCTGCAGTTACGCCAACGTCAAGCGGCGCGTTACCCTCAAAGGAAAGTTCAAGCGTGTCCATCTTGCAGCCGATTGCCTTCTGCACGGTCGCTTCGGACGTGTCGCCAACCTGCCCCCAGAACGTGAGGTAGGGCAGCTGGCTTCCAAGCGTGATAGTGTGCTTGAAATAGCCTGCAACGTCGGCAGGTGCTGAAACTATAGATCCGCATTCCGCGAACGCGTACAGCGCCAGCACGTCTGCGTAAGCCAAGCACTCGAAGTCAACGCCCATGTTCACTTCCGAAACGTATGCGCTGTTCGAACTGTTTGCGCGCAGCCCGCACGCAACAGGCTTTGACTCAATCGTTCGCTCTGGCTTAACAAGCCCGCCGCCAGTAAGTCCGTGCGTGAAGGCTGGTTCAGTGGCGGGCTGATCCTTCGATGCTTGCAGGGCAACGCCAAGCAAGCCAATAGAAACGTTAATCATTTCCTCTCCTATCTTTAAGTGGTTGCATTTTTAAGCCTTTTATCGAATGCTTATGGATGC
>JAUNGO010000077.1 GCA_030524475.1 Eggerthellaceae bacterium | reverse complement strand
GCGGGCGCGACGAGTGGGAGCGCATCAGCTGGGACGAGGCGCTCACGCTTACCGCCAATGAGCTTGTCAAGGCAAAGGAGCGCTACGGCAACGAGTCCATCCTGCATCCGAACATCGTGAACGTGGAGGGATATCTGGGACAGCTTCTCTCGGCGTTCGGCGGATATGTCGACACAGCGGGCACGCAATCGTCGGGCACGCTCGTCATGATGCCGCAAGCGTTCGGCTTCGACCCGAGCGGCGGCAACGATCGATTCGATTTGGAAAACTCCGAATACATCGTGCTCTACGGTCTCAACGCCGCGTGGAGCGCATTCGGTCGCCCGTCGATGTACTTGAAGCACGCGAAGGAGAAGGGCTGCAAATTCGTGTTCGTGGGTCCTGAGTATTCCGCGACGGCCGGATTCACGAACGCTGAATGGATTCCCGTACGACCTGGCGAGGACACCGCGCTTCTTCTGGGCGTGGCGTATTCCATGGTGACGCGCGACGAGGGCGGCAGCCTTGTCGACTGGGACTTCCTCGCCCGTTGCACCGTAGGCTTCGACGCCGACCACATGCCCGCCGGGGCCGAGGGCGCCGAAAGCTTCATGGACTATCTTATGGGCAAAAGCGACGGCGTTGCGAAAACGCAAGCGTGGGCAAGCGAGCTGTGCGGCACGCCTGTGGAGCTCATCGACCGCTTCGCCGACATACTGAGCTGCAAAAACGCCGTGTCAGTGCACTCGAGCGCCGCGGCCGCGCGCTGCAAGGGCGCCGAGAACTTCCCGCAAATGCTCATGACCATAGGAGCGATGGGCGGCCACTTCGGCAAGCCGGGCCACGCCGTGGCGGCCGACAACAACTATTGGGCCTTAAACTCCGCGCCGAACGACGCGTGCGTGCCCGACATTTTCGCCTACAGCACCGTCGGCATGAGCAACGCGGGCAACCCATGCGACAAGACCGTCTCCACGGACGCGCTTTGGGACGCCATCATCGAGGGCGAATACTGGGACGCCGGCAACGCGTGGCCCGTGCCCACGCCGCGCCCGCTCGAGCGCCGCACGCTCGACATTCACGTGATCGCGAACCACCACCAGAACTTCCTGTGCTCGCAGGCTAACATGAAGCGCGGCATCGAGGCGTTCCGCAAGGTCGACTTCGTGTTCTCAAACGCGTACTACATGAAGGCCGACGCCCAATACTCCGACATTGTGTTCCCTCTGACCACGCGCTGGGAGCACAACCAAGCCATGGCTTACAACTACAACAAGGACAAGGAGTATATGTTCTGGCAGCAGGCGTTCCTAGAGCCGCGCGGCGAGGCCAAGGGCGATTTCGAGTACGTGTGCCTTTTGGGCGAGAAGCTCGGCATCGACTTCGCGGCGCTCTACCCCGACTCGGAGCACCAGCGCTGGTTCAACCAGATGGACCGCGCCGTTATCGTGGATCCACAACCAGCCGACCCGAGCGCGCCCGTGATTCCGCTTTTGTCCACCACGCAAGACGACCTCGACGCGCTTGACGTGGAAGGTGTACCGCACCCGGGCGCCGTCAACCCGCTGGAGCTTCTCGAGAACGGCGTGTTCCACCTGCATCGCGAACAGGGCGACAAGTGGCAACGCGTCGGCTACGCCGCCTTCGTGGCCGACCCTGAAGGCGCGCCGCGTGAAACGGCGTCGGGCAAGTTCGAGATCTACTGCCAGGCGAAGTCCGACCTCTACGACGCCATCAACGGACGCACGGGCAACGCGAAATCGCCGTTCGTGAAGGTGTCGCCCCTGCCGAAGTACCTGGAGCATCCGCTCGGCTACAAAGAGACGTTCGCCGACTGGGAGACCAAGACGCCGGGCGCCTACCCCGTGCAGATAACGCACGTGCACTACCTGCGCCGCGCCCACACCGACTGCGACAACCTGCCGTGGCTGCGCGAGGCGCTGCAAAACCCGGTGTTCATCAACAAGGACGACGCGGCGGCGCGCGGCATCAAGACGGGCGACACGGTGCGCGTGTTCAACGAGCAGGGAGCGTTTCTGCGCCCCGCCAGCGTGACGCGCACGGTGATGCCGGGCGTGCTCGTCTTGCCCCACGGCGCCGGCGCGCGCTTTGACGAGGAAACGGGCATCGACCTTTCCGGCGCCGACAACGTGCTGACCGCTTCAAACAACACGACCACACCGTATTTGAACGGATGGAACTCCAATTTGGTGCAATACGAGAAATACGATGGACCCGTCCAACTTAAGCCCGACTGCGAAGTCGATGCCGTCGTTGCAAGCGTTCTGTAGGAGGAAAAACATGACGAACCGCGGATTTTACTTCGATGCGGAAAGCTGCATCGCGTGCCACACCTGCCAAGTGGCCTGCAAGAACGCCCATAACCTGCCCGTGGGCACGAACTACCGCATCGTGCGCTCGTTTTGCACGGGCGAAGGCTTCGCGCCGCGCTGGTACAACGTTTCCTTGGCAAAGAACGGCTGCGACACCTGCGCGACCCTGCGTGCCGAGGGCGAGGAGCCCGCGTGCGTGGCGGCGTGCCCGCAGCACGCCCTTGAGTTCGGCGACGTAGAGGATCTCCGCCGCGCACACGCCGGCGAGCCTTTAGCCGACGAGTGCGCCGCTGTATCGGCCGACGAGTTTGCGCTGCCAACCGTCATGCGCGTGAAGGACTGCATGGGCGACCCCGACTTCGACGAGTTTATCGTGTAGCGCGCGGAAAACGCGCGACAGGTTCGGCACGGTCGAGCGAAAATGCGACAAGCGGCCTGCCCCTTTGAACCCCGTAGGTCCAGCAAAAGTCAGCGAGAAGCGCTCCGGCGCCCCAGATTGCCCCGCCGCGACCCCAAGCGCACTTCGGTGCGCGCCGAGGGGAGCACAAGGGGCAAGATGGGGTGCCCGAGCGCTTCGCAGCGTCGAGCCGTTCCGTCTGCCCCGTCAGGGCAGACGGAACAGACAAAAAAGCCCAGCGGCATTCGCTGGGCTTTGAGTTCTTTGGTAGCTCCGAAGGGATTCGAACCCTCGACCTCCGCCTTGAGAGGGCGGCGTCCTAAACCGCTAGACGACGGAGCCACGTAAAGTGCGCTTTGCTAGTTTACACGATTTCATTTTCGTGTCAACCAGAAATTTGGCTGGGGTGGAAGGAGTCGAACCCTCACATACGGCACCAGAAACCGCTGTCCTGCCATTAGACGACACCCCAAACAATTTCCGCTTTGCCGCGCCTCCGTTGCCGGAAGCGCTAAGCGCAAGTGGATATATTAGAGGTTGCCGCACGCCGCGTCAAGAGAAAAATTCCCATCGGCGAGAAGTTTTTCAGCAAGGCCTTCTCATGCCGCCAATGCGCCCCGCAAAGCCCGATCGCGGGATCTGCAAGCGTCGGCAGCGCACCGCGCATCGCCTGCTACGAGAGATACGTCTCCGTCAGGTACGCGATAATGGCATCGTTTCCTTGGATGAGCTTGCCTTCCGCATGCAAATACGGAATGAGGTTCGCGTCTCCCCCGAGAGCGAGCAGCTCTTGGTAAGGCGCCTCTTGCTCGACGTCGCGCTTGTCGAGCTCGATGTCGTGCTCGGCGGCGAAGCTCGACGTGACCGAGCAGGTGGCGCACGGCGCCCAGTGGTACAAAATCGGAGTTGCCATGGTCTGAAATCCTTTCCTTGCGTTTTAAGCGGAAGCCGCGCCCCTACGCGTCGAGGAACGCCGAGCGCTCCCGCTGGTTCCACATATGGTCGAGCGGGCCGGAGCCGTGCCCGAGGTCGAGCCCGGCGGCGATGGCCCCGTGCACGTACGCCTTTGCCTGACGCACGGCCTTCTCGGGCCTCAGCCCTTGAGCCAACCCGCAGGCGATCGCCGAGGACAGGGTGCACCCCGTGCCGTGCGTGTTGGGGTTGTCTACACGAGCTGCGCGCAGCCACACGGCCTCGCCCGTCGGAAGAAGCAGCAGGTCGTCGGCCGCGTCGACGGCGCCCACACCGTGACCGCCCTTCACGAGCACGGCGGGCGCGCAACGACCGGGCACCGCGTCGGCGATGGCGCGGGCGGCTTGCTCCATGTCGGCCTCGGAAGCGATAGGCATCTCTGCGAGCACCTCCGCCTCGGGAATGTTAGGCGTTACCACCTCGGCCAGCGGAAACAGCCGCGCCGCGAGCGCGCGCACCGCGCCGTCGGCGATGAGCGCCGAGCCGCTCGTCGCCACCATGACGGGGTCGACCACCACATGCTCGGCAAGGTTGCACGCCAATTCGTCGGCCACCGCTTCCACGATTTCCGCTGAAGAGATCATGCCGATCTTCACCGCCGCCGGGCGGATGTCGTCGAACACGGCGTTGATTTGTTGCGCCACGAAGTTGGGCGAGGCGTTTTCCACGCCGAACACACCCGTGGTGTTTTGGGCCGTGAGCGCCGTGATGGCGCTCATGCCGAACAGGTGGTGCGCCGCGATGGTCTTGAGGTCGGCTTGAATGCCCGCGCCGCCACTCGAGTCGGAGCCGGCAACGGTGAGCACCGCCCGCATCGTGCTTCCCATGGCGAGCCCTGCTACGCGCTTGCGCTTGCGCTCGCGTCCGCGCCGAGCAGCGCCAGGGCGTCCTCGGTCGAGACGACCTTCGCGGCGTAGCACGTTTTCATGTACTCCAGGCCCTCGTCCTGAGTGCCCACGAGAAACGTCGCCGTGGCGTCGTCGACCACTACGATGTTGAAGTTGTTGAAGTAGGCGTCGGCCACCGTGTGGCGCACGCAGATGTTGGTGTCCATGCCGCAGCAGATGAGCGTGCGCACGCCCAGCTCGTCGAGCAAGAGGCGCAGACCCGTCTGGAAAAACGCCGAGTAGCGGCGCTTCTCGACGGTGAAGTCGGTCGGTTGGGGGTTCAGCTGCGGCGAGGTTTGCGCTTCGGGCGTGCCAGCCAGACCGTGCGGGCCCCAAAGCGCAAGCTCGCGGTCGAGCCCCTCGATGTGCGCGTCGTTCGTGAAGATGACGGGCACGTGGCGAGCACGGGCCGCCTCGGCCAGGCGCGCGGTATTGAGCGTAGGCTGCAAAAGCACGCCCTCAAGCGGGCCGCCCGTCGGGTCGCCCAGCTCGTCGATGACGATAAGCGCGCAGGTGGCGGGGTCGATGTCGTCGAGCGACACGAGGTCGCGGTTGTTCTCGTCTCCAAGCATGGTGAAAGTTCCTTTCAAGACGGCGGCACGGGTGCAACGGCCCTTGTCGTGCGCGGCGACGCAACGTTTACAGCCGCCGCGCCGTCGCGCGTCAACCGTAGCCGTAGCCGCGCCGCCGCGCGAGCAAATGTTTCGCCTACATTATAGCGTCGAGCGCGCGGCCAAGGCCGAGCGCGGCGGCTTTGACGTCGGGTGCGGCGAAAACGGCGGACACAACCGCCGCGCCGTCGACGCCCGTGCCCTTAAGGATGCCGAGCGTTTCCGTGTTCAAGCCGCCGATGGCCACCACGGGAATGCTCACCGCATCGCAGATGGCGCGCAAGGTGTCGGGCGCGACTACGCACGCGTCGGGCTTGGTGGACGTGCTTATCATGGCACCCACGCCCAAATAGTCGGCCCCGGCGGCTTGCGCCGCGCGCGCCTGCTCGACCGTTTGCGCCGACACGCCCACGATGGCGGCAGGCCCCAGCACGCGGCGCGCCTCGGCGCAAGCGGTGTCGGATTGCCCCACGTGCACGCCGTCGGCACCCGAGGCGCGCGCAGCCTCCACGTCGTCGTCGACGACGAACGGCACGCCCGCCGCGCGGCACAACGGCAGAAGTTCGCGCGCTTGGTCGACGAGCCCTTCGGTGGACGCCGCCTTGTCGCGCAGCTGCACGAACGTGGCGCCGCCTTCGAGCGCTTGGCTGACGCAGGTCGCCAGCGTGCGCTCTCCCAGCCACGCGTTGTCGGTTACCGCATACAGCCGCATGGCCGCGCGGAGATTCGCCTTGTCAAACATTTCCATTCCCATTCACACCTCGCCTCGCATCACAAAGCAAAGTCGGCACAACGCCGATCCGTCCCCTGCTGCGCTCACAGACGGGCAGCAGGGGCATGGCCCTTGCCCTACAGCTCCTCGACAATCGCGCCTTTCTCCAACTGTTCGCCCGTCATGTTGTAGATGGCGTCGAGCAGGTAGGTGCGGAAGGTGCCGTTGCCGTCGGCGGGCGTCATGCGCGCCTGAGCGACCTGCCCCGCCAGGCCCTCGCCCGCCACAGCGGCCGCCACGGCCTCCAGGCGCGCGTCGGGGTTCGCCACGGCGTAGGCCGCCACGATGCAGGTGAGCATGCAGCCCGAACCGGTCATCTTCCCCATGATGGGATGCCCGTTGCGAATGGCGAAAGCGCGCTTGGCGTCGGCCACGATGTCGATGGCGCCCGTGATGGCGACGATGGCGCCCGTCTTTTCCGCCAACTGACGGGCGTAGGCGGCGCTTTGCGCCAGGTTGGCGTCGGTTACCGCGTCGTCGGGGTTCACGTCGACGCCGCGCGTGGTGTTGCTTGCGCCCACGAGCGCCTTTACCTCGGACATATTGCCGCGGATGACCGTCACGGGCAGCTCGTCGAGCAGCTCGCTGGCCGTTTGCGTGCGCAGGGCCGAGGCGCCCGCGCCCACCGGGTCGAGCACGATCACGTGCCCCAGCTCCGCCGCGCGCTTGCCCGCCACGTGCATAGCCTCGATGGAGCGGGCATTCAGCGTGCCAATGTTGATGACGAGCCCGCCGCAGATCGAGGTGATGTCGGCCACGTCTCCAGGCTCGTCGCTCATAATGGGGCTGCCGCCGCAGGCCAAAAGCGCGTTCGCGCAGTCGTTCACCGTCACATAGTTGGTGATGTTGTGCACCAGCGGCACCGTCGCGCGCACATTTTCGAGGGCAGTTTTAAGGGCAAAAGCGTTCATAAGAGTTCTCCTTTGATGTAGTTGGGCGTGACAAGGGGATGTGACAAACGACCTGTCCCCTTGTCACAGGGCGGCAAGGGCATGGCCCTTGCCCTACGGACAGGTTGCGGGATTCCCGCAGGACGGGCGGCAAGGGAAATGCGACAAACGACCTGTCCCCTTGCCACATTGCTGGACGTCAGTCCAGCGAAACCACAAGTCCATCCATAATTTGGTTCACGGTGCGCATGGCGCACATCTTTCCGCACATGGTGCAGGTGCCCTCGTTGGAGGGAGGCGCGCTCTCGAAGTACTCGCGCGCGCGCTTCGGGTCGAGCGCGAGCGAGAACATGCCTTCCCAGTCCACGCGGCGTCGCGCGTCGCTCATGCGGTTGTCGACGTCGCGCGCGCCGGGCACGCCCTTCACCATGTCGGCGGCGGGGGCGGCGCGCGTGGTGGCCCCCACGCCTTCGCGCACGACGGCGGCGGCGGGCCGGCGCAGGGGCGCGGCGGG
>JAUNGO010000076.1 GCA_030524475.1 Eggerthellaceae bacterium | reverse complement strand
CGCCCACCGCTCCCGCCGCGCCCTTCCCCGCCCTCACCGAACGCGAGCGACGCATCGTCGAGTTGGTGGCGCAGGGGCTCGACAACCGCGAGATCGCCGGAATCGTCTACGTCAGCGAAGGAACGGTGCGCAACCACATCAGCACCATACTCTCAAAACTCAACTTGAGAAATCGCACGCAGATCGCGGTACACTCTTGGCGCAGCCTTTCCCGATGAGCCCTTGCGCTGAGTACCCCCCCCCCCCGCAGTATCATAGGAGATTCAGAATCAAGCGCAGCCTGCAGAACCACCCAGGAGACCACATGACCAGCACAGCAAGCACGAACGGCACAAACGACATATCCAGTATGAACAGCGCGAACGGCGCACCCGCGCGCATTCTCATCATCGAAGACGACGTCGACATCAACGACATCATGGCGGCGCGCCTGGGGAAGGACGGCCACGCGTGCACACAGGCATGGTCGGGCAGCGAGGCGGCGCTGCGGCTTGACACGCAGGAGTTCGACCTGATCATCACCGATTTGATGCTGCCGGGTCTTGCGGGCGAAGGCATCGTGGAACTGGTGCGCTCACGCAGCGCGCACACGCCCATCATCGTGGTGTCGGCGCGCGTGACGCCCACCGACAAGGTGAGCTTGCTGAAGCTGGGCGCCGACGACTACCTGACGAAGCCGTTCGACCTCGACGAGTTGGCCATGCGCGTGGAGGTGCAGCTGCGCCATCGCGAGCTGCGACGCGAGAAAGCCACGCGCGACGTTGGTGCCGTCGATGCGATCGGCGCCGCAAGCAGCGCGGACAGCGCGAACGCCACCGCCGCGGGCGACCCCAATATCGCGGGCAGCGCAGACAGCGCAGACGGCACGGGCGGCAACGCCACACGCGGCGCGATAGACGCAACCTCCCCCAGCCCTAGCGACCCGAACCACGCCGGCGCCGCCTTCGCCCGCCCCGCACACGACACCCGCAACGTCACGCGATTCGGGCGCTGGGAAATCGACAGCGACGCCCGCACGCTGAGCGTCGACGGGCGCGACATTTCCCTCACGCGCCTGGAATTCAACATCGTCGAGCTGCTGGTAAAGCACCCGCGCAAGGTGTTCACCAAGCGCGAGTTGTTCGAGTTAGCCTGGGGCGAACCATACTCGGTTGAGGATAACACTGTGAACGTGCACGTGTCGCGCATCCGCTCGAAGCTCAAAGACACCGGCACCGACTCCTACATCAGCACCGTCTGGGGCCTCGGCTTCAAGTTGGTGGAGGAATAGGGACCGCTTTCCGCGTATCGAATCGGTTCATTTTGCCCGCTTTGTTCGCGCGTTCGGACAACCGCGCCGACGCCTCACGTTCACGCTTTCGTAAGCTATGCTTTATGGTTTGAGAAACATCAGGCGATACGATGAAACCGTCAAGCAAACCGCGGCAAGAGAGGCAGCAGCATGAACGTTGTTGAGACGTGCGGGCTCACGAAGGTGTATGGGCGCTGGCGCGTGGTCGACGATCTTAATATGCACGTGCGGCAAGGCGACGTCTACGGGTTCGTCGGGAAAAACGGCGCGGGCAAGTCGACCGTCATGAAAATGATATGCGGTCTGGTCACACCCACGTCGGGCAGCGTGAAGCTGTTTGGGGAAGAGGCTGCGGGCAGCCCGCGCACGGGCGCGCTCATCGAGGCGCCGGGCGTCCTTCCCCGCCTTTCCGTAAGCGACAACCTGATGGCGAAGGCGCTCGCGCTCGGCATCCCCGGCGCGCGCTCCCAGTGCGACCGCGTCATCAGCCTGGTGGGGCTTGAGGCTGCGGCGGATCAAAAGGCGCGCAAGCTCTCGCTGGGCATGCGGCAGCGGCTTGGCATCGCGCTGGCGCTCATCGGCTCGCCCGACCTGCTCATCCTCGACGAGCCGCTGAACGGCCTCGACGCGCAAGGCACGCGCTCGATGCGCAACCTCATCATCAGCCTCAACCAAACGCTCGGCGTCACCTTCATCATCAGCTCGCACGTGTTCGACCAGCTTGACCGTATGGCCACGCGCTACGGCGTGATCGCGCAAGGGCGGCTCGTGCGCGAGGCCACCGCCGAGCAGGTGCAGGCGGAATGCGAGGACAGCCTGCGCATTCGCACCGAGAACCCCGCACGTACGCTGGCGATGCTGCAAGAGGAGCTGCCCGCCGCAGCGTTTCGCGCCGAGCCCGACGGCGCGCTCGTCGTCACACGCTACGAGAACGCGCAAGCAGTTAGCGAGGCGTTGCACCGCACGGGTCAGGTGGTGCTTGAGCTTTCCACGCACCGCCGCGACCTCGAGGAGTACTTCCTGAACCTCATGGACGAAGGTGAGCGCCATGTTTAACCTGTTGAAATCCGACCTGTTCCGCCTGGTGCGCGGGCGCGCGCTGTGGGTGTGCCTGGCAGTCTTGTTGTTCGTCAGCGTGATGGGGACGGGGCTTTTGACGTTTATCTCCTCGCCCGAGTTCGCAAGCATGGTCAACGCCGCCGCCGAGGCGAGCGCGAGCGTCGACACCGCCGGCGACGCTGGCGCCGACCCCCACGATGACAAAGCCGACGCATGGGAGAGCCTCGGCGAATCCAGCGAAGCCGCTGCGTGGGAAGCCCTAGGTGCGTCCAGCGAGGCCATCGCCGAGGCTGGCGAAGGCGCAGCGGCAACCGAAAGCGAAGCCTCCGACGCCAAAACAAGCGTGCACCTCGACAAAGACGGCCTCGAGGTGCACGACGGGAGCAAAAGCGTGGTCGCCGGCAAAAGCGGCATCAGCGTCAGCGACGGCACAACCGATGTGCGCATCGACGTCAAGGCGAACGAAAACTCCAGCGACGGAGCGTCCGACGCCGGTACCGGCAGCGCGTCCGAAGCCGCCGCGCCCGCCAGCAGCGAAACCGCCGCCGACACGCCCGCCGACGGTGCACCCGCTGCCAGCACGCCCGCCGACGCCATCCGCGCCGCCGACGACGACGTCGACCTCACCAGCGAGGAAATCGCCGTCCTCAACGATCGCCAGTTCCCCTCCTTCACCCACTCCGTGGCGCAAATGTTGCTCACGGGCGGCTTTTTGGGCATGCTGTCGTCGATCGTGTTCGGGCTGGCGTGCGTCGCCGACTTCTCGTCGGGCTTCGCGAAAACCCTGCTCGCAAGCAAAGGACGGCGGCGCACCTACTATGCCGAGAAACTCGTGCTCGGCGGCATCGTCGCCGGCATCTTCACGCTGGCGGGCGCCGTGATCACCGGCGTGCTCTTCAGCGTCGCAGGCTTCTCCTTCGACGCAGCGGAGTCGGTCGGCAGCGTTGCGCTGTGGCTCGCGCTCGCTTGGCTCACGCTCACCGCGTACAACTTCGTCATCGGCGTGGTGGCGTGGAGCACGCACAGCACAAGCGCCGCCGTCACCTGCGCCGTGCTGGTGTCGTCGACCATCGCCGAGTCGCTGGTCGGACAGCTGCTCGCGCTTTTGTCCGCCGCGCTCAAGCCGCTGGCGCTCCTTCCCAACTTCTTCCTCGCGAACAACATCAGCCTGCTCGGCAGCGGCAGCGCCGACCTTCTCACAGCAAGCGCAGGCTTGCCGATTCCCGCGCTGACGCCGACGGGCTGGGTGCTGCTGGTGTGCCTTCTTTATATAATGGTGCTCGGGGCGCTGGCCCTCACCCTGTGCAAGCGGAAGGACATCTAGACGAATGATAGCGGTTGCCTGCCTCATAGCCTTCGCAGCGGGCGCGGGCGTCGTCGCGCTGCTGCACGGGTGCGAGTTGCGCCGCCTGGCGCGGGCGCTGCGCACGCGCGATCGAGGAAGCAACCAACGGTTGACCGTGGAAATACCAGGTCGCGGAATTGCGGAACTGGTGCGAGCGGTGAACGACGAGTTCGACGCTATGCAGGCCGAACGGGCCGCCGCAGCCCAGCGGCACGGCGAGTTCCAGCGCGACTTGGCGAACTTGTCGCACGACATCCGCACGCCGCTCACGGGAGCAAAGGGGTTCTTGCAACTGGCGCAGGGCGAATTGGGGAAGGATGCGCCGCGCAACAGCGCTGCAGAAGATACGGAAGCCGTGCGAGCCACGGAGGCGGCGGAGACCGCGCCGATCGACCGCAGCACCCTCAAACGCTACCTCGCCTCGGCCGACGCGCGCCTCGACGACATGAGCGCGCTGCTCAACCAGCTGTTCGCCTACACGCGCGCCAACGACCCCGACGCCGAGCTGGCACTCACGCGCGTGGCGGTGCTGCCCGTGCTAGCCGACGTGCTCGTAGGCCACTACCCCGCCTTCGAGCAGCGCGGGTGGGAGCCTGCCTGCACCTTCGCCGACGAAGCCCTTGCCGTCGAAGCGAACGAGGACGCCCTCGCGCGCATCTTCGACAACCTTGTCAGCAACGCGCTGCGCCACGGAACGACGGCGCTCGAGGTTACGCAAGTCGACGACGCCATCGCCTTCACCAACGGCGTGAGCGACAAAACCGCCGCAACCCTCGACGCCGACCAGCTGTTCGACCGCTTCTACCGCGCCGACGCCGCGCGCACAACCGGCGGCTCGGGGCTCGGGCTGGCCGTTGCGGCGAAGATGGCGGAAAGCATGGGTATGCGGCTTTCCGCAGCGCTCGACGGCAACCGCTTCACCATCACGCTGCACCTGGGAGCGTAACAAGAGCGAACACATGATGTTCGTCGTATGAATCTGCTTACGCTTCTCCGCAGGCTCTGTTAGAGTACGCCACCGCTCAAGGAAGAAAATCACGCTGCATACGCACACAGGGGGAACGAGCATGGGAATCACACGTCAGCAATTCATCATGGTCGCGGTGCTGCTTTCGGGCACGCTGCTGGCCGTTCTCAACCAAACGCTGCTTTCGCCGGCGCTGCCCGCCATCATGGCGAGCCTCTCCGTCGACGCCACCACGGTGCAGTGGCTCACGTCGGGCTACTCGCTGGTGGAGGCGGTTATCATTCCGCTTTCCGCCTACCTGATCGGGCGCTTCACCACCCGCCAACTCTACATCTCGGGCTTCGTCCTGTTCACGGCGGGCAGCCTCCTTGCCGCGCTTTCGCCGGCGTTTCCGTTCCTGTTGGCGGGGCGTATGCTGCAAGCGGCGTGCACGGGCATGGTCATGCCGATGGTGTTCACGGTTATCCTGCTCATCTTCCCGCGCGAGAAGCGCGGCAGCGCCATGGGCGTCATCGGCCTCATCATCGGGTTCGCGCCCGCCATCGGCCCGAGCGTTTCGGGTCTGTTGGTCGACTCGGTGGGCTGGCGCGCGCTGTTCTTCATCGTGACGGCGCTTTCGGCGCTGGTACTGGTGGCGGCCTTCGTCGTGCTGAAGAACTACGGCGACTTCGAGCGCACCACCTTCGACAAGCTGTCGGTGCTTTTGAGCTCGGTGGGCCTGGTGTGCCTGTTGTACGGCCTCTCGTCGTTCACGTCGAGCGACAATTTGCTGGTCACGGGCGCGCTTATCGCGATCGGCATCGTGCTGTTGGCGCTGTACGTGCGCCGGCAGCTGCGCCTTGAGGTGCCCATGCTAAAGGTGTCCATCCTGAGCGCAAAGCCGTACGCCACGGCCGTGTGCGTGATCGTCATCATCGAGGCCGCGCTCATGGGCACGGGCGTGATCACGCCGCTCTACATTCAGGGCACGCTCGGCCACAGCGCCACCGTGTCGGGCCTCGCCATGCTGCCCGGCGCCGTCATCGGCGCGTTTTTGGGCCTGGTGGCCGGCCGCCTGTTCGACCGCTACGGCGTGCGCCGCGTGGTTATCCCCGGCATGGTGGTCACGCTGTGCGGCGCGGCGGGGCTGGTGCTGCTGGGCATCGACACGCCCATCGTTGCCGTGGCGGCGGCCTACACCATCCTCACGATGGGTTTACAGTTCGCCATGACGCCGCTGAACACGTGGGGCTTGAACTCGCTCGACAACAGCGTACTGCAGCATGCGCAAGGTCTGTCGAACACGTTGAACCAGGTGGCGGCCTCGTTCGGCACCGCCATGCTGGTGTCGCTCTCGGCGCTGGGGCCGTTCGCCGCGCCTGCCGCGAGCGCCACCGAGCAAGCCTACATGGGCGAGCACATCGCGTTTTCGACGACGGCGGGGCTCGTGCTGGTGGCCGCCGTTGTCGTCGTGGTGCTGGCGCGCGACACGAAGAAGGCGACGAAAGCAAGCCCGGGAGCAGCGAACATTGCTGCGGGGGCGAGCGCTTCTGCAGGGGCGAGCACCGTTGAAGCTGCGGCCGCGAAGGGCATCGACGCGGCGAGCGCCGAAGGGAGCGCACGTGCCGCAGGACGCGCGAACGCCGAAGCGGCGGGAGCGCAAGACGCGACAAGCGCAACGGACGGGCGCTCGGCGGCGGATGCCGCAGCCGGCAACGACATCTTCGTGCGCGACGCCATGAACCTGCACCCGGTGTACGTGTCGACCGCCGCCACCATGCGCGACGTCGTGCTGATCATGGCGGAAACCGACACGAGCGGCGTGCCCGTGGTGGACGAGAGCTACAAGCTGGTCGGCTTCGTAAGCGACGGCGATGTGGCGAACTACCTGGGCAAACACGATATGTCGATGTTCGACGCGTCGCTTAACCTGTACAACTTGGTCGACGACGCGCAGGTGCGCGAGCGCCTGGGCGACCTGCTCAACCTGAACGTCATGAGCATGGCCACCAAGCGCGTGATATCGACCACGCCCGACACGCCCATCGACGAGGCATGCCACGTGCTCGCCACCAAGCGCATCAAGAAGATGCCCGTGGTTGACGAGGGCGGCAAGCTGGTGGGCGCGTTGAGCCGCCGCAACATCATCCACGCCATCGCCGCCGAGGAGCAGCGGAAGTAGCCCTTTCACGAGGCGTCTAAAGCAAAAGCCCCGAGCGTTTCACGTGGAACACTCGGGGCTTTGCAGCGTGACAAGGGGACAGGTCGTTTGTCACATTGACAGAACGTAAGGGAACGAATGGCTTTTCCAATGTGACAAACGACCTGTCCCCTTGTCACGTGTTGGTGGGTGAACACCTCTATTTCGCGTGGCGACCTCGGACGGCTGGCTCTTGCGCGACGCCCGACTGCGCCTGCGGCTCCCTTGCGTTTGCGGGCGCTTGCTGCCGGGCAACGCCCTGCTGCCGCGCCGCCCGACGCGCCGCCATGCGTTGCTGCCGCGCGGCGCGCTCGGCAGCGCGGCGCGCTTCTTCCTCGGCAACCGCCACGCGCGACGAAGCCGCAGCGTCAAACCCCTCGCGCACCGCGTGCGCCGCTTGCTGGGCTTGCGCGCTCGGAACAGGCTGGCGGCTCTCCTTGGCCGCGCGCGAGCGCCCCGCCGCTTGCCTTTGGGGCTGAGCCTGCGCCGTTCGATCCACGCCGCGCGGAATCACCGGCTCGCCTCGGCGAGCCCGCTCGCGAGCAGGCTCACGCCGCGACCGCCCGCGTGCAGACCCCTCTTGCGAAGCGCTCGGCGCACCTTGCGCGCCAGCCGCGCGACCGTCAGCAGCCGACCTGTCAGCGCCAACGCGCGGCGCGCCCTGCCGCTGCTGCGCCGCGCGAGCACCCGGAGCCGCACCCTGCTGCTGCGGCGCGGCGCCGCGCCAGCCCCATCGGCATAGGAGCAACCCTGCGGGGCGTGCGCCGGCGTC
>JAUNGO010000075.1 GCA_030524475.1 Eggerthellaceae bacterium | reverse complement strand
TCGGGCAATCGATGGAAATCTAGACTTCCGTGTCTACGAAGACCTTAGCAGCAATTCACTTGTCAAGTTTCCACGCGGAGGGGCACCCCACGCAGCACGCACTAATGCCCGCGATGTTTTTGCCTGCGTTTCTCCTGACGCTGTGCGAAGCGCGCTTCGGCTTCTTCCGCGCGCCTTCTGCTTCTTTCGCTGGCCACGCTTTGCTTCGCCGCCTCACGCTGCTCCGAGAGCGCCCGCTGCGCCTTGGCGCCCACGGCCGGCCTCGCGAGCGCCTTCGCCGCCTCCCGCTGACGTCGCTTAGGGTTTCGCGCAAGCTTGGACTCGCCCGGCTCCTCGCTCCCAAAAAACGCCAGCTTTTCCCAACGGCGCGCCACGAACTGCAGAACCTCCTCATCGGACGGCTCCGCGCCGAACACGATGCGGGCGACGCCCATCTTGCCGTCCTCGACGTGCTCGACAAGCCCTACCCAAAACTGACCGTCGTGATACACGGTCAGGGTGGACGACACGCTGATTTGCATGGCTGGATCCTCCTTTATGTTGATGAACCATGCAGAGAAGGGACGACCAAGGAGGCAGGTTACTGATGCGGAACTTCCGCGCGCCCACGACTACCCGACGGGGACTGTGTTTTCATCTCTGATGGGGAGATTATACCTCGTTGCGATCGGGCTACGCCGTGCAGCGATGAACGCGGGAGCGCGAATCCGCTGCGTCCAGCGTTCGCTTTCGCTTGGCGCTATCGCGCCCACACCTCGTTGCCGGCGACGGTAATGCTCGCGATGTCGTCGACGCTTACGAAGCGGTCGAACACCAACGACTTGCGCACGCTGGTGGTGCCGTCGCCGTTTTCTCTCGACGCCGCAGCGCTATCCGTAGCGTCGATCACAGTACCGTCGGACAAGGTGATGAGCACCGGCAGGCCGAAAAAGGCGTCCATCCTCGCGGAATCCTCGTCGCTCATCTTGCCGCTTGCACTGGTCGTCTCCAGCGTGCCGTGCGCCAGGTAGTTCACCGAGACGGCGATGGGTGACACGACGACGTTGCTCACGTCAATTTTCATGCCGTCCAGGTCGGCCGCGAACCCTGCGGACACGTCAACCGAGGTGTCCTCGTAGTCGATTGTAAACTTCATCTTCCAGTCGCCTTGTGCAACAACCTCAGTAGACCCCTCGCCCATCAGGCTCAACTCGGAGAAATCCACGCGAGCCGTCTTGCCGATGAGGGCGTCGCCGGCACCGTCCATTCCGACAGAAATCTTCTGCACGTACTGAACGGCGTTGTCCGTCGGGTCCGTGTCGTAGAAGTACGACCCTCCCGCTGCGCCGCTCGCGCCGTCGACACGCACGTCGTCGGAGCCAGTGAACATCAGCGGCAGCGTGCCGTTCTCGTTCGGCTGCACATCAAACGCCGTGCCGTCGTCTTTGGCGACGCTGAAAACAATGGCGTAGTTCGATCGGTCGCCGATGATGGCATCGGCCGTGACGGTAACGCCTCCGCTGCTGCTCGACACGCCGATGGGGCGCCCAATCTTGTCCACGACCTCCGTGTTCGCAGGCGCGCCGTTGAACAGATCGTCCAGCGCGTCAGCTACGCTCACCAGCGTCCCGCTTGCGTACGCTGCTCCGCCCGCGCCCAGCACCAGCGCGGCGGTAAGGCTTGCGGCGGCAGCGAAGCGCCACGGGTTTCTCGCCGCGCGGCGAGCGGCACGGCCCGTCGTTACCTTGGCTTGCCTCTGGCCCGCCGCTGCGGCGGCAAGGTTGGCGCTCATGCGTTCTTTCGCCTCGTCGGTGAACCTTAAACCGTCCAGAGCCTGCGTGAATGTCTTATCCATGATGCTCTCCTGTTCATAAAGAAGGAAGGGTGCGAAGTATATGCGCTCTCGATGTGGTCGAACCGTGCGGCTCAGGCGCCGAGTGCGCACCGCACGGCGTTGCGGGCGGCTCGCCATGTGACGCGCCAACGGGTTCGACACGCGGTCCCAACTCGTCGTCAACTCGCTGCGCGGCGTCTCCCAACACTTCGCGCAGCTTCGCGCGCCCACGGCTTAGATGCGCCCCCACGGCAGCCGCGCTGCGGCCCGTAATGTCCGCGATTTCTTGGATGGAGTAGCCTTCGTAGTAATGCAGGTAAACCGCCTCGCGGTACTTCTCCCCCAGCAGCATCACGGCATCAAGCACGTCCGAGCCTTGCGGCATGTCAGGCGTGCTTGCGGGGTCGGGCGCGTTCCTAGCCGCATCGAGCGCCACCGACGTACGCCGATACGCCCCGCGCAGCACGTCCTTACTGGCATTAATGGTCGCACGAACCACCCAAGCGCGCTCGTGATCGATGGACTCGAACACATGCTGCTCGCACGTAAGTTTCAAAAGCACCGTTTGGCAGATGTCCTCGGCATCCTGCGTCGAGCGCAAATACGTGTAGCTAACGCGCAGAATAAGGTCGGCGTAAGCGTCCACAAGCCGCCGGGCGCGCAAGTCGGCAGCGTCCTCGCACGTCGCCTCATTGCCGCCGCGCCGCAGCTTGCGCCCCGCCGCGCGACCCGTCCTAAAAGCCATAGGTGCACCTCCTTCGTCGTTTTCCATTGTACGCGCAACGCCTTCATCGGCGCGCGCCCTCGCAACGTTGCTACCCTTAATACGATTGAAGATCGCGAAACTTGACAGAGGGGTTGAATTTTTTGAAGAAACGCCGCCGCACCCAGTGCAGCCACCTTGCAGTTGACGCCAGCAAGCGCAATCAGCGCGTGGGCAAAACACTCGAAGACCCGTTTCTGCTGGGCTTTCTCCAAAACTATCCCCACAGAGATAGCAATCTTCTTTTCCTTTTTGAGTATCCGCTGTCATGGAAGCATTGAACAAAGCGGCATGACAAAGGGACAGGTCGTTTGTCATACAGGCATGACAAGAGGACAAAGGGAGCAGACCGTTAGTGACAAGGGGGCAAGCCTCTTACCCTGATCATTGCCCCAGGTAGCGCATGAGGAACTCGGTGGACTCCGCAACGATCTTGTCCGTCGGGAACGGCTCCCCCGTAAGCATCCACCGCCTGAGCGTGTGCACCATGCCACCGGCGTAAAACAGGCTCACGAACTCGGAGTCCACGGCAGAATCGACGCGCCCCGCCTCAACCTCCTCGGCAACCTTCGCCGCCACGCCCACCGCGATCTCCCCCATGATCATGTCGAGAGAGCCGGCCACCGCGCCGCGGCCCATCGTCCTCATGAACCAGCTGCGGTGCTCCCCCAAAAAAACGATCAGCTTGCGGTGCATCGTTTCCACGTATTCCCGAAGTCCCATGTCCTCAGCTGGCACACCAATCTCCTCCAGGAACCGATCGGTCAGCGTGGTCAGATACCACTCGATGAAGGCGTACTTGTCGTCGAAGTGGCGGTAGAACGTGGCGCGACGCACGGTGGAGCGCCCGCACAGCTCGCTCACGGATATATCCTCGATCGGCTTCTCCTCCAAAAGCTCCTCCAAGGCGCCTTTGAGCATCGACCTGGTACGCTCAGCCCTTATGTCCATGAGCAGCCTCCTCGCGCCGTCGTGAGACAATTTCCCGTTTCTGTCACATAGGTGGCGCATCGCGGTTTCTGCGCCTTACATGCGCACCCTTTCCTTGTCATGATAACCATATTCGTGACAGATGTCACGTAAGAGACGAGTGAAAAGGAGAGGTTCATGGCAACGGAGACGTACGAGGCGATCATCAAGATCCCCATGGGGAAGAAACCCTGCACGTTCACCATCGACCGCAAGGGCGACGGCACCTTCGAGGGCGAGTTCACGGTGCTCGGCTCCACGGCGCCCATCCACAACGGGAAGATCGACGACGACGGCAACTACAGCTGCGACTGCGCCATCACCACGTTTTTGGGAACCATGGAAAGCGTGGCCGAGGGCCGCATCCACGACGGGCTCATCGACGGAGTGGCCAAGGCGCGCATCGGCGTTTTGCCCATGAAGTCGAAGGAACTCTGGTAAGCGGCGAGCCGACGAGAGAGGAAAACCCATGGGCAAAGAGAACATCAGCCCCACGCTCCTTCCCCGCGACGTCATCGACAAGGAGGACGCCAAGCAAAACGAGCGCGGCATGAACTACTTCGACCACGACAAGCCCTGGCAGTACGAGGAGGACGGCTTCACGGTCACGCGCGGCAGCGCCTGGTCGGCGCCTGGCTGCCACCTGGGGTGCGGCGTGCTCGTCTACAGCAAGGACGGCGTGGTCGACCACGTGGAAGGCGACCCGGAAAACCCCTACAACCAGGGGCGCCTTTGCCCCCGTTGCGCCGCCGTCACCGACTTCGTGAACCATAAAGACCGCGTGCTTTACCCCATGAAGCGTGCGCGCGAGAACCGCGGCAAGAACACGTGGGAGCGCATCAGCTGGGACGAGGCGCTCGACACCGTGGAGCGGCGGTTCAACGAGTACAAGGAGCAGTACGGCCCGGAAAGCGTCGTGTTTTTGCAGGGCACCGGCCGCGACATCGCCGCCTACATCAGCCGCCTGGCCTGGTCGTTCGGCAGCCCCAACTACTCGTTCTCGCTTTCCAACGTGTCGTGCTTCGGCCCGCGCATCTTCGCCAGCACCATGACGAGCGGCCTTTTCATGGTCGGCGACTACTCGCAGCAGTTCATCGACCGCTACGACAACCCCGCGTGGGAGTGCCCGGGCGTGGTGGTCGTGTGGGGCAACAACCCCGTGGTGGCGAACTCCGACGGCGCCTACGGCCACTGGGTGACCGACGTGCTGCAGCGCGGCGCGAAGCTGCTGGTGGTCGACCCGCGCCTCACGTGGCTCGCGGCGCACGCCGACGTGTGGTGCCGCGTGCGACCCGGCTCCGACCACGCGCTGGCGCTGGGCATCGCAAACGCCATGATCAAGGAGGGCCTCTACGATCAGGACTTCGTGGATCGCTGGTGCTACGGGTTCGACGAGTACGCCGAAGTGTGCGCCGAGTGGACGCTGGAGAAGACCGCGGAGGTCACCTGGGTGGCGCCCGAGGACATCACGGCGGCCGCGCACCTCATCGCGGAAAACGGCCCGGCGCTTCTGCAATGGGGCGTGGCGCTCGACCAGCGCGAGGACTGCGTGGACGGCGCGCGGGCGGTGCTCGACCTGTTCGCCATCACGGGCAACCTGGAAAAGCCCGGCAGCAACGTCGTCGGGCCCGAGTTGCTGAAGTACATCACCGGGTGGGGTCGCGAACTTCTGCCCTTCGAGGCCGAGGAGAAGCGCATCGGCGCCAACGACTACTTGGTGTACAAGTTTGGGCTTCAGGTGTCGCACCTGGGCACCATGATTCAACACATGATCGACCAGCCCGAGGACTACCCCGTAAAGGCGTCGTGGCTGCAAACCGTCAACCAGATAGCCTGCGGCGCGGTGGACAACAAGCTCACCATGGAGGCGTTCAACAACCTGGAGTTCAACGTGGTGGTCGACCTGTTCATGACGCCCACCGCCATGGCCTTCGGCGACCTGTTTTTGCCGGTGACCACCTACCCCGAGCGCAACGGCATCCGCTGCGGCGACGGCACCCAGCGCGGCGAGACCATCAACAAGGCGGTAGAGCCCCGCGGCGAGGCCCGCAGCGACATGGAGATCAACCTGGAGCTGGGACGCCGCTGGAACGCCGAGGCGTGGCCGTGGGAAACGGTCGAGGAGATGTTCTCCAGCATCCTGGCCGAGACGGGCATGGACTTCGAAGGCGTGCGCGAGACGGCGCCGGTCTACCTTCCCTTCGAGTACAACAAGCACGAGAAGGGGCTGATTCGCCCCGACGGGAGCGTGGGCTTCCCGACGGGCACGGGACGCGTTGAGCTTTACTCGACCGGCCTCGAGTTCATGGGCTTCGACCCGCTACCGCACTACGTCGAGCCGCCCATGACGCCCTATTCGCAGCCCGAGCTGAGCAAGGAGTACCCCCTGGTGCTAACCACGGGCGCGCGGCAGCACAACACGTTCCACTCGGAGAACCGCCAGGGCGCGCACCTGCGTCCCATCCACCCCGAGCCGACCATCGAACTGCACCCCGCCGCCGCCGAGAAGTTCGGCGTGCACGAGGGCGAGTGGTGCTGGGTGGAAGGCCCTGTGGGCGACACCGGGCGCACGGCGCGGGCCAAGCGCATCGTTGCGCTGGCGCCAGGCATGGACGAGCGCGTGGCGTCGACCGACCACGGCTGGTGGCGACCCGAGGCCGACCCCGAGAACCTCTACGACGTGAACGAGCTCAACATCAACAACCTGATCTCGTGGAGCGGCGGAAAGATGGGCATCGGAGCCAACTACAAGTGCATCCTCTGTAAGATCTACCCCGTGAAGGAAGGTGAGTAGCATGGCGAAAGCGCTGCTGCTGAACTACCGTTGGTGCACCGGCTGCCACTCCTGCGAGGTAGCCTGTAAGGTGAAAAACGACCTGACGGAAGAACAATATGGCATCAAGCTGGAACAGGTGGGGCCGTTTCAGAAGGCGAACGGCACGTGGGAGTACACGTACTTCCCGCTGCTGACGCATCAGTGCAACCTCTGCGCCGACCGCATGGCGGAGGGAAAGCTGCCCATGTGCGTGCAAACCTGCCAAGCAAACTGCATCCAGATTCTTGATGCGGTGGACGCCGCTGCGATTGCCGCGAGCAACCCGTCGATGCTGATGATGACGCTGTAAGTCTTGATCGGACAATAGTCTTTCCCCGTTTCCTGAAGGGTCTTGCGCCTAAACGGCCAAGACCCTTCGCTTTTTGTCGCATTCCTAGCAGTTGCTCGCTTGACGATAGATGCATTTTTTTAACCAAGTCTTTATCGTTTTCCCTGCTAATTTCTCTATTTGCCTAGTGATTGCTAGTTTTATGGTATAAACTAGCGAACACTAGGTAATAAGCGAATAGGAGCAAGGCATAGCAGGGGCAAGCAACTACAGAAGCACGTCGCGAACAACGCGCGACAGACTGCTCGATGCATCGATGGAACTTTTCGCCGAGCGCGGGTTCAAGGCAACAACGACGAAGGACATCGCCGCGAAGGTCGGCATCAAGGACGCGTCGATTTACAGCCACTTCGGCAGCAAGCAGGAGATCTTCAACGCGATCATCGAGCGGGCGCTTTCCCACCTGCAGGAAACGCTGCACGCCGACGACGCGCTTTTCGAGGCGAGCGACAACCCCCGCGCCTACCTCACGCGCGACGCCGACGACCTCTCACGCGTCGTCCTCGACAGTTACCGCCCCTTCTTCGCCGACGCCGAGCTTATTTGCCTGCGCAAGATGCTCGTCGTCAACCAGTTCGAAAGCGAGCGCGCGGGGCAGCTTTTCCAACGCATATTCATCGATCAGCCGCTCGACCTGCAAACCGCCCTGTTCGATCGCATGGTTGCCGACGGCCTGTTCGAGCGGTGCAACACGCGCCTCGCGGCATACGAGTTTCACGGCCCCGTGTTCCTGCTGCTCATGCAAAACGCAAGCTGGACCGAGGCGAAGTCGCGCATCCAAGCGCACCTGCGCGCCTTCGAGCGGACGCATAGGGCTGCACGCTGAAAAACCGCTGCGGACAGCTGTGAAGCCCACACGAACGCGCAGCTTGCGCCCTTGCTGCTAAGGTCTTCGTAGACACGGAAGTCTAGATTTCCATCGATTGCCCGAA
>JAUNGO010000074.1 GCA_030524475.1 Eggerthellaceae bacterium | reverse complement strand
GATGTGACAAGGGGACAGGTCGTTTGTCATATCGCACCTTATGAAGGAAGGCCTTGCATGATTTGGCATTGCGGCACGTTTGACTTCGACACCTCGAAGCCCGTTATCATGGGCATCCTCAACATGACGCCCGACTCGTTTTCCGACGGCGGCGAGTTCGCCGACTTCGACGCGGCGGTAGCTCATGCCGAGCAGATGATTGCGGAAGGCGCGGCCATCATCGACGTGGGCGGCGAGTCGACGCGCCCGGGTTCTGCCCCGGTGACGCCCGACGAGGAATGGGAGCGCGTGGCGGCCGCCGTCAAGGAGTTGGCGGCGCGCGGCGTGTGCGTGTCGATCGACACGCGGCATGCGAGCGTGGCGGAGCGCGCCGTGGCGGCGGGCGCCTCGATCATCAACGACGTGTCGGGCTTTCGCGACCCGGCCATGGTTGAGGTGGCGCGCTCTTGTGACGCGGGCTGCGTGGTCATGCACATGAAGGGCGAGCCTGCCACCATGCAAGACGATCCCGTCTACGCTGATGTGGTGACCGAGGTGCGCGACTACCTGCGCGACCGCTGCGTGGAGCTTGAGGCGGCGGGCATCGCGCGCGAGCGGCTCTGCGTCGACCCAGGCCCCGGCTTCGGCAAAACTCCCAAGCAAACGATCGAGCTCATGCGCAACCTGCACGAGCTGGTGCACCTGGGCTACCCGGTGCTGGCCGCGCCGTCGCGCAAGAGCTACGTGGGCTACGCCTACCACATCGACGACCCGAAGGAGCGCGACGTGGCGTCGGCCGCCGAGGCGCTTTTGGCGTGCGAGCTGGGTGCGGGCGTGGTGCGCACGCACAACGTGGCGAAGACGGCCGAGGGGCTGGCGGACCTGCGTCCCTATGTGCTGCTGGGTTTGGGCGCGAACGTGGCGCTGGTGGCAAACCCCGGCGAGGAGACGGAAGGTAAGATCGCGCAGCTGAACCACGCGGTAGGGGAGTTGTGTATGCTGCCCGACTCGCAGATCATCGACATCGCCGGCTTCTACGGCAGCAAGGCGGCCTACTTGGAGGATCAAGACGACTTTGTGAATACGGTGGTGTTGCTGCGCACCGGTGTGCCGCCGCGCGAGCTTTTAGACTACCTGCACGCCATCGAGAACAGTCTCGGTCGCGTGCGCGAGGTGGAAAACGGCCCGCGCACGCTCGACATCGACATCTTGGATTACCAGATGTACGCGTTCTCGACCGACGACCTCACGTTGCCGCACCCGCGCGTGTGCGAGCGCGATTTCGTGGTGAAGCCCCTGCTTGAGATTTTGCCGGGGCACGTGCTGGCCGATGGCACGCCCGTCGACAGCGTCCCCGAGGAGAAGCGCGTTGGGCGGGCGTGGAAGCTGTGATCGTGGGTAATGGGGGCGAAGGCGAGCACGGGGACGCAGCCCTGTTCGCCGGTTCAGCGAGTGGGGCTGCGTCCCCGTGTTCACCCAAGCTTTCGCCGCATCCCCTTCGGTTTCGCTTGCAAACATATGATGAGGTTACGTCCACCAACGACGTGGTGAAACGTGCCATCGAGGAGGGCGAGCCCGAGGGCTTGGCGGTCGGCGCGCTGGTGCAGACGGCGGGCTACGGGCGGCAAGGCCGCAGCTGGCAAAGCCCAGCGGGCGGCATGTACGTGTCGCTTTTGCTGCGCCCGCAGGTGCCGTTGGCGCAGCTGCCCACGTTAAGCCTGGTGACGGGCATGGCCGTGCGTCGCGCCATCGCGCGGTTCGCGGCACCCGAGACGGCGGAAAACGTGCGCATAAAATGGCCCAACGATGTTGTTTATTCCGTCGTTGCTGACGCAACGACGGAATGCTCGACGCTGCGCGGGGCCGAGGCACCCCACCTTGCCCCTTGTGCAGGGCTCGGCGTTGGCGAAAGCCAACTTGGCCCTGCGGCGGGGCAATCTGGGGCACCTCGGCCCCGCTCGCTGACGTTACGAACGACCAGTGACGTTTCGAACTCGGCGCCGCAAGGGGGAACCCTCTCGCAGGACGACCGTAGGGCAAAGGCCGTGCCTTTGCCGCCTCAAGAACGCAAATCTTTTGCGCCTGATCGGCAAGAACATGGTTCTTGCTCTGCGAACGCGTCGGTCTCTCTTTCTTTACCTTTCCGCAAGTTGGCGGGTATCTCGCTTGAGTCGCATGCGGGCGGCATTTGCGTGGGCATTGGGGTGAACGTGTATGCGCCTGAAGGCGGCGCGGCGCCCGCAGCGGGCGGCAAGAACGTGCCTGCATACGTGGCCGATTTGGCTGAACGCGGGGGTGCGGCTGAGCGCCTTCTCCCCACGGTGCCCGCCGTGCGCCAGGCGGTGCTCGACGCGTTCGCCGACCTCTACACAACGTGGTGTGCCAAGGGCTTCCCCGCGCTGCTTTCCGAGTACACGGCGCACGAGGCGCTTGCCGGCCGGCGCGTGACGGTGGTCAACCTCGACGGCGACGCGATGGCGGAGGGGGTCGTCCAAGGCGTCGACGAGCACGGCCGCTTGCTCGTGCTGCCCGACGGCGCCGCCGGTACGCCGCCGATTCCTGTCTCGTCCGGCGAGGCTCACATAGCGTTTGCGCGCCCCTAGCGGGCCCGTTTTGCCTTCTTCGCTCTAGATTTCTCTTTGCATTGAACGTCGCAAAGAGAAAGCGAGCAACTATGGCAAACCCCCAAACTTACGGCTACGCGCGTGTTTCGAGCCGCGAGCAAAACCTCGACCGGCAGCTCGACGCGCTGCGCGAGTTCGGCATCGCGCCCGACGGCATCTTCGCCGACAAGGCCAGCGGCAAGGACTTCGACCGCCCCGCGTGGCATCGACTCGTCGAGGCGCTTGAGCCCGGCGACACGCTGGTGGTGAAGTCGATTGACCGCCTTGGCCGCAACTACGACGAGATCCTTGCCCAATGGCGACTCGTCACGCAGGAGCGCGCGGTGGCCGTGGTGGTGCTCGACATGCCGCTGCTCGACACGCGCCGCGAGCACGACGGCATCACGGGTGTGCTCATAGCCGACATCGTGCTGCAGCTGCTCAGCTACGTGGCGCACGTGGAGCGCGAGAGCATCCATCAACGCCAGGCTGAGGGCATCGCGTCGGCGAAAGCGCGCGGCGTGCGGTTCGGCCGCCCGAAAAAGGAACGCCCCGTCGAATACCGCGCGCTGCGCCGCCAGTACCTGCGCGGAAAGATGACCCGCAAGCAAGCCGCCGACCACCTCGGCATAAGCATAGGCACCTTCGCAAGGTGGCTCAAGGAGGACGAGAAGTAACAGGTGACCGTCTGGGGCAAGGCGAGCGCAAACCACTCAGGCCGCGCTCCTTGCCCCTTACGCTTGCCGCTGGCGGTGAGCGTGCGATCAGCTTATAGCGAAACGCTGCTGCCTGTGTACAGGTAGTTTACGCGCTCGCCGAGCTTGTCGCGCAACAAGCTGTAAGCGGCGAGGCCCGTGCAGTGGAACGTGAAGTACCGAGTAGGGCGCTCAGCAAGGAATTTCGCTACCTCGTTCGTGACCTGGGTGTCCTCAATCGATCCCGACGAAGGATCCATGAGGTGGAACCCCGCAACGACATTTTGCAGCGGTTCTCCGATATGCGACTCTGCGCACCCGATTATGTTGACGATGCCGCAATGGGAGCAACCGGTGATCAGCGTGACGCCTGTTTCTTCGCGAACGAGCAGGCTTAGCTCGTGGTCAAAGGGGTCTTGCTCGAAGCCGTTTTCGGTTTCCTCAAGCAGCACCGCATTGGAATTCGGGGCAAGTCTTGCAGGAACAATGGACGAGATCACGGTAAGCTGATCGTCGATCGTTTCGCAGCTCCCGACAAAACGAAGTCGGGGGTCAGAAGCTATGCTTTCGTCTATTCCAATGTCCTTCAATCCGCGTGGTGTATTGGCGCGATGCGCCTTGAACGCATTTTTCCGAAGGTATATCGGTACATTTCTTCCAGTTCGATCCAAAAGCCCAAGGTAAGCGGGAAGCCCGCCGCCGTGGTCGAAGTGCCCGTGGGAAATGAAGGCGATGTCAGCCATGGCCACGTCGATGCCGAGCGCGGCGGCATTGGCTATGAACGAATCGTCGGGGCCCATGTCGAAAAGGATTTTCCTGCCTTCGACCTCCAGGAAAAGACTGAGCCCATGCTTCGCGCAAAAACGATCAGACGGCGTCGAATTTTCTATCAGCACCGTGACTTTCATATGATTCCCTTTCGCCGCGCATATCTTCTTTTGTCTAGTATGGTTCAGGACGCGTGGCTGCGCAAGCGGTCTTTGGACGAGGTTGCAAGCGCTTGCGGTTGAGCTTGAGCGAGTTTCGCGCGTACGCAGGAGAGCAAGTTGCTTTGGTGCCGAAGTCGAATTCTCGCACGGTGCCATCGCGTTGCTGTAGTACAATTTTGTCATACAATGCGCAGCAAGACGGGAAGGTGGACATCATGAGCGCTACGGAGATCCTTCAGTTTAGGGTTGAGCCTGGTGTGAGGCGCGACTTGGAGTCTCGATGCGCCCGACGCGGGGTGAGTGTGTCCCAAGGCCTGCGTGACATTGTTATGGCCGATCTGTACGACGAAAAGTCTCCCGCAGACGAGCTTGCTTCGATTTTCGCCTCGGCCGACGAGAAGTTGGCTGCATCGGGGCTTCCCGAGCCGTCGATTGACCAAATAGTCGAGTATTGCGAACGCGTGCGCGCTGAGCGTTCTGCCCAGATGCTCGCGTAAGCGCATTGCTATGATCAATATCGTTCTCGACACCAATGTTCTTGCGGCGGCGCTGTTGAAGCCTGGCGGCTCCAATCGCGCGTGCTTGCAGACCGTTATCGGCAACGACCAGCTGTTTTCTGTCTGCTATAGCTCGCAGATGATGGCTGAGTATCGCGAAGTCCTCAACCGACCATTTGTCACGGGGCGCGGTCTGAGCCGCGAAGCAGACGCGCTGCTCTCCCTTGTTGAGCGCGTAGGCGAGGAGATCGTGCCGAAATTCATTCCCGCGCTGGTTTATCCCGATATCGACGACAAGCCGTTTCTTGAGGCGGCCGTTTACGTTGACGCTATCCTTATTACCAACAACATCAAGGACTACCCCTTCTTGGGCGTTCGCATCGTGGGCCCCGACGAATTCGGGGCTTGGTGGAGGTCGTTCTCGGCGAGATGACAGGAGGCTTGGCGCTGACGGTGAACAGGGTTTCGTTCCCGTGTTTGCGTCTGCCTCGTGCCCCTTTCGGCTCGACCGTTCTCCGATGTTGGTGGACACTCTTCGAGCTCGTGTCTACAATATGCAACGGAAAACGACGAAGAGAATAGGCATGTGCATGGAACAGGGCGAGCGCGAGGAAGCCCCCGAGCAGAAAACCCTCGAAAAGAAAAGCAAATCGGAAGACCGCGTCGCGCGCATGGGCACGGGGTCGATCCCGAAGCTTGTGGTGGAGTTCGCCATCCCGTCGGTTGTCGGCATGCTGGTGAACGGGTCGTACGCCATCATCAACTCGGTGTTTCTCGGCAACGCGATGGGCGAGATCGGGCTTTCGGCCATCACGGTGGCCAACCCCATGCTCATCGTGTTCATGGCGTTCGCGATGCTCGTGGGCAACGGCGGCAACGCGCTGGCGGCGCTGCGCATGGGCGAGGGCAAGCGTAACGAAGCTGAGCGTGCGCTTGGCAACGTGGTCACGCTGTCGCTCGTCATTTCCGCGCTCGTGGCGCTGGCGGCGGCGAACCCCACCATCATCGACGCGGTGCTTACCATATCCAGTGCCACCGACGACGTGCGTCCCTATGCGCGCATCTACATCCAAATTCTCTGCTTCGGCTTCGTGCTCCAGTTCATCGGCATGGGCGTGAACAACTTCATCCGCACGTGCGGGGCGCCGGTGCGCGCGCTCGTCACCATGGTGATCGGCCTGGTGTCGGCGGCGGTGTTCAACTTCTTCTTCGTGATGCTGTTCGGCTGGGGCATCGTGGGCAGCGCGTTCGCGTCGCTGTGCGGCCAGGCGCTGTCGTGCGTGGCGGTGCTGTGGTACTTCATCGGCGTGAAGGACGCGCCCATGCACCTGCGCTTGCGCTGCATGCGCCCGGACGGCCGCCTCATGGGCAGCATCTTGGCGCTCGGTTTCCCCAGCTTCGCCATTCAGGCGGGCATGGCGCTCATCAACTTCATCCTGAACTACCAGCTGGTGAAATACGGCGCGCTCACGGTGATCGGCGCGGAGAACGCGCTGGCGTCGATCGGCGTGGTGCAGCGCGTCGCCCAGTTCTCGGTCATGCCCGTGATCGGCGTGGCCACGGCCATTCAGCCGTTGCTCGGCTACAACTACGGCGCCCGCAAAATCGCGCGCGTGCGCAGCGCCTACAAATGCGGCGTGATCGGCGCGACCGCCATCTGCGTGACGGTGTTCGCGTGCATCTACCTGTTCACGACGCCGATCGTGAGCGCCTTCGGCATCACCAACGCCGACCTCAACGCGTTCACGGTGTTCGCCATGAAGGTGCAGTTCGTCACGCTGCCGCTTGTGGGCTTCCAGATCGTGTCGTCGAACTACTTCCAGGCCACGGGTCAGCCGGCGAAGTCGATCTTCCTGTCGCTCACGCGCCAGATCGTGTTTTTGATCCCGATCATCTGGTTCATGCCCGAGCTGCTGCCGAGCATCGCGCCGCAGTTCACCGGGCTCGACGCGCTGTACTTTGCGCAGCCGTGCGCCGATGCGCTGTCGATCTCGGTGACGGCGTGCTTCATGGTGTGGGAAATGAGCCGTCTGCGGAAGATGGAGCGGGAGCTGGCGACGAACGCTTAGCGCGCGAAGGTACTCGCGAAAGAGTGCGGGCTGGGGTAGCGTTGCGAACTGCATACCCGTGCGCGGTCGTGTGTGGGCGCGGGCGCATAGAGTGCGCGTGATTTTACGTGCTCGCAAAACCCGGTAGTCGCAGGAGCGCTACAATGGTCTTTCGCAATTCAACAGAAGATGCTTCAGTGAGGAGAAAATCGTGGAAGAGGCTCAATTGCGCACGCGCAGCACGTCGCGCGCCCGCTCGGTTGCGTTCGTTGGCTTGACGGTTGCCATCATGGCGGTGTCGGCGTGGGTGACGGTGCCTATCGGTCCTGTGCCGGTGACGCTGCAGATGTTCGCGATCACGTTCGCCATCGTGGTGCTTTCGCCGAAGGAGGCCATCGCGGCCATCGTGTGCTACTTGGCGCTGGGCGCCGTGGGCGTGCCGGTGTTCTCGGGCATGCGCGGCGGCATTGGCGTGTTGGCCGGCCCGACGGGCGGTTTTCTTTGGGGGTATCTGTTCGGCGTGGCGGCGGCGGTGCTGCTGCTGCACGTGGTGCGCTCGCGCACCGACTGGGAAGTGAGCCGCAAGCGGGCGACGCTCGACCCCGTGGCCGAGGCGGCGCTTTCGCCGGTGCAGAAGTTCGTGCGCTTCGTGCGCATCTCGGGCGTTGAAATTGCGGCGGGTGTGCTCTTCACGGCGATATCGTATCTGTGCGGCTGGGCGCAGTTCATGCCCGTCATGGGCGTAGGGCCCGAGGCGGCGTTCCTCGCGTGCATCGCGCCGTTCGTGGTGATCGACTTCTGCAAGATTCTCGCCGCTGTGGCCTGCGCCCGCGCGGTGAAAGCTGTAGTGAAATAAGAAGTTCCGCCGTTGCTGTCGCAACCGCGGGACGTCGCGCCGGTGCCGAGCGCGGTGGGCCCCG
>JAUNGO010000012.1 GCA_030524475.1 Eggerthellaceae bacterium | reverse complement strand
ATGTTAGAATGATGCTAGGCGACGTTTGCAAGCGGCGGCGTAAGGCGCTCAAGAAGGTGCAGGCTGTTAGGGAATGAAGGGGTCGTGATGGGCAAAAGAAAGATTCCGCAACTTCCGAAAAACGGATATTTGCCTCGCGTAATCGATTCCTCTCTCGAGCGCATGTTGCGCACGTCGGGCGCCGTCCACGTCAAAGGTCCGAAATGGTGCGGTAAAACCATGACAGCCGAGCATTTCTCGGCGAGCCAAGTGTACATGCAAGACCCCGATCAACGGGACTCGCTGCTTGCCCTCGCGGAAATGAAGCCGTCTGCAATTCTTGAGGGCCCAAAGCCGCGCCTTATCGACGAATGGCAAGAGGCCCCGCAGCTGTGGGACGCCGTGCGCTTCGCCGTCGACAGGGGGAAGGGCAAGGGGCGGTTCATCCTGACGGGCTCTTCCACGCCGAAAAAGCAACCGGCTCATTCGGGGGTCGGTCGCATCGCCCCTTTGCGTATGCGAACGATGTCCCTTTTTGAGTCGGGCGAATCGACCGGCGCGGTGTCGCTGGGCGGTCTTTTCACGGGCTCTCAAGACGTTGCCGCCTTCGCTGAGCTTGATGTGGAAGACTACGCCTTCGCAATATGCCGAGGCGGTTGGCCCGAGGCGGTTCTTGAGTCCGACAACGAGGTTGCTCTCGACCAAGCCCGACTTTACGTCGACGAGCTTGTCAACGCGAACATAGAGGAAATGGATGGCGTCAAGCGCAATGCAACATGGATGCGCGCCATCATGCGCTCGTATGCGCGCAACGTTTCTTCCGAGGCGGCGCTCACCACCATCGCGGCGGATATGCAGGGCGAAGCGCCTTCGGATGCGACGATTGCCAGTTACGTAGACGCACTTTCCCGTGCTTGCGTGACCGAGGACCTTGAGGCGTGGAATCCTCGCTTGCGGTCGAAAACCGCCGTTCGAACGAGCCCGACCCGGCATTTCTCCGATCCGGCCATCGCCGCCGCCGTGCTGCATGCCACCCCCCAGAAGCTTCTTAGCGACTTCAACACGTTCGGCTTGCTGTTCGAGTCGCTCTGCGTTCGCGACCTGCGTGTTTACATGGAGACGATGCGCGGGTCGGTGTTTCACTACCGCGACAAAACGGGGCTCGAAGCCGACGCGGTTCTGGTTCTTCCCGACGGGCGATGGGCGCTCGTTGAGGTGAAGATGGGAAGCGGCAAGGTCGATGAGGCGGCGGCCCACTTGAAAAAGCTAGCGAACCGCATTGACATTCAACACGAGGGGCTGCCAGCCTTCCTTATGGTGCTCACCGCCACGGCAACTGCCTACTGTCGCGAAGATGGGGTGCTCGTGGTGCCGCTGGGATGCTTGGCTCCGTAGCGGGTTGTGCCGTGCGCCAACCTTTCTGCTTGCCGCTGTGGTTTTAGTTGCAGGTGAGGACTTGCTGGCTGTCCTGCGAGAGATAGGGGTGCGGACGCATATCGGAAGAGCGCTTTCTCAATGTTAGTAAAGTATGCCCTTGCTGAGCCTTCCTCCTGGAAGCTCTTTGAGAAGCTTAATTGCCAAGGCTCGGTCACGTGGGTCGGACAGAGCGAGCTTCTCTTCCTGACTGTCAAGCTCGGCTAAAAACGAGAAACCAGCTCTCACGCGTTCGGAGAGTTCCTCAGGCTTGGGCGCGGGAACGGCGAGTGCCCCTATGTCCTCCATGTCAAACTCCTTGGCATCGCGCGTCCGCAGCCATTCTTCTGGATTGAAAGCCGACCTCGTGTGTGCTGGCTCCCAAGTCGTATTGCCGGCATGCATGCCGTGCGAGTCCGTCCAGATCTTAAGGATCGCCAGCCTACGGATAAGAGTTTTGTCGAGTTTGCTCCAGAGTTGTTGTCGCGAGCATATCCATGCAAGGTCATACATATCTCGCGCGGTGGTTGTGCGATTGAGTCGGGCGATTTTCTCGGAGATGTTCTCTTCGAGTCTCACGGTTTTGATCTGAGGGAGAGGGCCTCCGTAGCGATTGTGTATAGGCATGGAAACCCACCCGCGTCTTGTGGGTTCAAGCCAAGGTGCGGGCGAGAAGTCAAGCTTTGTCGCTAGGGTAGACTCTGCTACGAATCGGCTTGAAAACGTTACTGACCACTTGCCCCTACGCTCCTTTACCTCGTATTCGAAAGGAGCCACTTTCAGGCCGTCGACTGCGGCAGCAAAAGAAAGGGCCGCTTCGTCGCGATCCTGCCCAACTTCGGCAACGGCGAAGTCGAGATCGAGCGAGAAGCGCCCTTCGTTGCCTGCGTAGAGCTTTCGTATCGCAGTGCCACCTTTGATGGCGACGCCTTCAAGGAGCCCGTCGTCATGGAGTTGACGTAGCAGTAGGTCTTGCGCGATGTCCACGACGGCCGCTTCGCGCCCCTGGGCGCCGGCGTTTCTTGGAGCGTGGCGTGCAATATGGCCTGGTTGAATGTTGACGCTGTATTCCTTGGTCATAGCGCTTTCTCCATTTCGCGCGGATCGAAGGGCAGGATCGAATCGGACACCTGCCACCGTTCGTCGTTTCTGATCGCGGAACCTGTTCCGAAACGTACTTTCGAGTGGGGAGGGTATGCTTCCATGATGGCTCGGGCGATATCGGGCCTCATGCCTTGCAAGAGATAGCCTGTCCGTGCGGCAACTGCGCAAGGCCTGTCCGCCAGTTCCTTAAGCACGTTCTCGACGGTAAGCTCGTATGCCACATCTGGAAGCCATTCGGCGACTCCCCGCCATGAACGAATTGCGCTTGGACGTTGGGCCATATGGACGATGATGCTTTCTGGAGCAAGCGAAGTGACCCCTTTTGTCGGGAGGGTTGGGACATGGGGACGGTAAACGCTGACGCGTACGCCTTTCGCACTGAGTGATGGCGTTTCCTCGAATGCCACGTCGAGCGTTGCAGGTATCCTGTCCGCTAAGCCGAGAGCCCACGCTGCCGTCTGGGAGGCAAGGGAGAACTTCTTGTTGGGGTGTGCTGCTGCGAGTGCTTTGAGAGGCAGCAAAGGATCGGCGCTCGAATAGGCGCCAGCCAGTTCGGCGGGTGCAAATTCCCATACCCCGCGTTGTGGCGTTGCTAGAAGCCATCCTCGCTCGCGCAGCCGAGAAGCGACGACTTTTGTGGGCGTGCGAATGCCAACTTGGTTGCATATGCTGGCAAGTTGGGGCATTGTTACGAGTTGCGGGCGCTCGAGTTCAAGCGCTTCGAGCACATTGGAGAGCCCTCTCGGTATCGTTCGTGACATATAACCTCCATTGGTAACTATATTTGTTACCAATATATCAAAAACAACACGATTAGGAAAGCCATTCGTTTTGTATGTGGGTTGCCTTTCGCTTCGCGACGTTCCTGCCGCGCGCTCTCTTCTCTTGTTAGCGGCGAATAAAGGCTTATAGCAAGGAACGCAGCTGCCGTGCCATGACGATTCCGTCGTCGTCGGGGTTTGTGTAGTAGTTCTCGCTCACGCTGATTTGCTGGAAACCCAGCGCTTGGTAGAAAGCACGCGCTCCGTCGTTTTTGCGGCGCACTTGAAGCAGCATGGCCGTCTTGCCCTCGCGTGCGGCCTCGCTGCAGGCGCGTTCGAGAAGCGCGCGGCCAAGCCCGCCCCGTCGCGCGTGCTCAGCTACGGCAATGTGCGCGATCGAGGCGCTGTCGGGCGCGTACCACCAGCCCACATATCCGCTGAGCGCCCCGCTCTCGTCGCGCGCCACAACGTAGCGCGCCGAGGGGTTGTGCCTCAGCTCGGTTGCGTAGGCGAGGGGCGTCCACGGATCGGGGAATGCGGCAAGCTCGATGAGCATGACCTCGCCCAGGTCGTCCTCGGTCATGGGGGCGAACGTCCAGCGCCCCTCGCGTGCGGGTTCGAAAGTGCGGCACGGCTCGCCGAAGAAGGGGCCGCAGTAGACGAATCGCTCCGCCGTTGCGCTCGCGTTCGCGCTCGCCGTTGCGCACGATGCCCCGGCTTCGCCCGCGCCCGCCGCAACGCCCGCATTCGCGTCTCCACCTTCGCCCGCATTCGCGCTGCCGGAAAGCGGCTTGCGGCCGAGCGCCATGATAGTGGGAGTGTCGAAGTAGTAGTCGTCGCGCATGAACAGCTCGCGCCAGCGTTGCAGCAGGTCGTCCATGCGCCTTTGGGGCTCGGCGCCGCAGCTTTCGGGCACGTGCCTGCGGAAATAGGTCATGCGCTCGAACAGGGCGGCTTTCTCTTGCGCCGTTTTCTCGGCGGTGTCGGTGTGGAACACGCCGATGCGCACGTCGGCGAAGCCCGCGTGCTTCAGCAGGCTGTAGCACTTCGAGCCGTTGTAGCGGTCGGTGTTGCGCGTGTGCGGCATATTGGGCCGCACGTACTCGTCGTAAAGGCTCAGCACGCCGGCCATCAGGCGGTCGGGGTCGGGTGAGGACACTTTCATCGCGTCGTCGACGGTCTTTATGACTAAAAACCCGCCGGGTTTCAACAGCCGCGCCATCAGTTCCAGCATGGCCGGCTTGTCGGGCAGGTGCTGAAACACGTGGCTCAAGTAAACGACGTCGAAGCTGCCCTCGGGCGCTTGGAAGTCTTGCAGGGCGGAAGCCTCCCATTGGAAACGCGCGTCGTCGGTGATGGAGCGCGCGTGTTCAATGGCGGCGGCGTTCGGGTCTATTCCTACGATGCGCGCGAGGTTTTGATAGGGCGCGAACTTCAAGTGCGTGTTGAAGCCGTCGAGGCAGCCCACGTCGAGCACACACGCGTCGCTCATCTCGGCCAAGCCAATGGCTTCGAAGGCGGCGTGGTCGGCACGCGCGCTGCCGAGGGCAACAGCGGTTATTTGCTCGACGTTCCAGGACATGCTAGAGCCGCTTCCCGCGCGGCGTCGTTTTCTGTGCCGCCGCAGCACGCTCAAGCAGCTCGAACTCCTGATCGCTCAGCGTTTCGTCGTCGTCGAACACGGCGCAGTCCTCGCGCAGCTGGGCGGCGGAGTACACGTTGCACGTGACGGCGCGCACGTTCTCGAGCGACTTGACGAAGCGCAGCGCCCACTCGATCTCCGAGCGCTGGACGTCGGCCTCTTTCAAAACGGCGAGGGCCTCGGGGCGCAAATGGTCGCGCGGGCCCATGCCCAAAGACGCGTGCGCGACGATGGGCAGCCCCGCCTCGCTCACAACCTCGTACTGCTCGCGCCCGCCCTTCTCGAACCAGTCGAAGAGGTTCACGCGCATACGCACGAAGTCCCACGGGTAAAGCTTCAGGTGCTCCTTCAGGTTTTGCGCGTTGAGCTCGGAAGAGAAGCCCAGAAGCGAAATCTCCCCGGCTTCCTTGCGGCCGAACAGAAAGTCGGCGGCACCCGAGTCGATGTCGCGCATACGGGTGAGGTCACACGTGCCTTCTATGGTGTACAGGTCGATGCAGGTGCGGTCGAGCTTTTTCTGCTGCTTCTGGAACACGTACTCGAAGCGCGGGTCGACCAGCTCGAAAAAGCTCGTCTGCACGAAGGTGCGCGTCTCTGCCTGGGCGAGCTCTTCTCCCAGGAACGACTCCGACTGCCCCTTGAGGTGCGAATACCCGGTGTCGAACAGATTCACTCCGCAGGTGAGGGCCTCTTGAAGCATATCGTGCGCAATGTCGGTGTCAAGCCGCTCCACGCGCGTGACGTCGGTGCGCGGCAGGCGCTTGGTGCCCATGCCGAATCGCGAAACTTCCAGGTTGCCTATGGTGCTATGTTGCATTCTCGTTCCTCTCTTCTGTACTTCCGGCGTTCAACAGTCGTCTACATCAGCGAGTAGACGGCCTGCGAATATGCCTTCATGTTCTTGATTTCCAGCCCCTCGGCGAGCATGGCCTGGCCGTAGAGCACGTGCGCGTAGCGCGTCACCTTGTCGCGGTCCCCGTCGGCAAACGCCTGCTTGAGCGTCTCGAAGACGTGGTGGGTCGGGTTGACCTCAAGCGCATGGCGAACCTGCGGCCGCCCCGACTCCTCGCCGGTCGAGGTGAAGTATTTCTCCATGCCGAGGCTGACGGGCCCTTTCGCGGTGATGCATGCGGGCACGGAGGACAGGCGCGTCGTTGAGCGCACCTGAACCACGTCGGAGGGCAAAAGATCGCGCATGAAGCTGAAAAGCTCGGCGTTCTCGGCGTCGACGCGCTCCATCATGGCAAGGTCGTCCGCGTCGTCGAGAACGAGGTCGTCCGAGGCGACGTTTTTGATGGGAAGGCCGGCGTACTCGCGCAGCGTCATCAGCGAGAACTCGTCGACGCTTTCGCTGCACAGCAAAACGTCGAAGCCCTTGTCGGTGACGGCCTTCACCGAAGGCGAAGCCTCCAGCTTGTCGGCCTCGTTGCCCGACGCGAACAGCAGGCACGGCTGGTTGGCGGGCATGGCCTCGCGGTATTCCTTCAGGGTGACCGGCTCGTCTTTAAGCGCAGTGAAGAACATGAGGTAATTCTCAAGCTGCTCGTTGAGCGCGCCGAACGTGGCGTAGATGGCGAACTTGAACGTGCGGCCGAAGTTGGAGTAGAACTCCACGTAGGTGTCGCGTTCCTCGTCGCGCATGACGTCGAGCTCGTGTTGCAGACGCTTGTCGATCTGCTTGGCTATGTCGAGCAGGAAGGGGTCGTCCTGCGCGCCCTCGCGCGACAGGTTCAGCGACAGGTCGGGGCTGTCCACCACGCCGCGCACGAAGCCGAAGTATTCCGGGATGAGCGCGGAGCTTTGCTCGTCGATCAGCACGCCCGAGCTGTACAGCTTCAGGCCCTTCTTGTAGTCGCGGCTGTAGAAGTCGCCCGACGGCTCGGAGGGGATGTACAGCAGCACGTCGCAGCTGTGCGACCCCCGCGCGTGCATGGTGATGGTGCGCAGCGGCGGATGGGGGTCTTGGAACTCGTTCATGTAGAACGAGTTGTACTCCTGTTGGGTAACTTCGGCGCGCGGCTTCGTCCAGATGGGCACCATCGAGTTCAGCACGCGCCGCTCGGTGTACTCCTCGAACGTGGGCTCCCAGCGCCTTGCCCCCGCAGGACGCGGAACCTCGCGCCGACCCGTGGTTTCCAGGTAGATGGGATAGCGAATGTAGTCGCTGTAGCGCTTCACCAGCTCTTCGAGGGCGGGGTAGCTCAAGAACTTGGTGTAGTCGGTGGCGGCGTCGTTGCTGCGCAGGTGCAGCACCACGTCGGTGCCGTGGTTTTCGCGCGCGGCGGGTTCAATGGTGAAGCCCTCTATGCCGTCGGAATACCACTGGTTCGCCTCGTCGCTGCCGTACGCACGCGACGTGACCGTGACGTTGTCTGCCACCATGAAGCTGGAGTAGAAGCCCACGCCGAACTGCCCGATGATGTCGGTTTCCTCGTTCTCCTTGACCTCTTCGGCGCTTTTTACCTCAAGGCTCGAGGAATGGGCGATGGTGCCGAGGTCGGTTTCAAGCTGCTCGGCGGTCATGCCGATGCCGTTGTCGCTCACCGTGATGGTTCGCGCGTCGTAGTCGAAGCTCAGCTCGATGAACAGTTCCTCGGGGCTGTCTGCGGTGTTGCCCGCGCCGCCTGCGCTCGTCGCGCTCTCTTCGGCACGCTTCAACGCAACCTTGTCGAGCGAGTCCGACGCGTTCGAGATAAGCTCGCGGAGAAACACCTCTTTCGTCGAATAGATCGAGTTGATAACGAGATCGAGGATCTTCTTGCTTTCTGTTTTGAACTCTTTCATAAGGTGTCCTTCTCTGGGGTTACGCGACGTCGTGCCGCGCTTTTTCCTGTTTTAGCGAGCCTTTCGGCGAGGTTTTCTCTTTCCGCGATGCGCTGGCGTCGGCCGCTACTGCCGCCTTGCGCGCATTGGGCGCTTCGGGGGAGTCGCCGTACGCCTCGACGAGGTCGATGACGTCTTGTATCGAGTGCGCCCCGATCTTCCCGTAGATGTTCGCGATGTGCGTTTTCACCGTGTAGATGGAAATATCGAGCTCCTGCTGTATGAAGGCGGCGTTGCGCCCGTGCGACAGGTAGCACAGCACCTGATGTTCGCGCCTCGACAGGTTGAAGTCGCGCGCGATGGCCTCGGTCGGCGAGACGACGTTGCGAGGCGGTTCTGCTGGGGAGGGGTTGGCGTCGCTGGTATCGTCGGCGGTGGCGCTGGGCTCCGTTGGGGAGGCGATGTCGCTGATGGCGCTGGGCTCCGTTGGGAAAGAGGTGCTGCTGCTGGGTGAGCACGGGGGCGTCCCTGTGCTCACTAAACCGGTGAACAGCGCTACGTCCCCGTGCTCACCTGTGTGTTTGTTGGTGCTTTCGCTCGCGCTTTCGTCCTCTTTCGCGCTTGCTTGCGTCGTCGTAGCCGCAGCCGCAGTTGCGGCTGCGGGCTCAACCTTAGGCTCAACCTCGGCCTCGGCCTCGGCCGCCTGCTCGACGACCTTCGGCTCCTGCACGTCTAAGTGGGGAAGAAGACGGTCGAAAAGCGGCATGGACGCAAGGCACGCGAGCAGGCCTGCGGCCCCAACAACGGAAAGCGCGGCGCTTTCGACGCCTGCAGGGTCGTTCGCCGTCAAAAGGTATCCGCCGAGGACGCCGAGCGCCAAGCCCCCGAAGCAGAAGAAGTGGCTTATGCCGAAAAAGCAGGCGACGCGGCCTCGCGTGGCGTTGCTGAGAAGCAGCATGGCGGGAAGGCCCAGCCCGAACGTGCAGCAGCCGGCGAGCGCAAGCGCCTCCGACGCGATGTCAAGGGCCTCGACGCTCTCGGGGCGAAGCGACGAGGCGTCTGCCAGCGAGAAAACGGCCAGGAACACGCCAGCAAGCATGAACGACGTTCCCAGCCTCACGACGGCAGACGACCCCTGCCTTCTGAGCTGGTCTTCGGATATAAGGTAGAGCGTCCAAGCGGCCAAAAGCCCGGCAACGGGTATCCAGCTGCAACTGACGGCAAACGACAAGCCTTCGGACGCGAAGGCGTTAAAGCCAAGCGCCCCTTGGCACAGGCCGAACGCCAAGCCCGAGACGAGCGCGTGGAAGGCGACGCCGTGCAGCTTGCCCTCTGTGCGTTTCGCGTCTTCCGCAGCTTCTTCCGTTTGGGCCGCCCGACTCGCTGCGCCTGCCGCGTCCGCCGCCCGACTCGCTGTCCCTGCCGCGTCCGCCGCCCGACTCGCCGCGCCTGCCGTCTCCGCGATCTCTGCCGCCTCGACCGCGCGTTGCTTCTCGCCGCCGCGCTGCTCGATGCGGCTTATGGCGTACGTCCCCAGCGGGAGCAGGCAAAGGAGAATCCACGAAAGCGGCTCGACGATAAACATGACGAAAAACGCCATCAAAGCGCCAAGCACGGCGTTCATCGTCATGTTGCGAGAATGCTCGGTGAAAGTGCTTTTTGTGCTGAGGAAGGTCAGCGCAGACGTCACGAACAGGGCGTCGGCAACGCCGAGAACGCAGAAGCAAGCGGCTTGAAGCGACGGGCCCATAGACGCCGACATAAGCGCAAGCGCGCTGGCGAGGCACGCGAAGGCGCTCGGCGCAAACGCTGCCCGCGTAAGGGCGCTTTCGGCGGTATGGCGGGTGGGGCGCGCCTTGAGCAGTATTCCCAGCAAAAGGAACATCAGCGCCGAGGAGGCGTACAAAGAAAGCCGCAAGGAAAGCGGCTCTCCCTGCACGCCGATGGTCGAGCTTTGGGGGACGACGGCGAACAAGGCAAGCAGATGCCATGCCGCCGCGAACGAGAAGCTGGTAACCCGCAGGTTGTCGAAGCTTCTCACGTTCGCGGCGGTGCCCGCGCCCGCGCTCTCGGCGCTCGGCACGACGCGATGGGGCGCTGATGTTGGCGGCGCTTGCATCATACGTTGCGACGCGCCGCTTTATTCAGCTTGCTGAGATTCGCCAAGGCGCGTGATCTGGGCTTCCTTCACCGCCATGCGGGCCGCCTTCAAACGCAGCGCCGCGCAGCGGGCGGCGTATATGCGTCCGTCGCGGTCGAAGTCTTGGTGGGCCAGGTTCGCCTTGCCCGGCGCGATGCTCTCGAAGAACAGGTCGAGGTCGTGGTCGGTCGCCACGAGCCCGTGGTGCTTCGCATAGGCGTTCAGGGCAAACTGCCTCGTCAGCTGGGTACGCACCTGGATCATCAGGGCGTTGTTCAGCTGCTCCTGCGTCATGTTCTCCTGCTGCAGGTAGGCGTCCATGGTGAGGTTGTTCTTCTTCAGTTGGCGCTCGAGGTTCTCGCGCGCCTCCTTGACGGCCACGCCGTACACCAGGTCGGTGATCTCGCCCTCCAGGCGCTTGGCCAGTTCGTTGCCGGCGAACATTTCCGCTGTGCGCTCAAACTCGGTCTCGTGCTGGGCGGCAAGGCGCTTCTCGACTTCTTTGCGCAGGTCGGCGAGCGTCTCGATGCCCGGCTTCACCGTTTTCGCCCAATTGTCGTCGAGCTCGGGCGCAACGGCGCTCAAGATGCGCTTCACCGTAGCCGTCGTCTCGTACTCCTTCATGATGGGCTTGCCGTCGGCGTCGAGCTCCATTTCGGGGCCCCAGAACGTGAAGGTTTTGGTCTCGCCCACCTTCATGCCGATGATGGCGTCGTCGAAGTCGTCGGGCATGGTGAGCGTTCCCGTGGCGTACTCGCGGCTCGGGGCGCACAGGGGGCGAATCTTCTTCCCGTCCTGCGTGGTCTCAAGCGCGAGCTCCACCTTGTCGCCTTTGAGCACCACGTCGTGGCTCGTGTCGGTTGCGGTGGTTGCCGCGGCTTGCGCCATGCGGTGAAGCTCCGCCTCGATCTCCTCGTCTTTGACGGTCGACGAGGGAACCGTGATGCTCACGGGGCCGTAGTCGCTGAGCTCGAAGTCGGGCACAGGCACGCAGACGAGCTGGTACTTGAAGGGCTTGCCCTCCTCGATGTGCTCGGAGCAGCGGAAAACGGGCGTGCCGATGGTGTCGACCATCGCCGCGGTCAGCGCGAACGTGGCGCGGTGACGCATAACCCCCTCGTCGAGCAGGAAGGCCGCCTCTATGGCGCCGAGCTGCTCGCGAAGGAAGTCGGCGGGCGACTTCTCACTGGTTTGCTGGTTGTAGTCGAAGCCCTTGCGGCCTATCTCGATCGCGGCGGCGCGCTGGAGCTCGTTTGCCGCCTCGGCCACGGAAAGCTCAACGAGCAGCTCGAGTTTCCCGTCCTTCTCGCGAATCTTCTCTACTTTCATGTTGGATCCCCCTCCAAGCGTTGGCTAGTTGTCTGAGACGTTCAAGCAAGACGGGTTGTCGTCGTGGATTTCCGGCAAGGGAAGGTGGTCGAAGTCGGGAACCTCGATGTCCTCGTCGGGCTGCATGCTGGCCTGGCGGGCGATCTTCTCCTTCACGCGGCTTTCCGGCGTTTCGACGGCGCCGTTCACGATGGCGGTGTCGACGGCGCGGCGCATGGTCTTCACGCGAACCGCCGCCCGGCGCGCCTGCTCAACCATGCCCTTCTCGCGGATTTCCTCGAGAAACGCCTGAGGGTTGCTGGTTTGGAGGTACTCCGTGATCTCGTGGTTGCCCACCTGCATACCCAAGACGTCGGCCAGAAGGTCGAGCGCCATGTTCAGGCGAAGCTGGTGGGTGGTTTCGTCGCGCAGCTTCTGGTCGTACTGCTCGGGGGTGAGCGACTCCTCCCGCAGGAACTGGTTCATCGAGATGTTCATCGCCTCGAGGCGCTGCTCGTTCGCGCGGCGCATCGCCTCGACGTTCGACTCAAGCACATCTTCGTTGATCTCGCCTTCCAGACGCTCGACGAGCGCGTCGCTGCACGCGTGGAACTTGATGTCGCTGTATTCGATTTCCGTCTCGCGGTCGAAGTCGTCCTTGATGGCCTGGCGAACGTCGTCGAGCGTTTCGAGCCCCTCGAAGTTGCGCCTTACCCACTCGTCGTCGAGTTCGCTTACTGACTTTATAGCTCCGTTCGTGCTGAGCACGTATTCGAAGAGCTGCGCGTCGACGTCTTCTTCGCTCAAGGCGGGCTTCTGCGGCATGGTGATGCGCAGGTTGTCGTAGTCGTTGAGCTTGAAGTCCTTCGGGTCAAGCTCGAGCGCTTTGGTTTCCCCGTTCATGGTATCCCCTCTCTCAGAAATGCTTTCAAGAACAAATACCATCAAGACTTTTGTGCGCTTTACTGTGTTTGGTACTAAAATAGTTCAAATACTACTAACGGCTATATACCCCTTGAGGTGTTAAAAGGGGCTCGGCCGGCGCTCGATCAGCGTGATGAGGGGGAGAATATGGCAACAATCGGTAACGACGCAGTAGGCGAAGAGCGCGTAGCGTTCGGCGCATTGAGCGTTGCCGACCTTTTGCTTGACGCAGGGTTCGTTCTTATGTTGGCGTGGCACTATCTTGTCCTGTTCTCGTCGGTGTTCGGCGACTTGGCGAGCGGCGACGTGTTCGGCTACCTGTATATGCGGCAGCTGGTGCTGTACTTGTCGCTTGCCGTCACCTTCGGCGGCATCTGGCTGTTCGCGCGGTTCCGCAGCAAGCGGGGCACGGCGCGCTCGGCTTCGGTGATGACCGTCTACTTGGCCGGCTTGCTTGCCCTGGTTGTTTCCGCGGTGTATTCATCGGTGGTGAGCGCGCAGCTTTCCGAGCAGATTCAACTTGCGGTTGTGGCTCTCTTGGGGTTCTCCGAGGGGCTTCTCATGTACCTGTGGCTGCATTGCTTCGTGGAGAAGCGCGGCGAGCGTTTCTCGAACCCCTTCGCCATCGACATGGTGGCGGGCGCCCTGTTGGCCTTTCTGATCTGCTGTTTCCAGTGGCCGGTCGGGCCTGTGGCAACGGCCATTGCCCCGTTTGTGTCGAGCTTGGTGCTGGCGCGCGAGAAGCGCCTTGCCGGTTTGGCGAAGTCCGCGAAGTCGTCGAAGGCGGGGAAAGCGGAGAAGCTGGCGAAGGCGTCGGCGGCCTCGGATTGCGACGTTGAAGCTTCGGGCAAGGGCGCGCATGATCTTGATGCGCAAAAAACCGTCCGGGGGGGGG
The DNA here is from genome assembly GCA_030524475.1 of Eggerthellaceae bacterium. Lineage (GTDB taxonomy): Bacteria > Actinomycetota > Coriobacteriia > Coriobacteriales > Eggerthellaceae > CAAEEV01. The sequence continues at coordinate 33,440 of JAUNGO010000012.1, read as the reverse complement.
GGCGTTCATTGCAAAGAGGGCTGCGAGCGTGCCCAGTCTGTTGAGGACAGCCGCCGTCGGCTGGTAACGCGCTGCAATCGGCAGATGACGATCTTCGTCGCCGTCTATGCGTTGGTTTTCGGCTGCATGCAGGGTGCTTTCGCCGTGGCGAACGCGTCGCTTCTCATGGCGAACAACACGATTGCGCTTTTGGGCATCGCGCTTGCGGGCGTTGTGATCGCCTGCGTGCCGCGCGCGTTCGGATCGCTTCAAAGGATCGACCTCATTCACCGAGCATCTCTTATTCTGTTCGTGCCGGGGGCGGTTGTGGCCAACTGCTGCATGGGCGCCGGCACGGCGGTCGGCGGGCTTTTCGTGGTGTCGCAGATTGCCCTGCTTGCGGGCTTTAACCTGTTCGACTTCGGCGTGTTGGTGTACGAGATAACGAGCCGCCGCGCTGAGAACGGCGAAGAAGCCGAAGAAGGCCGAGAGCAGCCCGTCACCGACCACTCGCGGCCCATTGTGTATTTGGGATTGACCGGCGGTTTGCTGATAAGCCACGCGCTTATTTCGACGGTTCCCGCCGCCGCCCTGCCGACGGCGCTTTCGCTTGTGTGCGGCGCGTCGATCGTTGTGCTCGTGACCACGGTGCTTATCCCGTTTTACAACTCCAACCCTGCCGTCGAGATGCCTACCTGCATCGGGTGCACGCACTTGACGCTGCCCGCGCTGAGCGTGCCTCCGGTGGACGGTGCTTTGGTTGCGGGTGCCGGAGCCGGTGGGAGCGTTGCCGGAGGCGCCGTGCCCGACGACTGGGAGTCTCCGTGGCGGCGGGCGTGCAACGGCATCGCGCGCCAGTATCAGCTGTCGCCGCGCGAAACGGAGATTTTCTTCATGGTGGCGAAGGGGCGCAACGCCGAGTACATCCAGCAGGAGCTGGTCATTTCCACGCACACCGCAAAGACGCACATTGCCAACATATACCGCAAGCTCGACGTCCACTCGTCGCAAGAGCTGCTCGACCTGGTGGAAGAGGCGCGCGGGGAATCAAGCGAGGACACGCCTGCGTAGGTTGGTGAGTGCGTGCAATTGTGCAATTCTACTGTCTTACCCCAGCAGCGCGGTTACTTTTCCCAGCAGGGGCTCGAAGCTTACGCCGCGGTCGCGGAAGGCGGGCTGCTCGGCGCTCACGAGCATGGCGTCGTGCACGAACTCGCCCGCGAACGCAACGGCGTCCACCAGGCCGCGCCCCGCCATTACGGCGGCGAGCACGCACGAGGCGTACACGTCGCCCGTGCCGTGCAGCATGTAGGGAACGTACTCGTTCGACACCTCGCACGTTTCCATGTCGACGCCGCCCACGAAGTTGCGCACCACGCTCTCGCCCTCACGCTGGATGCCCTTGAGCACCACGTGCTTGGCGCCCATCGCCACGAGCGCGTCAACCATGCGGTGCGCCTCGGCGTCGGGGATGTCGGTGCCCGCCCAGTTCTCGCCGATCGGCTCGCCTAAGATGATGGCGGCCTCGGTGAGGTTGGGCGTTAAGATGTCGGCGTCGCGCGCCAGGCTTGCCATGGCCGCGCACAGCTCGGGCGTGTAGGTGGCGTAAACCTTGCCGTGATCAGCCATAACGGGGTCGACCACGCGCAGCGCGCGCGGGTGTTCCGCATACAGCGAGCGAATGACGTCCACCTGCTCGGGCGCGCCGAGAAAGCCGGAATACACCGCGTCGATTTCAACGCCGATGCCCTTCCAGGCGTTCAGGTAGTCGGCAAGGATGTCGGTGGTGTCGTGCATGTACCAGCCGGGGAATGCCGTGTGCGACGAGAACAGGCCCGTCGGCACGGGGCACACGTCGCAGCCCGCCGCCGACAGCACGGGGATGGCCACGCCGAGCGAGCACTTGCCGTAGCCGCACAGGTCGTGAACGGCGGCGATGCGCGGAATGTAGGCGCCTTCGCGCCGGTAAAGCGGCGCAGCCCCACGTTCGCCAACGGTGGCAGAAGCGGAAGCAGAAGCGGCGGCAGAAGCAGAATCGGCAGCGGTCATGCTAGTTCTCCTCTTCCTCGTCATCGTCGTCGAACAGCGACCAGTCGTCTTCACTCTTCGCGTGGTTCTTGAACTGCTTGCGCGTCTTGCGCTCCAGGATGATGCACACCAGAATGCTCAAAACGATGCCCGCGCCAATGAGCACGCCAATGCCGGGCACGGTTTCAAACAAAAAATGGTAGATCTCGCCAATATCCATGAGAGCCTCGTTCAACTAGCCGGCGTCGCGCGAAGGGCGCTGCCGGACGTGGGTCGTTCAATCGGTGGAATTATACTATCGCATCAGCGCCCAAGCACCGCGCCCGCGCAATGTTTCACGTGAAACATCGAGAAGGCGCGACACGCGGTTTTCTTGCGCGACGGTTCTTGAACCCTTGTCGTTTGTTGCAAGAATCGCGTCGTTTTCGCAAATCAGAGGGCCGTTCTCGCCTCCAACCCTTGAAAAACGTATGCGGGGGGGGGGTATCATCGTTCTACTTGTATCAGTTGACATACGCGCTCGGGCGTGCCTTGGCGCGGGAAACGGAGAAGAAATGGAGAAGGCCATGTCGGGGGCGCAAGCCCTCAAACTGGCGCTCGCGACCGTGTTGGCAGCGCTAGCGCTAACCCTGGCCGCCGCGCTACCGCAAACTGCGTGGGCGGATTCAACGGGCGGCGATGTCGCCTCAAGAGGCGAAAAAGTGTACTCGTCGGTAACGGCCGCCATCAACGATGCGGACAATACTGACACACTCATCGAACTTATAGGTGAAGCGAACGAGCAGGTTGTTGTTCCGGAGAATGCAAGCCTCACGATTGACCTGAAGGGGCATAAGATCACCCATACGCATTCTGCGGGCGAGCAATACTCTCCGACTATTTATAATAAAGGAACGCTGACTATCAAGGACACCGTTGGAAACGGTGGCGTAGTCTCGACGAATGAGACAGCTGTTGGCGTGGGCAGCGGTTCTTCCACAACAATCGAATCGGGCAGCTTCGAGAGCGTCGAAGGCGCGGTAATCACTGGCAACTCCACTGGTGCAACGATTAACATCAAGGATGGCACGTTTAGTGCATCCGACAACGCTGTTGTCGCTGGCAACGGTTCTGTTCGCGACGGCAATGCCAACACCATCAACATCTCTGGCGGTACTTTCAACGGGCAAATCAAGTCTGGGGGCTATATTGCCTGTGGCATTTATGCCCCGTGGAGGGACACTTTCAACATCACAGGCGGCACGTTCAACATCGAGGGCGGTGCGGGTATTGTCGCGCGTGCTGGTACGGTGAACGTGTCTGACGGCGCGGTCTTTAACGTAACGAGCGCTGCGAGCGATGGATGGGTTGGAGACAATAAGAACCTTCTCCCGTCCTCGGCTGTTGTCTTTGATGCTAATGCGGGCTATCCCGGTATGACAAATGATTCGCAGGTTGCCATTACTGGCGGAACGTTCAACTCTGGCGCCGCTGCGATTGCCGTCCTTGCGCCTGATGGCACTGTGGCTTCGCGCGCTGTGGCAACCGCTGGCACATTCTCTTCTGACGTAAGCGACTTCGTGCCCGAGGGCTCCACCTCCGCCTCGGTGACGCCTGAAGAGGGCGCCGCGACCTACTTCGTCGGCACGCCCGATGACGTCGCCGCCGCCGTGACCAAGAGTGCGACTGCGGGTTCCAAGGTGACGGTGCAGAAGGGCGATCTCGAACTTGACGGCCTCACGGGCGTCTCGGTTGAGAACAAGGGCGACGGCAAAGTCACCGTTTGCGACGTTGACGCCGAAAAGGGAGCCCCCGCCGTCACCATGTACGCGGTGACGTTTGCGGCCAATGACAAGCCCGCAGCCGCGACCCAGTACGTCTCCGCCGGCAACAAGGCCTCCGCGCCTGACAGTCCCGAGCCCGCAGCCGACCAGTGCCGCTTCGAGGGCTGGGTCGGCTCTGACGGGAAAACGTGGGACTTCGCTAGCAACACCGTTGAGTCTGACGTCGCGCTGACCGCCAAGTTCTCCGAGCACAAGCCGGTCGACAGCGGCTTCGTCGCCCCCACCTGCGCCAAGGCCGGCCACGAGGCCGACCAGGTGTGCCAGGTGTGCGGCAAGGTCGTCGCCGAGGGCGCGGCCATCCCCGCCACCGGCAAGCACAGCGTCGACGGCAAGAAGTTCGGCTCCGACGCCGAGTCCCACTGGAACGTTTGCACGGTGTGCGGCGAGGGGGTCGGGGAGCCTGCCGACCACGAGTTCGAGTGGGTAGTCGACAAGGAGGCCACCGCCACCGAGCCCGGCTCCAAGCACCAGGAATGCACGGTCTGCGGCTACGCGAAGGGCTCCGAGGCCATCCCCGCGACGGGCGCTGCTGACACCAACAACACCACCACTGACAAGCCCGCTAAGCCTGCGGCTCTCGCCAAGACCGGCGACGCGGTTCCCGCGACGGCCCTCGCGGCGGCGGGCGTGGCAGCTGCCGCAGCCATCGCCTGCGGGTTCGCCGCCTTCCGCAAGGGGCGCAAGAGCGAGTAGCGTCTAAGACGGAGCAGCTCCTAGCCGAGCAGCTCGCAACACAGCAGCAACTCCAACGAGGGGGCGCGCGGAACCAAGCCGCCCCCCCCCACGCGTTCGTAACGACATAACCCACCCCCAAAAGAAAAGCCGGGACAACGTAAAGCTTCGGTCGCGTTCACCAAGAACTCCCGCAGTTTGAACAGGCAGAAGTGGGGGAACGTGTAGATGCCCCCGGACGTTCCCACGTTGCCGTCGCAGAACTTCACGCCGAACCTAATGTCAGGGTAAGCGTCGGACGTAACAAGCGTGCGTAGCGACTTCGCCCGGCCGCCTCGGGCCTTTACCTCTACAGGCACGAGGTTGTCGGCGGTTCGCACGAAAAAGTCCTCTTCCAGCGTGGAGTCGCCCTTCTTGTAGTAGTACAGCCCATATCCCTGTCGCACCAGCGCATCCGCCGCAATGCTCTCGTACAGCGCCCCCTTGTAAACTCCTAGATTCTTGCGGGCGCGGAGGTCCTCCGCCGCCTCGTCGTCGAGCATCGCGACCAAAAGCCCGCCGTCCGAGAAATACAGCTTGCACTTATCCTCGTCGTAGTTACCCTTTAAGGGTAGCTCGGGGAAGTTGAGGCAGTAGCACACCTCGGCCATGCCGGCGGTTTTCAGCCACTCGACGCATCCTCGGTAGTCTTTGAAGCGCGCGCCTTTCGCCACCTTGCTGACCTGGAACTTCTTGTTTTCTTTCGCCAGTTGGACGGGGATGTGGTCGAACACGTTGAGGATGCGGGCCTTGTCGAAGCCCTCTGCGTACTTCTGGATGTCCTCGCGGTAGTCGCCCACGAGCTGTCTTTGCGTTGCGAGCGTTCCTGCGAACGTTCCCGTATGGGCGAAGAGCGACACGACCGCGGGCATTCCTCCCAAGACGCAATAATCGAGGAAAGCAGCGCGGTAAACTTCGAGCTCCGTGGTGTTGAAAGGCTGCATATCCGTCATATGGCGGCCGATTTCCGCGATCTGATTGTCTTTGTATCCGCGCGCCCACATAAACTCCTCGAAGTCCATCGAGTGCATCTGATAGTCGGTTTTGTACCCTACGCTGTTGCTCTCGATGCGTTGGTAGTTTATGCCGAGCATCGAGCCGCTGCATATCACGTCGTAGCGCCCGTCTTGGGCGAAGAACTTCAGCGCCGTGGCGATTTCGGGATACTCCTGAATCTCGTCGAAGAAGATTAGCGTGTCGTGCTCCGGCAGGTTTTTTGACGGGTCGATGAGAGTTATGTTCTTGACGACGCTTTCCACCCGGAAACCGTCCGACGCAATGCCGCGATATGCGGGCTCTTCCACAAAGTTGATTTCAACGACGGAAGCGTAGTTCTGTTTGGCGAAGTGGAGAACCGAGGCGGTTTTCCCCACTTGACGCGGGCCCCTTATGATGAGAGGGAGTCGACGGGGGTCATTGTGCCATGCGGAAAGGAATAGATCCACTTTTCTCCGTAAGTACATAGCAACTGGCCCTCTCATCTCGATAAATACAATTTCATGAGCGAATAATAGCCCAAACTCACTATTTCATGAGGGAAAAACGACGAATTGTCGCAATTTCATGAGGGAATTGCGGATGAGGGTGCGCGGAACCAAGCCGCGCGCCCCCCTCGCTTTCTTAGCGGCTTATCGCTCCGTGAGAAGGAACGCCATGTAGAGCGGCAGCGTACCGCAACGCCTCCCTGCTCTCGCTAAGGCTTTTCCACACGACATTTTCGGGCTCACCAAACTTTTTCAAGCGACTTTTCGGCTAAATCGCAACTTTTTCAAGGGACTTTTGTGTTAACCCTTAAAACACACTGCCATTTTGAAGAGGGCATTTAACCAAAAATGGGAAATTCATTTAACCAAAAGAGGGATTTCTGTTTAACCGTTTTGTTTAACTTGCTTGCTTGTTGTGCGCTTGTCGGGCTTCGCGGCGCTTGCTCACGCGGCGCGTGTCGGTGTTTCACGTGAAACACCGACACTTTGTGAGCGTGCTTTGTGCGCTTGCGCATCTGCTTGCGTTGCCGTTCGTTGCGAAAATCGCGTCGTTTCCGCAATTCGGGGGATCGTTCTTGCTTTCGACCCTTGAAAAACGTATGCGGGGGGGGGGGTATCATTGCCGAATCTGGGCACACAATTGATTCGGAACGAGCGCGGCGGCCCGTCGCGCGGGAAACGGAGCACGAAATGGAGAACACGAGAGGGGCCTTGCCCGCAGGCGGGCGCGCCCTGCGGACGGCGCTCGCGGCCGCCCTGGCGGCGTGCGCGCTAACCCTGGCCACCGCGCTGCCGCAATCGGCATGGGCCGAGGGCGAGAGCGGCGATACGACGACAACCGCTGCAGAGGCGTTGCAAAACGCGCTCAACGAGGGCGGAACGGTTACGTTGACGCAGAACGTTGAAGGTGACTTTACTATCGGCGAAAACGTCGAGGTGACGCTCGACCTTGCGGGTTACAAAATCACCAACGTAAGTGGCCACACCATCATCAACAACGGCGAGTTGACCATCGTCGACTCATCCGGCACCAAGACCGGCACGGTCGATAACGTGACACACGCAAGCGGCGCTCTCGTGAACAAGGGGACCTGCATCGTCGAGTCGGGGAACTTCACTCGTAGCCAGGAAGCTGGCTCCAGTCCGTCAGACAGCGGAAGCAACAGCTGGTACGTTATCGACAACAACGGCGGCACGCTCACTTTTAATGGCGGTAAGGTTTACTCTACAGGCAAATTCAGTTCCCTTATCCGCAACCTCAATGCCACGCTCGCCATCAACGGCGGCGAGTTCACCAACGGCTTCATTGCGCTTAAAAACGACGAAAACGGTAAGCTGTACATGAACGGCGGCACTGTGACCAGCGACAACCAGGCGATCCAGAATTGGAGCGAGGCGTCTGTTAAGAACGCCGTCTTGAACGGTAGCGCTGTTTGTTGGTCTTACGGAGACGCCCCTTCGACCCTCACCATAGGCGACGGCACGACGGTGAACGGCGACGTGCGCGCCATCAACTACGATAACGCGATGGCTCTTCCCTCCGTCCGCATCACGGGCGAGGGCGTGAAGGTGACGGGCGAGATCTCAAAGGGCGAGTATGACGCTACGGAGAAGAAGACCAAGGTCGTTGATCCGTCGGCATCCAGCTCCAAAATAGAAATCTCTAACGGCTCTTTCGACAAGGCTCCCGCAGATGACTTCATTGCTCCCGATTCGGTTCTCACCAAGAACGCCGACGGTACGTATGGTGTGCATGTGCACGAACTGGTGAAGCACGACGCTGTTGCGCCCACGTGCGTTGCTGCTGGTAACAAGGTGTACTACGAGTGTTCTGTGTGTGGCTTGCTCTTCGAGGACGAGGTTGGCGAGACGGAGACCACGGCGGAAGCAGTGGCGATAGCCGCCACCGGCAAGCATAGTTTCGGTGAGGCGTGGAAGCCCGGCGCGACGAGCCACTGGCATGAGTGCTCCGTGTGTGGCGCCAAGGCCGACGAGGCCGACCACGAGTTCGTGGAGGTGATCGACAAGGAGGCCACCGCCACCGAGCCCGGCTCCAAGCACCAGGAATGCAAGGCGTGCGGCTACGAGAAGGGTTCCGAAGTTATTCCTGCGACAGGCGCCGCCAACGACAACGCTGGCACCAGCGACAACGGCACTGGCGACAACGCTAACGCCACCGCCACCGCCGACAAGCCCGCCAAGCCTGCGGCGCTTGCCAAGACCGGCGACGCCATCCCGGCAACGGCTCTCGCGGCAGCAGGCGTAGCAGCCGTGGCCGCCATCGCCTGCGGGTTCGCCGCCTTCCGCAAAGGCCGCGCCCGCCGATAGACTCGCCGCCAACCCAATGAAGGCAACGAAAGCCCCGTAGCCTATCGGGGCAACCAAATAGGCAACCGAAACCAAGGCCCGTCGCTCGCCCCCGAGCGGCGGGCCTTTTCGCTTTCCCAATGACAAACGCTCGCGGTTTCACGAGGAAGCTACGAACAATTTGCACACCGCCCAACGCATCACGATCCATAAAATGCACTATTACAGTGCATTTCTGATACAATAATGCACCATAACAGTGCATTTTTTGCACAAGCACGCAGTAGGGAGACGGCAATGGATCGGCTATATGAGTATATGCGGTTGCAGCTGAACGGTGTGAAAAGCTCTTTTCACCGCTATGTTTACGACCAGATAAACTGGGACAACAGGATGCTGGGCCTCGTCGGCCCGCGCGGCGTGGGCAAGACCACCCTGTTTCTGCAGCGAATCAAGGAGAAGCACGATCTCTCGAACACGCTGTACGTTTCCGTCGAGCACCTTTACTTCGCAAACCATACGCTTGTGGACACTGCGGAGCGGTTCTACAAGAACGGGGGGCTGTATCTTTTTGTCGACGAGGTTCACAAGTACGAGGGATGGTCTCGCGAGTTGAAGCTTATCTACGACTCGTTTCCAGATCTCCATGTCTACTTTACGGGCTCGTCTGCGCTCGACATCGAGCGCGGGGAGGCTGATTTGAGCCGCCGCGCGCCGAAATACCTCATGCAGGGGCTCTCTTTTAGGGAATACTTGGCGATCGAGCGCGGGGCGGACGTTCCCGTTTTCACTCTCGAGCAAATACTCAACCACGAGGAAAGCCTTCCCGGCGTTCAGCATCCGCTTCCGCTGTTTGCCGAGTATCTGCGGCGCGGCTACTACCCCTTTGGGTCGGACACCGATTTCGCCATCGAGCTCAATCAGGTGATAACCAGAACGCTTGAGGTTGACATCCCGCAGTTCGCGAACATGACCATTGCGACCGGGCGGAAACTCAAGCGGCTCATGGCGGTAGTGAGCACGCTTGTGCCGTTCAAGCCGAATTTCGTGAGCTTGGCGAGCCAGATTCAGGCCAGTCGGAACAACGTGGAGGACTACCTCGCCTACATGGAGAAAGCGGGCATGATCGCTCAGCTGAGGGCAGACGCCAAAGGAATGGGGCTTTTGGGGAAGGTCGAGAAGGTTTATCTCGACAACACGAACATCCTTTACGCGCTGAGCGACGGGCGCGAGGACGTGGGAACGGTGCGCGAAACGTTCTTCTTCAACCAGGCGCGCGTGCGCTGCGACGTGCGCTCGTCGGCCATTTCTGACTTTCAGATCGACGGCATAACTTTTGAGGTCGGCGGAAAGAGCAAGGGGAAAGACCAGTTGAAGGGCGCCGAGCGCGGTGTTGTGGTCAAGGACGACATCGAGTACGGCTACGGCAGCGTCGTTCCACTGTGGGCGTTTGGGCTCATGTACTAGGGGCTTCCGTGTTGGGCGGCGCGTTGCGGACGCGATGTCGCTCGCTGCGAAAATCGTGTACAATATTCCTCGAAAATGTAGTATATATTTCCTCGAAAAAACAGTATGCGCAGTTAAAAGAGGGGTATTTGGAACATGGTTTCATATGGCAGCGAATTACCTGATGGATATCGCCCGCGTATCGTGGATGCCCGAATCGAACATTTTTTGAGAACGTTCGGCGGCGTCGAAATCAAGGGTCCTAAGTGGTGCGGGAAGTCGTGGAGTGCTTTGGCGTTCGGGGAAAGCGTCGTTTATGTGGATCTTCCTTCCGTGAAAGGGCTCATTGAGTCGGATCCCGCCTTGGCGCTTGAGGGCGAGGCTCCGCACGTTGTGGACGAGTGGCAAGAGGCGCCGGCGATTTGGGACTGTGCGCGCCACGCCATAGATGTTTCGGGCGGAAGGAAGGGGCTCTACATTCTCACGGGCTCATCAACTCCAAGGAAAGAAGCCGTAAGTCACAGCGGCGCGGGTCGTATAGGCCGCGTCGATATGTCAACGATGACGCTTTGGGAGATGGGCAAGGCAAGCGGTGGGGTTTCGTTGCGAAGGCTTTTCGAAGGCGATTTCAAGTCGAGCCTTCAGGTCGAGAAGGGCCTTCCGTTTTACGCTGAGGCTGTATGCTCGGGCGGGTGGCCGGGTCTTGCTTGTCAGGATGGAGTTGACTCCGTTGAGACGGTTCGCCAATACCTCGATGCGCTATTTGAGGTGAGCGTTCCGAAGAAAGGAGGCGTGTCGGGGACGGCGCGCAGGGTGGCACAGTCCCTCGCCCGCAACGTTGCGAGCGCCGCCAAGCTCAAAACAATTGCGGATGACGCTTCGGAAGGTGAATCGGGCGCGATGGCGGTTTCGACGGTGTCGTTTTACTTGGAGATTCTTAAAGATCTGTACGTTATCGACGAGCTGCCTGGTTGGGAAGCCCCCGTACGGTCTAAGTCCCGTCTGCGCACGAAGCCGAAGAGGTATTTCGCTGATCCGTCGCTTGCTGCCTCACTTTTGGGGACGAGCTCCCAGCGTTTGTTGGGCGACGGGCAGACGTTCGGCTTTCTGTTTGAGTCTCTTTGCGTTCACGATCTGCTGGTTTACGCGCGGGCATTGCCAGGCGCGGGCAGGTTTCCCCTGAGATATTACTCCGACGCCGATGGGCTTGAGGTCGATGTGATTATCGAACTTGACGACGGAAGATGGGCGGGCATAGAGATCAAGCTTGGGGAAAACGGGGTGCCAAGCGGCGTTGCCAATCTCAATAGGCTGCGGAAGAAAGTGGCGTCGAACCAGGTCGCGCGCAATCCCTCGCCTGAATTCATGGCGGTACTCACGGCCAATTCGCCGTTTGCCCGTTACGACAAGCAAAACGACGTGTACGTTTTCCCGCTGAACGCGCTGGAGCCGTAAAGCGTTGCGCTGGGGGATTGTCTCGCGAGCAGTTTGCCGTTCGTTACGGAAATCGCGTCGTTTTAGCAACTAGGTGGGTTGTTTTCGCCCACAGCTCTTGAAAATCAGGTGCGGGGGGGGGGGTATTCTGCGCTTTGTATGCGCGTTCGCGCGCGGTGCCTCTTTCTCTTTTTGGCGGGGAAGGCGCTGCGGGGCGGTGCGTATGCGGCATGACACCTAAGCTGCCTCGCGCAGCCATGCTAAGGAGAAACGCAGATGGAACGCACCTCTACCCTCGCTCGCTTGCTGGCCGTGTTTATGGCCGCCGTGCTGGCGACGACTCTCAGCGTACCCAGCATCGCCTGGGCAGACGACCCTGTTGGCGCGGGGCAAGACGTTAGCCAGCAGAAGACACCCAGCGTCAACGGCGCGGATAGCGAAACTGGAAACGGAAACGGCTCTGGTGATGTTGACGGAGACGGCGACAACGGCTCCGACGACGTCAACAAAACAGGGAATGACGAAGGCGGCGAAGGTGGCGAAGGCGACCTCGGCAACACCCCGCAAAGCGGCAACGAGGAAGACCCCACCGCTGGCGACGTGCCCACGGCACAGAGCAACGAGCCAACAGCGGCTATGGTTGCCGAGGTAACCGCTGAGGGGAGTGCCACTCCTCAATCGTATCCGACCTTCGCGGCTGCCTATGCGGCTGCAGCCGACGGCGCGACCATCAAGCTGTTGACGAACACCGATTGGGTGGCAGAGTCCAGTGAAATTAAATCCGATGCTTTAACACTGACGAAGAGCTTGACGCTTGATTTGAACGGATGCACTCTGATTCTCAAGAAAGCTGGAGATGAGAACGGACTCGGCTTCGGGCTAAAAATTAGCGACAGCAGCCTCTCTCTGACCATCAAAGATAGCACGGCGTTGAACGACAGTGTGGGATCTGGAAAGCTGACCACAAAGTCCGCTCAGCCGCTCATTGCAATAAATAAAGCCAATACGTTGACGCTTGAAAGCGGGACCTTGGAGAGCAGCTGCGGTAAAGTAATCAGTACGAGCTCCTATTCTTGCAAATTTATTATGAGTGGCGGCAAGTTGATAACTTCTGGTGCTGGCACGGAGGCTAGCGGAGTGCTTCATATTTCCAATTGTGACGCTTCGATCACGGGGGGAACCATTGAAAACACAGCCAATGATCCGAAGTGCGCTCTAGTTTATGTGGGCAACAAAAACGCGAAATTGAATATAAGCGGCGGTTCGCTTGTTGCAAAAGATGGTAAACGAGCTATTTACCTTGGAAAGAATCCTGCAACGGTGAGCATCACTGGTGGTAATTTTGGGAACGGCTCGGCTATTGCAATATATTCGGTTCCGACAAGCACCCCTGTAAAAGCTGTTGTTGTCGGGTCGAATGTTTCTGGCGCCTTGCCTCTTTCGCTGCCGTCCATCGAACTTAACGCTTATGCTGTTGTCGATATTTGCAGCAATGTTACTATTGGTGCTGTCCGTCCAACTAATCAAAATGAAGTCAAATCGTTTAGCGACGCCAACAGTTTCTTCAGTGGAAAATACGGCAACGATTTCGGAGAATATATTTCCGATAACGGATGGGTGTGCCAGAAGCAGGAAGACTCCGATTACTATTCAGTCCTTGAAATCAAGGACGCTAAGCCGGTTGCCATCATCACGAATTCTGGTGTCGAGAACAAGTATTACACCTTTGAGAAAGCTCTTGCTGCAGTAAAGCGTGGAGACACACTCACGCTTCAACAGAATGTTATCAACAAAGCTGAGACGAGCTACGTCCTCTCCGTCGCTGATGCAACCATCGACCTCAATGGATGTAGTATTACCGCCTCGAGTGCTAGCGAAGGATTGAAGATTTATCCTGATCACGATTCGATCCAAGTCGGCGATACGGTCAAGATAGAAGGAGCGGGCAGCATCGTTGGCAAAGAGCGCGGTATCTACGCTTACGATACGAGTGTTTACGAATCTGGGAATGTTTACACGCTTGATATAGCAAGCACGGTTAGCTCCAGCGACTCCAACGTACTGGCTGTCCTTGCTACGCCGGTGGCTCGTCTGAAATGGAATGAAGCCAACGATACCAACTATGCAGCTCGCACGAATGCTACGGTAAAGACAGAGATTGGCGGCAAGACGTATCTCTATTACTCCGCAGTTGCGGCAATCAATGCGCAGCCCGAAGCGGGTGGCACGGTTACGCTTCTTGCTGATAGCTCCATTGCTAGCAAGGACAGGGAGATAGTTGCTCCCGGCAAAGTGGTTCTTGATCTGAACGGAAAAACGTTGTCGGGAACGGTTTCTGGCTCAAATCCCAACGCTCTTTATTTCAATGGTAACGATTTGACTATCAAAAACGGCACCCTTAGCGCTTCTACCGCAGAGGGAAAGGGTAGTGCAGCTTGTACCGTCTTGGGCATATCCGAGAAGGGCAAGAACAACGCTAAGCTTACGCTTGAGGGCTTAACGGTTGACGGAACTTATCAGTTGGCCGACAAAGGCTGGCTTACTGCCTTCACGGTTAACGGCATATTGACGGGTGTTGAAGTCAATCTCAACAACTGTGATATCAGCGCCAACGTAAAAGAAGGAAGTTCGGCTGAGATCGTCGGCGTTTACTTCCCCGTGAAGGACGGCGTGCTCAACATCACCGACACCACGATCACTGCGCAGAACGCGGTGCAGGTCAAGGGCGGCACGGTGACCATTTCCGAGTCCGAGCCTGGCAAGACCGTCATCACGTCCACCGGCGAGGCGGCCAACCCTGGCGCCACGCAGAGTGGTAGCACCAACACCGGCGACGGCATCTACGTCGAGGACACGTACGGCTATGCTCCCACGGTTATCGTGAAATCCGGCACGGTTAAGTCCAAGGGCGAGGGTACGTCTGCGTTGAACTACCACACCGAGGGTACGGTAAACCCCGAAGGCGCGATCAAGTCCTCTGGTGGCACGTACAGCGACAACAGCGTGACCAAGTACTTCGACGAAAGCGCTAAGGACATTGTTGCCCTTGCTAACGCTAACGGCACGTTCTCAGTAATGACGGAGGACGAGGCGCTCGATGCGGGTGGCGCGTACGTGGTTATAGTCAACGACGAGAAAGTGTACTACACCGACAAGAAGGCTGCTGTTGAAGCCAACGGTGGTGCTGAAACGGGTGTGACGATTGTCAAGCCCTTGGTGACGTTTATCGTCGAGGGCATGGAAGCGCCCGATTCCCAGCGAGTTGAAAGTGGCACGACTGCGACTAAGCCCGCCGATCCTGTACGTAAGGGTTATGTGTTCCAGGGCTGGTACAACGGCGAAGAGGCGTGGGACTTCTCCAAACCTGTAACCGACGATCTTGAGCTCACCGCTCGTTGGGCGCTCGACACCTCGGCACTGGACAAGGCGATCGCTGCCGCCAACGACGCTCTCAAGGCGGGTGCGGACAAGACCGACGCCGCCAAGGCCGACCTGCAGAAGGCCATCGACACCGCGAAGGCCGCGCTTGAGTCCGCGAAGACGCCCGATGACGTGCAGAAGGCCGTGGCCGACCTCGAGGCTGCCGTGAAGGCCTTCGAGGCGAGCGATCCCGCGAAGCCCGCCGACCCGCAGCCCACGCCCGATCCGGGCCAGGGAAACGGTGGCACCACTAACACCACCGCCGACACCGCCGCCGCCAAGCCTGCGGCGCTCGCCAAGACGGGCGACGCTGTTCCCGCGACCGCCCTCGCGGCGGCTGGCGTGGCGGCAGCGGCTGCGATCGTCTGCGGGTTCGCCGCCTTCTGCAAGCGTCGCGCTCGTCGCTAGGCTCGCCACTGGCTCAGCGAAGGCAACGACGACCTCATAGCCTATCGGGCAACAGAAATAGGCAACCGAAACCAAAGGCCCGTCGCTCACTCCCGAGCGGCGGGCCTTCTTTATAGTCCTTCGACCCCTGCAGCGATCATCCGCCGATCCCGCCAAGATTCTGCTGCAACACCCCACTTAGGTAAAACAGAGGATTTTCAATAGGTAAAACAGAGGATTTTTTGCAGGGAAAATAGAGGATTATGGCATCCGGGGCATTTGACGCTGTGCGTCGTGCACTTGGTTGGGTAGCGCTGGACTGGGAAGCAATGTTTCACGTGAAACACTCGCACGATGGTTTGCGCGGGGCGACGCCGCTTTGCCGATTTCACTTTTGCCGCGCGCGCCGACCACTACGAAAATCGCGCCCTATTCGCCACTTTTTCTGCGCAAATAATCTCCCAGGTGAGGAACGGCGAACGCCACATAGCCGCGCGCCGCCTTCTTAATGACGCCCGCGTCGAGGAGCCGCTTGCGATATTTCTGCGCGTAGTCGGCGCCCACCTGCATTCTCTCGGCTATGTCGGCCATCTTGCTGGGTCCTTCGTCGACGGACATGGCGGCCAAAAACGCGCCGTCTTTCTCGGAAAGCGCGGCCAGCGTCGTTTCGCAAACGTCGTTCTCGAAGTCCTCCCGCGCCGCTGCAACGGCGTTCCCAAGCGTGCTCGCGTCTGCTTCTCCCCGCGAAGAGAACGCAACGATGTTGTGGCCTATCAGTTGTAGCAGGTAGGGCGACCCCTGCGTGGCGCGCGCCGCCTCGCGGCGCAGATCGGGACTGATGGAGATGTCGAGCTGCTTAAAAGCTGTGTCGAAGTAAGCGTCGACGTCGCTGGTGGAAAGCGGCCCGAGTTCTACCTTGCGGGCTCGGTTGAGGAAGGTGAGAACGCGGTCGTTGAGCGTGGCGGCAACGGCGCTGGGCAGGCCCGCCATCACCAGCGCGATGTTGGCGCGCTCGCCGACGAGCTCCTGGTATGCCGTGACGAGCTGCCTCACGTCGGGCGAATTCGCCTGAAGCTCGTCGACCAGAATGAGCACGCCCTTCCCCTGTTTGTTCAGCGCGCGGCACAGCTGGGTGAGCTTGTATTGGAAACTTTTCGATTCCTGGATCTCGCGCGTGAATTGAAGCCCGACGGAAAAGCCCAAGACGCCGAGCGACCCGCCGGAAAGGTGCAGCGAGTTTTCCTTCGCGAAGCGTTCCCCGTCGTCTTGAATTTTCTCGACGATGCGCCCGAGCATTCCTTCGGCAACGATGGTGGGGCTTGCCACGACGAAGCCTCGCCGCCGTGCCTGGTCGGCTATCTCCCACAGAAGGACGGTTTTGCCGCTCCCGCGCTGGCCGAGCAAAAGCGTGGCGCGCTCTTTGTTGCCGGGTGCGCTTGCGAGGCCGTTGATGAAGGCGGCAACGATGCTGTCACGCCCGACGAGTTGGCTCGGGCGGTTGCCGAATGACGGCGAGAACACGGTGTCTTGCATGGCGAACGTCTCCTTGAACGTGGTGTGGGTGAGCTTTCCTTTCTTTCCTATTTTTTCCTTTTTTTCCTATTCGGTCAAGAGAGAGGTGTGAGGTGCGCGCCCTTGCTTTGCTTGCGACACGGCTTCGCCCCCAAGCTCTTTGCCGCCCCTCAAGCTTTCCATCCAACTTTCCACTTAACTTTCTATCATGGAAAGATAGATGGAAAGTTAGCCGGAAAGCTGCTAAACTGCCTTCTTGAGGGAACGGCTTGAGGAGAACCGCGTATGGACGAAAAGTGGCTGGTCGACAATGTTGCCGTTATGCGCCAAATTGGCAGCGACAGGCAAACGTATGAAGTGAAAGAGGCCAAAGGAGGTCTGCCGAAAAGCACCGTTGAGACGCTTTCCGCTTTCTCGAACGGAGCGGGCGGGCACATTATTCTGGGGCTGTCCGAAAAAAACGGCTTTGTTCCCGTGGAGGGCTTCGACGCCCGCAAAATCGCAGATGCCCTGGCGTCTGCGTGCGACAACCTTACTCCTCCTGTGCGTCCGCTCATTGAGATTTTGCCCTTCGAGGGCGCCTTGCTCGTTTGCGCGCGTGTCGACGAAATGCACCCGCGCGATAAGCCGTGCTATATAACGGCTCGCAACCGCTATGACGGCGCGTTTGTTCGCACGTCCGACGGTGACAGGCGCCTTTCTTCCTACGAGGTGGACCGCTTGCTCGAGGAGCATCGCCAGCCCACATACGATGACGAAATCGTGCCCGACGCCGCCATGGACGACTTGGACGGCCAACTCGTCGACGGCTTCGTTCGCCGGCAAAAGGAGCTCCACCCGCGCATTCTGGGCGGACGAAGCTCCGAGGACGTTCTGCTCGACTTGCACGTGGCGAAGCGCAGCGGGAATACGCTGCGCCCAACCATCGCGGGTCTCATGGCCATGGGCTCGTTTCCGCAGAAGTTCTTCCCGAGGCTGAACGTCACGTTTACGGCGTTCCCCGGCGTCGACAAAGCAACTCCCGCCGGCAGCAGCAAGCGGTTCCTCGACGCGCAAACCGTCATCGGCCCCATTCCCTACATGATCGAGGACGTTTTGGGCGCCGTGACGAAGAATATGCGCACGGGCGCGGTGATCGAGGGAGCGTTCAGGAAAGACGTCCCCGACTACCCGCGCGTTGCCGTGCGCGAGGCGGTTGCGAATGCCCTCATGCATCGCGACTACTCTCCCGAGGCGCGAGGGTCGCAGGTTCAGGTCAATATGTACGCCGACAGGCTCGAAGTGCTCAACCCGGGAGGGCTGTACGGCGATGTGACCATCGACACGCTGGGGGTTTCGGGCGTTTCCTCGTCGCGCAACCAGTTTCTTTCGAACATTCTCGAAACGACGCCTTACCCCGAAGGCGGCTATGTCGTTGAAAACAGGGGCACCGGTTACCAGGAAATAGAGGAGCAGCTTGAGCGGGCGATGATGACCCCGCCCAAGCCGAAGAACTCGACGGTGAATTTTTCGCTCACGTTCGATAAACGGAGAATTTTGCCGAAAGAATACGGCGGCGCGGCGACGGGTGTCGACAAGGCGATACTCGCATATCTCGACAAGCATTCGTCGGCTTCGACGGCCGATCTCGTTAAAGAGTCGGGGATGGCGCGCAGCACCATATCGGCGCATGTCAAGAAGCTTATCGGAGAGGGCCGCATTGAGCCAACCGAGCCGATGAGAAGCCCGAAGCAACGCTACAGGCTTTGTAAAGACTAGTGTTGCGGCTACCGTTGGAGCAGCCGAACTCCTTGGTTTCTTAATCGCTGGTTTTCTTTAGCTTCTCAGCTTTCTATCTAACTTTCCACTTAACTTTCTATCATGGAAAGATAGATGGAAAGTTGGCTGGAAAGTTGGAAGTTGGGGAAGACTGGCGAAGGGGTTGGCGCGGGCGGCGGCGTTGGCGGGGTTGGCGAAGGGGTCGATGCGAGTTGGGCTGGCGAAGGGGCTGGCGAAAGGGTTGACGCGCACTGGGAGCGGGCGGCGGGTGCGCGGCACCGTGCGGCCGATTGGGCGATCTTTGCCCGAGAAAGGCAGCGCGGCTTGTTGTTCGTTCCCTGTATCGGGCCGATTTGCACATATCGGGGCAACCTTCCTTGAAAATCAGGTGCGGGGGGGGGGTATCATGACTCTACTTGTGCAAGTTGACACGCGTGCTTGGGTGTGCCTCGCCGCGGGAAACGGAGAACAAAAATGGAGAACACGAGAGGGGCCCTGCTCACAAGCGGCCGCGCCGTGCGCCTAGCGCTGGCAACGCTGTTGGCCGCATGCGCCCTGGCGCTGGCAGCGATGCTACCGCAAAGCGCATGGGCGACGGGATCGACCGAGCCGACTTCAGGCGAGAACGAAACGACCTATATTGCCAAGATTGGCGAAACGGGGTATGGGACGATTTCCGCTGCGCTCGAAAACGCCAACAACGGCGACGTTATCAAAGTTATTGCGAACGCTACGGAGAGCGTCACCATTCCTGCAGGCAAGAGTGTGACGCTCGATATCGCCGCAAATGTGACGTTGACCAACACGGAGGGTAGCCACACCATCACTAACAACGGCACGCTGACCGTTACTGGCGCTGGCACGGTAGACAACAAATCGCACGCAAAGGGTGCGCTCGTAAACAACGCCGGCGCGATCGCCACGTTGAACGGCGGTACATTCAAGCGCTCATCGGAGGCTGGAACCTCCGGCGGTAGCAATGGTGGGAACTCCTGGTACACCATTAAAAACCAGGGCACGCTGACCATCAACGCGGGCGTGACTGTCGAGTCCAAACTCTCCGATGGCTCATTCTCTGGGTATTCCAGCGTCATTGCCAACGGCTGGCAGCATGGGAGCACGAGCGACATCCGTCCCGCTGGCGCGACTGCTACGCTGACCATTAACGGCGGCACCATCGAGGGCGGTCTATACGTCAAGAACGACGACGGTGGCAAGCTTGTTGTCAACGGCGGTTCCATCAAGGGAAATAGCGCGGGCGTGTTCAACTACGGTGAAGCCGAGATCGCGGGCGGCACCATCAGCGTGAACCGCAACGATCGCTACGCCGTCTGGAACTACAAGGACGGCGACACGACCGACGCGAAGCTTGTAATCTCGGGCGGCACGC
This sequence comes from Eggerthellaceae bacterium, assembly GCA_030524475.1. Classification (GTDB taxonomy): domain Bacteria; phylum Actinomycetota; class Coriobacteriia; order Coriobacteriales; family Eggerthellaceae; genus CAAEEV01. Next base: position 13,761 of record JAUNGO010000012.1, on the reverse strand, counting down.
TCCAGGCGACTGGGCAAGACCAGGCTGCCGTGTACCAGAGCAACGCGAACGGCGTGGGCTCGGTCGAGATCACGGGCGGCACTCTCAACGGCGCTGTGCAAGGAACGGATGCCAGCGGCAAGTCTGCTGCCGTTGCGGCGGGCGTTTCCATCACGGGCGGTACGTTCACTTCTGACGTAAGCGCATACGTCGCCGACGGCTACGCTTTGTCTGGGGAATCCGGCGGCACGGTCGGCAAGGCTACCACGCAGGCTGAAGACAGCGTCGCCGTGGTGGACGGCCAATACTTCAGGACTCTGCAGGGTGCCGTGAACGCCGCAACCGACGGCGCGACGGTGACGGTGCTTAAGAACTGCGAAATCGACTCAACGGTTGAGGTTAACAAGGGCATTACTCTTGACCTTGGTGGTAATACGGTTACCGTTGTGGGGCCGGACGCGACGGGAAAGGAAAACCCTGGCTTCCTTTTCAACGGCGGCAATAGCAAACTTCTGAATGGCACAATTCTCGACAACCGTAGTAACGGCAACGCGTCGTGCGGCTATCTGGCTGTTAGAGTTATCGGCGCTTCGACCAGTCTTGAAACCGAGACGCTTGCTGTCCAGACGTATCGTCCGAACAGCAAAGACAACTATAATTACATTTTGCGTGTAGATGGAGGCGGTCAGCTTGTGATGAGCACGGGTACCTCCCTCGTTGATATGCCTCTTGAGGGTGGTGGCTACGATACGTATGGTGCTGTTGGCGTGAGTGTGTGGAGCGGCGAAGGCATTGTGAGCAAGCTAACCGTTGCTGGTGCGGAAATCAACACGATGGGCTTCGCAGTGGCGGGCAACGGTACGGCTCATGGCACTGAGATTACCGTTAAAGAAGGCTCTAAGCTCGTGTCTTCGGGCAGCACTGGAATCTTCCATCCGCAGAGCGGCACATTGACTGTCGAGGGCGGCACCATCACAGGCACGACTGGTATTGAGATGCGCGCAGGTGTGCTCAATGTGAGTGGCGACGCCATCATCACGGGTACGGCCGGTTCCCTCGATGTTGAGCCCAATAATAGCGGCTCGACAACTGTCGGTGCGGGCATTGCGGTGGCGCAGCACACTACCAAGCTGCCTATCAAAGTCAACGTGAAGGGCGGCACGATTTCCGGCTACTCGGCGTTCTATGAGAGCAACCCGCAAAAGAATGGAGCTGGCGATCTAGCCAAGATCTCCCTCAGCATCGAAGACGGCGACTTCGTGGCTACCCAGGGTGGCAAGCAAGCCGTCTACAGCGAGGACATAGAGAACTTCGTGAAGGCTGGCAACTTCTCCAGCTCGCTCGACGAGAAGTATCTAGACGATTCGCTTATCGCTGAACTTTACAGCACCAACAAGAACCCCGAAGCTCCCTACAGCTACTATCGCGCTGCCGACGATGCGATTCGAGATGCGCTGACAATTGGCGGCACGGTGAAGCTGCTGAACGTGGGCGAGGAGACGGACACCGTGTCCGTCACCCTCAAGGACGGCGACAAAACAACCACGGTTCAAGTGAAGAAGGGCGATTCCCTCACGCTGCCTACCCTCGATGACAAGTCGCTCTGCGTGCAGTTCGAAGGCTGGGGCGCTGACAAAGTGATCGATATCACGCCGACCGAGAACGTAATGCTCGAGGCACAGTGGAGCGAGCCCAAGCACGCCTTCGTGTGGAAGTGCGACGCGGACGGCCACTGGCAGGAATGCTCCAAGTGCGGCGAGACGACCGACAAGGGTGAGCACGCCTTCAAGTGGATGATCGACAAGGAGGCCACCGCCACCGAGCCCGGCTCCAAGCACGAGGTGTGCACGGTGTGCGGCTATGAGAAGGGTTCCGTCGAGATCCCCGCAACGGGCAACGGCTCGGGTGAGGGCAGCAACGACAACACCACCGCCGACAAGCCCGCCAAGCCTGCGGCTCTCGCCAAGACGGGCGACGCCGTTCCCGCAACCGCTCTCGCGGCGGCGGGCGTGGCGGCAGCGGCCGCGATCGCCTGTGGGTTCGCCGCCTTCCGCAAGGGGCGCAAAAGCGAGTAACGTTTAGGGCAGAGCAGCTCCTAGCCGAGCAACTCGCAACATAGCAACAACCCCAACGAGGGGCGCGCGGGAACCAAGCCGTGCGCCCCTCGTTTCACGTTCAATGCGCGTCGTGCGTTAGGCGTGCGGAATGTTTCACGTGAAACATTCCGCACCTTTGCAGTCGGCGCAGAGGAGCGTTTTTCCACGGCACTCAAGGCGCCCGCGCGTCGCGCAAAAGCACTTTCTCTTTATCACTGAAAATCATTTGCGGCGTTTTTGGAGGCCTCCCGAAAGCACCGCAACGATCTGATCAGGCGTTTTGAAAGATAGACTCAATTCGACGCGTCGATTTCTCTTTATCACGTCTTTATCAAAGCGCTCTTTTAGGGTGCGTCGCGGGGTTGTCGTACCAGCAGATTCGAATCTCGCACGCCCTCGTTTTATGCCTGGTCTGCCACAAAAATGGACTATAATAAAATCAGATTTTAATATAGTCACAATTTGAGCTCAAGTATTACAGACAAAACGACAGCAAGCGTTAGTCAAGCCCGCCAAGGAGAAGATGTCTATGTATATCGAAAGAGCGGCTGAGCAGACCGTGAAAAAGGTGTCGGACACGTTTCCCGTCCTGCTGGTCACGGGCCCAAGGCAGGTGGGAAAAACCACCATGCTCAAGAAACTGGCGGGCGGCAAACGCGAGGTTGTTTCGCTCGACGGCATGGACGTGCGTCTTCTGGCGAAGACCGATCCTGAGCTGTTCATGCAGCGATACAAGCCGCCCATCATCATCGACGAAATTCAGTATGCACCGGAACTTCTGCCCTACATAAAAATGGCGGTAGACGAGTCGGGGAAAAACGGCGACTACTGGCTCACGGGCTCCCAAGCATTCCACTTGATGAAAAACGTCAGCGAGTCGCTGGCGGGTCGCGTGGGCATCGTCAACCTGCTCGGGCTTTCGGCAAGCGAGATCGGCGGCGTGCCGTCGGTTCCCTTCACAACGGATCCCGCTCGCCTCATGGAGCGTATGCGCGAAGTGCCCAAGATGGGCCTGGGCGACGTGTATCGGCGCATTTGGCGCGGTTCCATGCCGAGACTCTATCAGCAGGAAAGCGCCGACTGGGAAACCTACTACCGCTCCTACGTGGAAACGTATCTGCAGCGCGACGTCCGCGACCTCACGCAGGTGGGAGACGAGCTGTCGTTCTACCAGTTCATGATCGCCGTGGCCGCACGCACGTCTAGGCCGGTCGTTTACGAGGAGCTCGCTGCCGAGGTGGGAATATCCTCGCCCACGGCAAAAAAATGGCTGTCGATTTTAGTGTCCTCGCGCATCGTGGCGCTTGTGCAGCCCTATCACAACGACGTCCTCAAGCGCGTCACCAAGATGCCGCTTCTGCACTTCCTAGACACAGGACTCGCGGCGTATCTGCTGAAATGGAACACACCCGAGGCGCTTGAAAGCGGCGCAATGGCTGGGAGTTTCTTTGAGACGTACGTGTTCTCGGAAATCTACAAGAGCTACCTCAACGAAGGCAAAGAACCGCCTGTGTTCTACTATCGCGACAAAAGCCAAAGGGAAATCGACCTGCTGCTGTACGAGAACGGCGTTCTGAGCCCCATCGAGGTCAAGAAGGCGGCGTCTCCCGGTAAGGCGGCGGTAAAGAACTTCCATGTGCTAGAGCCGGTAGAGCACCCCGAGAAGTTCGGAGGTGTGAAATCGCTCAAGGCCAGCGTGGGAAACGGCGCGGTTGTTTGCATGGCGAACGACCTGCTGCCTATCGACCAGAAAAACTGGTACGTACCCGTGTGGCTCATCTGAGGGCGCACGAAACGATCCCCAGAGCACGACGCGCGTTGAACTCACGCTGAACGTGCGGAATGTTTCACGTGAAACATTGCACGTTTTTTGAGGCAAGTGCAGGATACTCTTGTTGCGCTGTCTGCATTCGGAGCGGGCGCCGCCGCTTCGCCGTCTTGAATCGTTTGCCGTTTAGACGTTGAGAAACATCGCCATATAAAGCGGAAGCGTGATCTTCTTGCCATCGCGGCCGACGTTGTCGTCGACGAGCTTGTAGCCCAGCTTCACGTCGCCTCTTTCCAAGACGGCGTTGAGCGAAGCTGTCGCCCCGCGAGAGGCCTTCACCTCGATGGGCACCGCCGACGCCTCCCCGTCTGCGAGAAACTCGATCTCGCGTTTGGAGTCTTGCGACATCCAATAGCGCAGGGGAACGCCTCTGCTCGTGAGCATTCCCGCGACAAGGTTCTCGTACAGCCCGCCCTTCATGGGGCCGGTGAGGCTGTTTTCCACCACGGCGGCCTTCATCTTGAAGTCGTACATGGCCATGAGCATCCCTGTGTCGTTCGCGTAAAGGCGAAACCTGCCGTCGTCCTCGTAGGCGGCCAGCGGGAACTGCGGCGTGGAAACCGCCGTGCAGCGCAGAGCCATCTCGGAGCCGACCAGCCAGTCTACGGAGCCCTCAAACTTTCGCGCCCCGCTCCTGCGCTCCACTACGGCGTAGCGGAATCGCGTGTTCTCCTTCGCCAGCTGACGCGGCAGCGACAGATAGCACGCGCGGGCCTTCACGCGCTCGCTTGGCGGAGCATAGCGTGCGATGTCGTCAAGGTAGAGGTCGTGGAGCATCGTTTGCGCGTCGTGCGCGGCCCCGAAGTCCCTGCCGTCGCAAAACGTCTGCACGACCGCGGGCATGCCTCCCACGGCGAGGTATTCCCGCAGGTTGGTCATCATCGCGCAGTGCACAGCCTGCGGAACGGGCTCCATTCGATCCATGTAGCCTCTCAAGGACAAGATGGCTTCGCTGTCGTAACCCTTTGCCCAGAGGAATTCTTCGAAGTCGAGCGGGCGCATGGTTATTTGGCGCTCGTATCCTACGGGAAGCGACGGCGCATTCACCAACTCCCGAAAGCGGATGCCCAAAAGCGATCCCGATCCAATGACGTCGCATCGCTCGTCTTGCGCGAGATACTTGAACGCGGCCCGCGCCTCGGGGCACTCCTGGAGCTCGTCGAGGAATATGAGCGTGTTGCCCGGCACAAGGCGTGCGCCGGGGATGAGCAGCGTTATGCGTGAATAGATGTCGTCGGCGGCGAGCGATCCGGAGAAGATGCCTTTCAGATGCGGGCTCTTCACGAAATCGATGGGTATGAAGCTCTCGTATTCCTGGTTGCCGAACACTTCGATCAGGAACGACTTGCCCACTTGGCGCGCGCCGTTGACGAGAAGGCATTCCTGCCCGTGGCTTGCTTTCCACGCTTGCAAGAAGTCAAGCATTTTCCTTTTGAGCAACAGCGCCTCCTTAGGGGGTTGCATCGTATCGAAAGCAATTTTACCGAAAAATGCATCGTATCGAAAGCTGTACGGTCTAAAAATGCATCATATCGAAACGCAGGTGATAGAAAGCGCTGGAGTTAGCTGAAATTTATGCGCGTTGTTTCGCAAAAATCAGATAGAGAGGTTGGTAGAGCGGCATTTTGCTCTCCTGTTCGTTTCCGCTGTCCGTTCTCGTTGTTTTGCGATTGTCCTTGCCGTTCTTCGCCCCAGCCTGTCGTTCGTTGAGGAAATTGTGTCGTTTCTGCAGTCGGGGGCGGCGTTTCCGTGCCGACCCCTTGAAAAACAGGTGCGGGGGGGGGGTATCATCGCCGAATCTAGGCATGTACACCCCCTGTAGCGCGCGGCTGCCCGCCGTGCGGGAAACGGAGCGACGAATGGAGAACACGAGAGGGGCCCTGCTCGCGGGCGCCCGCGCCGCGCGCCTGGCGCTGGCGGCGCTACTGGCAGCCTGCGCGCTCGCGCTGGCAGCAGCCCTGCCGCAAAGCGCGTGGGCGGAGGATGAGCCAGCTAACACAGGCGAAGGAACTGCCGAAAGCACAGCCAACACCGTTTCCACGCTTGAGCAGCTGAGCAGCGCGATATCGAACGCTGAGGACAACGTGGAAACCACAATCACCCTCGGTGCCTCTATCGAAGGAGGCGAGCTCCAAGGCAGTGCAAACGAAGTCAAAGCCCTTGTCACCATTCCGAGAGGAAAGAGCATCGTTCTCGATCTGAACGGCTACACGATAAGCGCGTCTCTTAAAACCGATGGCAGTTCTTACGGCAAGACGCACGTTTTGCTCAACAACGGCACTTTGACGATAAAGGACAGCGGGAGTAGCGGGCAAGCGGGCGCGATATCCAACACGAATACAAACTCCCATGGGTGCACTCGCACCGTGAAAAACGACGAAGGCGCCACGCTCAACATCACGGGCGGCACGATAACAAGTGCGGGCGCTGTGGGGCTCCTTAATTTGGGTACGTGCACCATCTCGGGCAACACAACCATTCAGTCCCTGAAAGAGGGGTACACCGGAGGTTGGGACAACGCCTGCGCGGCTATTGAGAACCGATCCAACGGCAACCTCACCATCAAGGGAGGTACGTTCTCGAGTAAGAGCGAAGCCGCATTGTTTACCGACGGAGGCAGCACCACTATCGAAGGCGGCTCGTTCACGGGGAGCACAGCTTACGGCGCTGTCAACGGGGAGCCGTCGAGCTATGTTGTAGCTAAGGGCGGTACGTTCTCAAGCGATCCTTCCGCGTTCTATCACGTGGAAGGCTGCTATGTCGTCGAAAACAACGGCGTGTATGAGGTAAAGTCCGCCTCTGCGTCGACAGACCTGACGATTTCCACTTCGAGCGAACTGGCGAGCGCTCTTGCGAACGCAACGGCGTCCGAGCCGAAAAACCTGACCGTTTCGGGCAACGTGACGCTTGACGATGTGGCAACGCTTCCGGGCACGTGGACCTTAACGGTGGCCGAGGGGTCAACGCTTACGGTTTCAGAAGGCGCAGGCCTGAATTTGACCGGTCAACTGGTGAACAACGGAAACCTCGCAGTTCAAGGGCTCATTTCCCCTGCATCTCGCATTACGAACAACGGCACGATCGACGTTCCTGCGGTTGTCGACGGCGTGTATGTTGCAAGCGACGCGATGGACCTTCAGTGGCTCGCTGTTCTCCTTGCGGCCGACGGCCAGTCTGGCATCAACGCCATTGAGCTCGCCAACGACATTACCTGCCCGCAAGGCGTCGCGTTCGAATGCCTGGGCGATGCGGAAGAAGTGGTTTTCGACGGTCACAATTATGCGATCAACGACCTGTCGATGAACGTGTCGGGTGGCTGCTTCGGTTTGTTCGAGTACCTTGAGAACTCCACCGTGAAGAATCTCGTGATGAAAAACTGCAATCTCGTAACGGATACGGGTTATCTGGGTGCCGTTGTGGGCCAGTCGAACGGGAGCACGTTTGACAACGTTGACGTGTCGGGCTCTGTTGTTGCCACGGGTGCGTCGTACGGCGTTGCAGGCATTGCCGGCAGTGTGTACAACACGGAAAGCACGGCAGAGACGCTGTTCGTCGACTGCAGCGTGTCCGATGCGACAATCGGGGGACCGTCGGCGTACAACGTCGGCAGCATGTTCGGAACGGCCAGCGGGAGCATGGGCAAAATAGGCGTCTACAACTGCGCAAACAGCGGAGCGATAACGGCGGCGGGTTCTGTCGGCTATGTTTACGGGTTTGGTTATCTGAACAGTGCAGCGCAATTGGAGATCATCGGCTTTAACAGCCAAGGTGGTACGGTGAACGGCGAAGCAGGTACCATTTCTTCTGCTGCGGGAACGGGCTATACGAGTAACATCGATAACGCTGGCTCGCAATACGTGGCCGGCAAGACGGCCGAAGGAACGTGGCGGGCGTACAACGAGACTGAAGCTGCCGTTCTCGTGACGAACGAGAGTGGGGTCTCTTCGCCGTATGCAACTCTTCAGGCTGCGGTTGAGGCTGCGAAGCCTGGTGACATCGTTAAGGTTATGAGAAGCATCACGGTGCCCTCCGACTCTGAAATCGTTGTTCCCTCCGGCGTTGTCCTGAGGGTTACCAGGGGCGCTACGCTCACCAACGAGGGAACCATCGACGTGTATGGCACGGTGGAGAACCTTGGAGGGATCGTGGATAACAACGATTCGAATCCGATACAGTATCACGTGAATTCGCTTGCTATCGTTGGCGGCGAAGAGGCTCTTGCTATGACGGTGGGGGACACTAAGGCGCTTGAGGTCGAGATGCAGCCGGCTAATGCGGTCGACGCTCTCACGTGGAAATCGAGCGACGAAAGCGTTGCTACCGTTGATGCGGAGGGCAAGGTTAAGGCTATTGCTCCCGGTAGCGCTGTAATAACGGTTACGTCGGCCAATGGGAAGAGCGCCGAGTGCAAAGTTACGGTGATTGCCAAGGAAGACCCGAAGCCGACTCCTGATCCTAACGAGCCTGAGCCAGGCCCTACGCCGACGCCCGATCCTGACGATGACGGCAACGGCGACAACCCGGCGGGCGGCAACACCGACGACAACGGCGACGGCGGTAGCGCCGACGGCAACGGTGGTGCTGGCGACACCAACACCAACGACACCGCCGCCGACAAGCCCGCTAAGCCTGCGGCTCTCGCCAAGACCGGCGACGCCGTTCCGGCAACCGCCCTCGCGGCGGCGGGCGTGGCGGCGGCCGCGATCGCCTGCGGGTTCGCCGCCTTCCGCAAGGGGCGCAAAAGCGAGTAGCCTTTAGGGCAGAGCAGCTCCTAGCCGAGCAACTCGCAACATAGCAGCAACCCTAACGAGGGCGTGGCGGAACCAAACCGCGCGCCCTCGTTTCGCGTTCAATGCGCGTCGCGCTTCGGGCGTGCGAAACGTTTCACGTGAAACATCCCGCGCTGGCGTTCCGGTAGGGCTTACATTCGCGCTCTCGGTGTGCAGCCTAAATCGCCCAAACAGGCAACGCCCACGCCGACTGGCTTACGGGAAAAGCGTCCTGCGCCATGCATATAATCGCGCCCTGTCCAATTTCGCGCCTGAACGCACGTAGGTCTTTGGGCACGTCGGCGGCGACCGGGTCGAGTGCGTGAAAGTTCTTCGCGTCCCTCGCGACAGGCAGGGCGCTCTTTTTCGCTTCGATGGGATACAGCGTGCCGTTTTGTTCTAAAAGCAAGTCGATTTCTTTTTTGTCGTTGTTGCGAAAAAACCGCAACGGCGCCCGCCTACCCGCATTGACAAAGCTCTTGTACAGCTCCCCGAACACGTGCGTTTCGAACAGCTGCCCCGCCATGGCGCCAAGCTCCATGGTGCGGGCGTTTTCCCATCCGCAGAGGTAGGCGGCAAGGCCCGCATCGGTAAAGTGCAGAAGTGGCTGCTTGCTCAGGCGTTTGAGCAGGTTGTTTGCATAAGGTTCCAGAATTTTGACGAGGTATGTGCTCGCAAGAAGCGAAAGCCACGTCTTGGCAGTTTTTTCGTCGATATCTGCCAGTCGCGCTAGCTCGGCATACACAACGGGGCGGGCGGTAAGCGCCGCGCACGCAGCCATGAAGCGCCTGAACCTGAGCTCGTCGCCTACTTGCGCAAGGTCGCGAATGTCCCGCATGATATAGGTTTCCAGGTACGATTCGTAGGCACCCGCGCGTAAATCTGTCGGCAACGCGCGGATCGCTGGGAATCCTCCGGCAGCGATATCTTCGAAAACCTCGGTAGTTGTGATCGGCGTGGCAAGGTTGACGCGGCGCGTGAAGTAATCGGGGCTGGGAGCGTACGGCTCAGAAGGCGTGCTCGTGAGCTCGGCGTGCGAAAGGCCGAGCATTTCGACGATGCCCGCGCGACCCGCAAGCGATTCGGATACCTCTTTCATAAGATGGAGGGGCTGGGAGCCGGTAAGCCAATAATTGCCCGTTGCGTCCGACTCGTCGACGGCCATCTTGATGTAGGGGAGCAACTCGGGCGCCTTCTGAATCTCGTCAATGAGGACAGGCGCGCGGTAACGCTGCAGAAAAAGCGCGGGATCGCTCTTGGCCGCCATGCGGATTGCATCGTTGTCAAGGGTCACGTAGGCACGCTCGACGCCAGTTTGCTTTTCTTCTGCGGCGGCAAGGTGGCGAAGCATGGTCGTTTTGCCAACTTGGCGCGGACCGGTTACGACGACGACCTTGAAATGCTCGGAATATCGCAAAATGATTGGTTCAAGGGCGCGGGTGATATAAGCGTTCGACACGACGTCTCCCTTCACGTTTCCGGGATGTCTTCCGAAATTGAGAAGATTATACCTAAACAATTCTCTCAAATCCGGAATGAGTTCCGGATTTGAGAGAAATTCAACGAGTTCAAGGCTTTGCATGCTCAGCCTGAGAGCGCTTCTCTTTACCGCGCCTCTATCAAAGCGCTCTTTTCATGGCGCGGCACGTGGGTTCGCTGTGCTGGCCTTTTGATCGGCACTCCAGCCTGCCGTTCGTTGCGGAAATCGCGTCGTTTCCGCAATTGGGGGAGGCGTTTCCGCGCCGACCCCTTGAAAAACAGGTGCGGGGGGGGGGTATCATCGCCGAATCTAGGCATGTACACCCCCTGTAGCGCGCGGCTGCCCGCCGTGCGGGAAACGGAGCGACGAATGGAGAACACGAGAGGGGCCCTGCTCGCGGGCGCCCGCGCCGCGCGCCTGGCGCTGGCGGCGCTGCTGGCCGCGTGCGCGCTCGCGCTGGCGGCGATGCTGCCGCAAGTGGCGTGGGCGGAGGACGGCGTCGCCAGGATCGGCGAGACGGAGTACGCCACACTACAAAGCGCGTTGAATCAAGCCCAAGAGGGCGATACGATTACACTTCTGAGCAATGTAGTGCTAGGTTCCGATTCAGGGGACTCAGAGCGCGAGGCTTCCAAGCCAGACATACGTAAATCCATCATGCTTGACCTCAACACGAAAAAGATTTCCGGAGCCGGATATCTCAAGGTGAGTTCTGGAAATGTTTCAATCAAAAACGGAACAGTCGCAACATCGGCAGCGAGTTCTACGGAAACATATGGTGTGTATGTGTCTGGAGGCGCAGTGACGATTGATAATTGCGCGATCAGCACCGCTGAGGGTGGGGATGCTGTCTATCTACAAGATTACACGACCGCAAACATTACCAACTCTCGCATTGCGGCTCCCACGTCGGGCACCGCATTGTGGTTTGCGTGGAACGGCAGTGGAGTCGCCTCTTTGGGTGCGGGGAACGTCATTACGGGGCCCGTAAAGTTTGCGGGCAATTTCATGTCGTCCTATATGGTGAACATAGAAGGCGGCAGCTTTGACAACGGCGAAACCATGCCGTTTGCAACCAACAACGACGAAAGCGTAATCAAAGAACGTCTCAACCTTACGGGTGGGTACTTCAAAGTGGACGTGAGCGGCTTTGTCGCTGACGGCTATACGTGCCGTGTGTCGGACACAGACGCGCCGACGAATTTTGATTATCAGGTGGCTTCTTCGACTGAGCCGTTCACGAGCTACTACACGGTGAACGCAGATAACCAAAAGACGTACTACGACACTTGGGAGAACGTGATTACAGCCGCCAAAGCTGCAAGTGCAGTTGCGTACACAACTGCGGAGGTCACTATTGCTGATCCTGCGTCGCTGAGTGGCGTAAGCGTATCCACGTTGCGCAACGGCAAGCTCGTCTACAGCGGAGCGCTCGCCAACCTGCTTTCGGGTGGTGTGGTGTTGGACGATGCTGAGGTGAGTTGCTCGGACGCCTCGGTGACTTCGGCAAAGACTGCGGGGGGAAAGCTTTCATCTGGCGTGGTTGCCGAGGGCGGTTACGATGCAGCGGGCGCGCTGCTGGCTGATGGGAAGCTTATCTACGGCGACCAAACTGCCGGAGAGATAGTTCCCGAGGAGAGTTGTGCTGCAAAAATTGGCTCTGTGGGTTATTTCTTCCTAACCAGCGCTGTGAACGCTGCTTCGAGCAACGACGGCGCGGCTGCCCAAATCAAAGACACGATTGTAATGCTCAAGGACTGGGATCAGCCAATTGCGGTTCAGCAGGAGCACGCCTCGTTCACGCTTGACATGAGCAATCACTCCATCACGGCAAGCAGCGATTACGCCGTTAAGCTGCTGGCAAGCAATATCGACATTACGGTTAAGAACGGCGTAGTAGCAGGGCAATCGGCGGGTATTTCGTCCAATGGCATGTACCGTAACATCAACTTGGAACTCGAGAATCTGACAGTTTCCGGCACAGCGACCGACGGCGCGGCGCTTTATCTTGCTGCAGGTGGCATCACAACCGCCACGGGCGGCGCATATACGGGTGCCACGGGCATTCAGCTTTGCGGCGGTAGCTTGATCGTTGACGACGTTAAGGTGACAGCTACCGGACAAGATGAGAGCGCAGTCAAGACGGGCGATGGGATTATCCCTGACGGCGCAGCGATCTCCGTTGTGGAGCGTGAGGGCTATGCAGATTTGGGCATCGTCGAGATAAAGAACGGCACGTTTACGGCTGTCGATGGGGTGGATGCTGTTAAAACTTACGCATGGTCGAGCAATACCGCCTCGGAGTGGGCGCAGGCGGGGGATGTAGTTGAGATCTCCGGCGGTACATTCAGTACGGAAGTTCCTGAGGAATATTGCGCCGAAGGATTCAATCCTCAGAAGAACGCCGACGGCACCTATGGCGTGCACAAGCACGAGATAGTGAAGCACGACGCCGTTGCGTCCACGTGCGTTGCTGCCGGCAACGCGGCTTACTACGAGTGCTCCGTATGTGGCAAGCTTTTCGAGGATGAGGCTGGCGAGAGCGAGATCGCGAAGGAGACGGTGACGATTGCCGCCACCGGCAAGCACAGCTTTGCCGAGGCGTGGAGGCCCGGCGCGACGAGCCACTGGCACGAGTGCTCCGTGTGCGGCGCCAAGGCCGACGAGGCCGAGCATGAGTTCGTGGAGGTGATCGACAAGGAGGCCACCGCCACCGAGCCCGGCTCCAAGCACCAGGAATGCAAGGTCTGCGGCTACGCGAAGGGCTCTGAGGTCATCCCCGCGACGGGCAGCGGCTCGGGCGAGGGCAACGGCGATAACCCAGCGGGTGGCAACACCGGCGGCAACGGCAACACAGGCGACAACGGCAACGGCGGTGCTGGCGACACCACCACCGACAAGCCCGCCAAGCTTTCGGCTCTCGCCAAGACGGGCGACGCCGTCCCGGCAACCGCCCTCGCGGCGGCGGGCGTAGCGGCTGCCGCAGCCATCGCCTGCGGGTTCGCCGCCTTCCGCAAAGGCCGCAAAAGCGAGTAGCCTTTAGGGCAGAGCAGCTCCTAGCCGAGCAGCTCGCAATATAGCAGCAACCCCAACGAGGGGCGCGCGGGAACCAAGTCGCGTGCCCCTCGTTTTGTCATGTGGGGCGATCTGCCGCTCAAGCATCAACAACATGAGTTTCGATCGCTGTGTCTATTCGCTCTGTTTACAGAAGCAAATTTTTCCTTTAAGATTCCTTACAGAAAATATCGTTTCTGTAAGGAATATCCCATATGGCTGGAAAAACACCAATACCCGTCGCTCGATCGATGCGCGTTATCGCGTCGAACCTCGATCTTGCACGCAGGCAGCAGCGCATCACCGTCGACCTTCTGGCCGAGCGTGCCAACCTGTCCGTGCCGACGGTGCGCAAGCTCCTCAACAACGGCGCGGGCACTCTCGAGAACTTTTTGCGCGTGGCCCGCATCCTGGGGCTGCTTGACGGCGTGGAGCAGGCGACCAACCCGCTGAACACGGGGATGGGCCGCATCCGCGCCGAGGAAGATGTGCCGAAGCGCGTAAGGAGACCAGCTATATGAAGTCAAGAGATAATCCGAGTTTTTTCGGGCACTA
>JAUNGO010000073.1 GCA_030524475.1 Eggerthellaceae bacterium | reverse complement strand
TTTGTCACATTGACAAAACGCAAGAAGGCAAGCAATCTCCCGCAATGTGACAAACGACCTGTCCCCTTGTCACAAAACCGCATCTTAGGATTGGACACACATGAAAACGAGTGATTTCGACTACAACTTGCCGCCCGAACTCATCGCGCAGGAACCCGCCGCCGTGCGCGACGCGTGCCGCATGCTGGTGCTTGACCGCGCCACGGGAGAAGTAGAGGACCGCATCTTCCGCGATATATACGACTACCTGCGCCCGGGCGACCTGCTCGTGGCCAACGAGACGCGCGTCATGCCCGCGCGGCTTTTGGGCGCCAAGCGCGGCACGGGCGGCGCCGCCGAGGTGTTTTTGCTGCGCGAGTGCGCAGGCCCCGAGCCGCGCACCAACCGCCTGGCGTTTTGGGAAGTGCTCGTGCGCCCCGGCAAGCGGCTGAAGCCCGGCGCGGGCGCGGTGGTCGACTTCACCGACGAGCACGGCAACGTGGCGCTGTCGGCCGAGATCATCGACTGGGCGCGCGGAGCGCAGCGAGGCGAGCGCGTGGCGCGGCTGACCACGCCTTTGCCCTCGCTCGATGAGGCGCTGCACGCCGTGGGCAAAACACCGCTGCCGCCCTACATCAAAGACTACGCGGGCGACAAAGAGATGTACCAAACCGTGTACTCCCGCCGCGAGAGCTCGGCGGCGGCCCCCACGGCGGGGCTGCACTTCACGCCCGAGCTTATCGAACGCTTGCAGGAAAAGGGCGTGGCGTGGGAAACCGTCGAGCTTGAGGTGGGACTCGACACGTTTCGCACCGTTGACGAGGACGACCCCGCCGACCACGTGATCCACACCGAGTTTTACACCGTGAGCCAACGCGTGGTCGACGCCGTGGCGCAAACGCACGCGCGCGGCGGACGCGTGGTGGCGGTGGGAACCACCAGCGTGCGCTCGCTCGAGAGCGCGTGGGACGCGCAGGCGGGCACGCTTAAGCCGCGCGACCGCGAGGCCACCAGCCTCTACATTTTGCCGGGGTATCAGTTCCACGTGGTCGACGCGCTCATCACGAACTTCCATGTGCCGAAGTCGACCCTCATGATGCTCGTGAGCGCATTCGCCACCCGCGAACACATCATGGCCGCCTACCAACACGCCATCGAAGAGCGCTATCGCCTCTTGTCGTTCGGCGACGCAATGTTTATCTGTTAAGTTCCGTTTGCCCTGACGGGACAAACGGAACTTGTCGACGCTGCGAAGCCCCGATGCACCCACCCTTGCCGCTTATGCGCTTTCCTTCGCGTACCGAAGTACGCTCAGCCGCGCGGCGCGGCAATGGCGGGCACCTCGGGGCTTCTCGCTGACTTTACGAACGATCCGCATCTCTTTACGTATGGAAAGCAGCTCGTTCGTCACATTACGAAAGTTCGTTGTGCAGCAAAATGAAAATTGCAGGTCGTTCGTAACGTCAGCGAGAAGCGCTCCGGCGCCCCAGGTTGCCCCGCCTTCGCACCAAGCGGCCTTCGCGCCGCGCAGCGTGCGAAACAAGGGGCAAGATGGGGTGCCCGAGCGCTTCGCAGCGTCGGGCCGTTCCGTCTGCCCCGTTAGGGCAGACGGAACAAAAAAGACCCTGCGGAACCACCCGCAGGGCCAATTGAACTCGATCGGTTGATAAAACGCGCTTTTTACAGCTTAACGACGTTGCTTGCCTGAAGCTTGCCGTTTTGACCCGTGGTCACGTCGAAGGACACAGCCGCGCCCTCGTCCAGAGTCTTGAACCCGTCCATCTGAATCTCAGAGAAATGCACGAAGAGATCTTCGCCATCCGCCTGAGAGATGAAACCGTAGCCCTTCTCCGGGTTGAACCACTTAACAGTACCTTCCGCCATTTTTTCCTCTTTCCTCTCCCCAACCTCGGGGGAGTTAGTACACGTGCTGCATGGCGGCAACACTTGCCCTCGCAGATTTTCAGGGCATGTATCCACTATACGCCATCTTGCCGCGATGCCCGTTGCGAATTCTTCCGCAAGATGTGTTTTTTACGAACCGTGCGTTTGTGTTGCTCCCCCGAAACGCCCCCGGTTGCGCGACATATGCGCGCGACGTGAGGACTATTGCTCGTCGAGAGGCCCCGCTGCGGCGTCGGCGTCGTGGCCGTAGGCGTCGGCTATGGCGCGCGCCTGCTCTTCACGAAGCGTTGCAAGCTCAGCATCGCCCGCCTCGGCGCGATAGCGCGACGCGAGCATGAGCGAGCGCACCATGTACTCGGTCACGCGCGGATCGGCGCCCGACACCTGCAAAATGCTCGCAATGGAGTCAGGCGAGAGCGCAAGCAGCGTGGCGCCGTCGAAGTCGGTTGCCTCCCCCACCGCCGCCTCGAGCATGTCGGCAGCGCCTTGAGGGTCGCGCTCGCCCTGCGCGCGCTCCATCGAGCGGCGTATGGCCGCCGCGAACTGTGCCAGCATGCGCACAAGGTAGTCTTGCTCAAGCATGGCTAGCTCTCCTCCTGCGGCGGCACGAGCCCCAAATGCTCCCATGCGCGCACGGTGGCTTGGCGGCCCTTCGGCGTGCGCATCATGAGGCCCTGCTGCATGAGGTAAGGCTCGTAAACGTCCTCCACCGTGCCGGGGTCGTCGGACAGCGCCGACGCCAACGTGGTAAGCCCCACGGGACGCCCCGCGAACTGCACGCAGAGGATCTCCAGGATGCGGTTGTCGACCGCGTCGAGCCCCAAGCTGTCCACCTCGAAAAAGCTCAAGGCCTGCGCCGCCACGTCCTCGGTGATGACCCCGTCGCCGCGCACCTGCGCCCAGTCGCGCACGCGCTTAAGCATACGGTTCGCCAAGCGCGGCGTGCCGCGGCTTCGCCGCGCGATCTCAAGCGCGCCTTCCTCGTCGATGGCCACGTCTAAGATGCTCGCCGAGCGCAGCACGATCTGCGAGAGCTCCTCGGGGGTGTAATACTGCAGGCGAAACGATATGCCGAAGCGGTCGCGCAGAGGACCGGTGAGCAAACCCGTGCGCGTGGTAGCGCCGATGAGCGTGAAGCGCGGGATGTCGAGCCTGATGGAGCGTGCTGCAGGGCCCTTGCCCACCACGATGTCGAGCGCGAAGTCCTCAAGCGCGGGATAGAGCACCTCTTCCACCATGCGATTCAAGCGGTGAATCTCGTCGATGAACAGCACGTCGCCCTCTTCGAGATTGGTAAGGATTGCCGCCAAATCTCCCGTGCGCTCAATGGCCGGACCCGACGTGGTGCGGATGTTTGCGCCCAACTCGTTGGCAACCACCGCCGCGAGCGTGGTTTTGCCCAAGCCCGGAGGGCCCGAGAACAAGATGTGGTCGGCAACGTCGTGGCGCGCCTGAGCCGCCTCGATGAGAATGGCGAGCGACTCTTTCACCTTTGTTTGACCAAGATAGTCGCCCAAACGCTTCGGGCGCAGCGAACGGTCGAGCGCAAGGTCGTCCTCGACAAACTCGGGCGTGACGACGCGCTCCGCCGCCGCCCCGCGCCCCTCGCCGCGCACGCCTTCGTGCGCGCTCGACGCGGCCTCGAACACGAGCCCCTCTATTTCCACGTTTCCCGCCATGCGTTCCTATCGACTTCCCAACCGCTTCAAAGCGTATTGTAGCAGCGCCTGCTCGGTTGCGCCCTCGGGAGCCCCCTTCAGCGCGAGATCGGCCTCCGCCGACGTGAACCCCATCGAAAGCAGCGCCTCGACCGCGCCGCTCAGGCGCGCGTCGGTTACCGCCTGAGCATCGGCGGGCGAGGCGAACAGGCTCTCGATGCCGGCGTCGAGCGAGCCTTTGAGCTCCAGGATGATGCGCGAGGCAGTCTTTTTGCCCACGCCGGGGATCTTCGACACCAATCCCGTGTCCTGGGCGGCGATAGCGTCGGCCAACGCGCGCGGCGAGAACGTGGAAAGCGCCGCCAACGCCACCTTCGGCCCCACGCCGCTTACCGTGATCAAGCGCTCGAACAGCGCCTTTTCCTCCTCGGACAGAAAACCGAAGAGCGCAACGCCGGCGTTTTCGCTTACCTGCAGGTAGGTAAGAACGCGCACGCCCTCGCCAACAGGCGGCAGCTTGGACAACGCCGACGCCGACATGAGCACCGCGTAGCCCACACCGCCGACGTTGACGTACGCCGTCGTCGGCGTGCGCGCCGCCAACGTGCCCTCGAGAAACGCAATCATGATGCCCGCCCTTCCGCGCGCGCGGCTTCTTCAGCGGCGCGCGCCTTCGCCACCAACTCGTCGAAACGCGCCTCGGCGCGCGCAAAGCCGTCGTGCGTGGTGTAGCAGACGGCGGCGGCCAACGCGTCGGCCGCGTGGTCGGGCCTCGGCGTGTCTTTGAGCGCGAGCATCTTGCGCACCATGTACTGCACCTGCTCCTTTTCCGCCGAGCCCGTGCCCACCACGGCCAACTTGATTTGGCGGGGCGTGAACTCCCCCACGTCGAGCCCGCCTTCAGCGCAGGCGACAAGCGCCGCGCCGCGCGCCTGGCCCGTAGCGAACGCCGCCGTGATGTTCTGCCCGAACCACACCGTTTCAATGCCGACGCAACTGGGACGAAAGCGCTGCACCACCGCGCCTATTTGATCGTGTATCTTCAGCAGACGGTCGGCCAGGGGTTGCTCTGCGGGCGTCGACACGCAGCCGTACGCCACGCACGCAAGGCGCGAGCCGCACTGGGACACCACGCCCCAACCCGTGTTCGCCAAGCCAGGGTCGATCCCCAACACGATGCGTTCCGTCTTCGCCACGCACAGCCCCGCTTTCTCCGTAAAGTGAGGCTATTGTAGAACAAGCGTTTGTTGAACGCAAGAGAAAATGCAAACAAATGTTTCTTACATACCCTGCACGGCTATTCCCACCAGCCCTGGGCCTGTGTGCACCACGAGCGCAGGGCTCACCTGGCCTTCGTACCACGCGCTCGCGTTCGCTATCTTTTTCTCCAGCGCGCGGCGCACCTCGGTCATCTCCTCGACCGCCGCGCCGTTCGCCACCGCCATCACGCAGCGGTCGAACTGCGCCGCGAACTTCTCGGCGCACGACATCGCGCGCTTGAGCGAGAGCTTGCGCCCCTTCGCCTTCGACACGGTGTAGTACACGCCGTCCTCGTTGCAACTGATCACCGGGCGCATGTCGAGCAGGCTTCCCACCGCGTACGTCACCTTCCCGATGCGCCCGCCGCGCCGCAGGTACTCAAGCGTGTTCACGCAGAAGTACACGCGCGTGTTCGCCACAATGCCCGGCGCGGCCGCCTCAATCTCGTCCAGCGTGGCGCCCGCCTCCACCATGCGCGCGACGGCCAGCACCACAAGCCCGGCGCCCAGCCCGATGTTTTTGGTGTCGACCAGCAGCGTGCGCAGGCGCGCCTCACCTGCCGACACCGACCTCATCAGGTCGTACGTCGAGGAAAGCCCGCTTGAGATGGTAACCACGACCGCCTGGTCGTACCCGTCGGCCGCCACGCGCTCGAGCACCTCGGCGGCCACCGCCGGCGTCGGCGTGGATGTGCGCGGAACTTCCTCGCCCAGGCGGTCGTAAACCTCCTGCGGCGTGATGGTCACCTTGTCGAGGTAGCTTGCGCCCTCGTAGTTCACCTGCATCGGCACCACGTACATGCCGTAACGCTCAACGTCGGCCGGCGGCACATCGGTGCACGAGTCGACGACAACGGCGATCTTGCCTGCTTTCACGCTTCCCTCCACTTTCCGCAATTTCCAACGGTCCGAAACCACGCCTTGCATTGAAGGCCCGTTATGCGTTGGTTAGTATTCTACATCTGCGTTGGCATTGTTGCATTCGGGGAAGGCGAGGAAGCGGAAGGAGAACGTCGCATGTTGCTCAAAAGTCAGCGAGGGCGTGACAAGGGGACGGGTCGTTTGTCAGGCGAACACCTACACGAAAAAGACCCCGCGCACTGCGGGGTCTTTCCCAATTTAAAAATTTATTGCGTCAGCAGCGGCGGAACAAGCCTACTCCTCTTCGAGCGCGGCGGCAATCTCTTCGGTGATGTCCATCGCGTGATACACGTTCTGCAGGTCCTCGAGCTCTTCGAGCTTGTCGATAAGACGCATGACCTTCTTCGCGTCGCTCGCTGAAACGGCGGCGGGCGTGGTGGCCTCCATCGTCATCTCGGCGCCCTTGACCTCGATACCCTGTTCCTCAAGACCCTTCTTTACCGCCATCAGGTCGGAAGGCGCGGTGTAGACGACCCACTCGTCGTCGGCGTCCTCGTAGTCGTCGCCGCCGGCTTCCGCAACCGCCATCATGAACTCGTCCTCGTCGGCGGCCGCACCGTTGGGCTTCGTGGGGTTTTTCTTGTCACCCGTCTCGACTTCCTTCGCCACCATGACCTGGCCCTTGCGCTCGAACATATACGCCACCGAGCCCGAGGTTCCCAGGTTGCCGCCCGCATGCGAGAACGCGCTGCGCACGTCGGCGGCGGTGCGGTTGCGGTTGTCGGTCAACGCCTCGCAGTACACGGCCACGCCCGCAGGGCCGTAGCCCTCGTACACCACCGACTCGTAGTTCGCGGCGTCTTTGCCCGAGCCGAACGCCTTGTCGATGGCAACCTTGATCTTGTCTTTCGGCAGCGAGTTGGCCTTCGCCTTCTCGATGGCGGCAGCAAGGGAGGCGTTGTTGTCGGGGTTCGGGTCGCCGCCCTCCTTCGCCGCGACCGTGATGTTACGCGACAGCTTGGAGAACAAGGCGGAGCGCTTTGCGTCCTGCGCGGCCTTGCGATGCTTGGTAGTTGCCCATTTTGAGTGCCCTGACATATACGTCCCTTCCGATGTTGTAATACCAACCGCACATAATAGCACAAGGTTACGCGCTCGCGCGCACGAGTAAGGCAATCACGCGCAACCGCCAGACGAGCGCCAAAACAGCACCCGGCGCGTGCCGGCGTGCGCCGAGTGCACGTCAAACGAGCGTCTCTTCCGTCTCGATCACCGAGCAGTACAGATCGACGATGCGCGGCGACGGGTCGATGCCCAGCTGCTCGGTGAGGAAGCGACGGCAGGAGAAGTACGTGTCGAGCGCCGCGCTGCGCTGGCCGGACGCGATTTGCGCCTCCATGAGCGCCACGTAGGCGTCCTCGCGCGTCTTGTCGCGGCCGAGCGCCTCGCGCGCGAACCACAGCGACCCGCGCGCCTCGCCCTGCATCCCGAGCCGCGTCGACGCCGCCACCAGCCCGTCGACCAGCTGCACGCGATAGCGGTCGCGCAGAGCGTCGATGACCTCGTTGTGCTCCTCGTAAGGGGCCAGCTCCTCGGCGAACTCGCCGCTGACGCGCGCGTAGAGGTGCTCCCAGTCCTCTTTGTCGGACGTGCCGAACAAAAGCGAGCGGGTGAGCGCCTCGAAGTCGTACGCGTCGCTTGAGACGAGCCGCGCGTCGAGACGGCACCCCGTGGGGCTGCGGATAAGGTAGGGGCACCGACCGTCCACCTCGAGCGTGCGCTTCAGATGCGACCACACGCTGTAGAAGTTGCGCCGCGACGCCTCAAGCTCGCGATCGGGCCACAGAAGGCCGGACAAGCGGTCGCGCGACGTTTCGCGGCCGTGGCTCAAGACGAGAAGGGCGAGCAGTGTTTTGGCCTTGCGGCGCGAAAGCAGACGCGGGTCGACAAGTTGCCCGCCGATATGCGCCTCGACGCCGCCGAACAGCGTCACCCGCAACGTGGGCACCGCCGTGCGAGCCGAGGCGTGAGCCGCCGCGTCGGAGGCGCGAGCGATCGAGCTTGCCTGCGAGGCCGCGTCCGCGCGGTAGGCGTCGGGGTGCGTGAGCTCAAACTCCTGGCGCTCGCGGCGGCGCGCCGTGCGCCGGCGGCGATAGGCGTCGCGCTGGGCGAACAGCGCCACCTCAGCTTGATGCAGCTCAAACGACGCCTCGGGAGAAAGGGCGGGCATCTCGACGGGCAAGTCGACTTCCGCGTTGCGCTCAAGCGCCGACCCGGCGACAAGCGAAAACCAGCTCAACGGCGCATGGGAGCAAGCCCGCTCCACGTGGTCGCGCACAAAGCGCGCCACGCGGTCGATCTGTTCGGAAACGCTTACGCGAAGCAAGACGGGGTGGGCGGGCGAGCCGACGCCTTCTCCAGGCGTTGCCTGCGCGAAAAGGGCGTCCGCGTCCGACGAGGCGCACTCGTCGAGTACCCAAGCCGCCGTAAGC
>JAUNGO010000011.1:23385-47684 GCA_030524475.1 Eggerthellaceae bacterium | reverse complement strand
GAAAAGCGCGCCCTCGACTTCTTCGTTAGCTTTGCCAGAACGTGCGAACGAGTTCTTGGCGCGTAGACACGCCCGTTTTCTTGAAAATGTTGTGCGTGTGGGTTTTCACGGTGCCGAGCGCCAGGTGCAGGCTGCTCGCGATGCCCTGGTTGTCCTTGCCCTCCAAAATCAGCGCCAGCACGTCGCGCTCACGCGTTGTGAGCGCGTACTGCGTGCAGAAGACGGGGAGCATCTCCTCGGCGTGGTTCTTTCTGCCGGGCGTGTCGGCCAACGGCGGCTCGTTGAAGCGCAGCCTCAGCATCTCCGAGGCGTGCTTGAGGCTGAAGGCGGCGAACGCCAGCGTGAGGGCGTTCTCGGAGAAGTTACGCTCCGATATGTAGAGCGGCAGCGACGACGCCTGGACGGTGGCGTCGGGCATCCAAACGAGGATCATGAACGTGTTCTCGACGGTCACGCACAGGCTGAGCGCGGCGGCCACGCCGATGATGAGGGCGTGCTTGCGCAGGCGCATGCGCTCGATCTCGTCGGTGGTGCGCAGGTAGTGCACAACGCCGAACGCTATCATGAAGAGCAGGAACGCCTGGCGCATCTCGTAGAAGAGGAACTGCCGCCAAGGCCCTCCCGGCATGAAGTTGAGGATGAGAAACTCGGCGAGGAAGTACACCGCCAAAGGCGCCAGCCGCAGGATAAGGTTTTTCTTGTCGAGATAGTCGAGCAGGATGAACCACACCGACTCCAGGGCAAGGCCCGCCAGCACGGTTTTCACCAGCGGGTGCTCGATGTCGTAGAAGACCTCCATCGAGAAGGGGAGGTTTTGCCCGAAGTACTCCGACTGGAAGATGAGCGCCATGTCGAGGAAGTAGAACAGGAAAAACGCCATCACGAAGAGGTTCATGCGGTTGCGGTTGACGAAGTAGGCCGCGATGGCGAGCGTCCCGGCGGCGATGCACACCAACATGATGAAAATCGTATAGAGGTAAAAGACCGCTTCCACGTTGTCTTCCTTGAGGTGGGTCGTTCGCTTTCAACGGGTTCACATAATACACCTTGCGGGGAGCGCGGCTTGCGAGAACGAGCCCATGCCCCGCGCATCTTCAAAAACGTTCCCGCCGTCCCGACGGCGAAAGTTTAGACGGGTTTAGGGACTTGACGGCGTCGGTTAGGCGCGGGTTTATGGCGACTCGACCTGAAAATAAACTCATTTTGGACTTTTCAATCGCTGTGCTTGGGGCGAAAGTAGACGCGTCGGGCGGGGCGCGAAGGGCGCCGCGCGGAAGAGAAAAGGAATGTATCGTGGTTAAGGACTACATCGACACAAACGACTTCACCAAAGAAGAGCTTCTCGGCATGGTCGAGCTCGGCCTGTCCATGAAAGCTATGATCAAGGAAGGCGGCCGTTACCCGCAGATCCTGAAGAACAAGACTTTGGGCATGATCTTCCAGCAGGTGTCCACGCGCACGCGCATCTCTTTCGAGACGGCCATGACCGACCTCGGCGGCCACGCGCAGTTCTACGGCCCGGGCACCATCCAGCTCGGCGGGCACGAGTCCATCGAGGACTCCGCGCGCGTCATGGGCAGCCTCGTCGACATCCTGATGGCACGCGTCGACCGCCACAAGGACGTGGTGAACCTCGCCAAGTACAGCGCCGCCCCGGTCATCAACGGCATGTCCGAGTACAACCATCCCACGCAAGAGCTCGGCGACCTCATGACCATGATGGAGAACTTGCCCGAGGGCAAAAAGATCGAGGACTGCAAGCTCGCCTTCATCGGCGACGCCACGCAGGTGTGCGTGTCGCTGATGTTCATCGCCTCCAAGATCGGCATGGACTTCGTGCAGTTTGGCCCTAAGGGCCACCAGATCACCGACGGCGGCCTGCAGGTCGAGAACAAGGTTGACCTGCTCGCCATCGGCCAGAAGAACTGCGAGGTCTCCGGCGGCACCATCACCATCTCCGACGACATCGAGTGCATCAAGGGCGCCGACTTCATCTACACCGACGTGTGGTACGGCCTCTATGACGACGAGGTCGAGGGCGCGTCCTACATGGACGTCTTCTACCCCAAGTACCAGGTGACGATGGACATGATGAACTACGCGAACCCCGCCTCCAAGTTCATGCACTGCCTGCCGGCCAGCCGCGGCGAGGAGGTCGTCGACGAGGTCATGGACGACCCCGAGCGCTCGATCTGCTGGGACGAGGCCGAGAACCGCAAGCACTCCATCCGCGCCATCCTGGCGACGCTGTGCCCCAAGACGGTTGAGAACGCCGAGGCGGCCGACGCCGCCGAGGCGCGCATGAAGGCGGCGCTGGAGAAGCTCGCCTAACGGTTTTCCCGACGGCGGCGGCGCGCGGGCGCGAAGGCGCGCGATGCGCCGCCGCCTGGTTTTTGAGAAAGGTTAAGTTACGTGAGCGAACGAACCAAAAAACCCGTCATGTTCCGTCACGGCCTGCTCGCCTTCGGCTTGCTCGCTGCCGTGATGTTCGCCTGCGTGGTGGGGCTTGGCTCCGAGCCCCAGATCCCGATGGTCATCGGATGCGCCATCGCCGGCGCCATCGCCATGTATCTGGGCAACACGTGGGAAGAAGTTCTCGACGGCATGCTCCAGGGCATTCTCGATGCGATGGAGGCCGTCCTCATCCTCATGTGCATCGGCATGCTTGTGGGAACGTGGATCCTTTCCGGCACGGTGCCTACGCTCATCTACTACGGCTTGAGCGTCATCAGCCCGCAGCTGTTCCTTCCCGTGGCGTTTCTGGGAACGCTTCTGGTGGGGATCGTGCTCGGCTCGTGGGGCGCTGCAGGCACGATCGGCATCGCGTTCATCGGCATCGCGGCGGCGCTTGACATCCCGCTCGGCATGGCGGCCGGCGCCATCATCGCCGGCGCCTACGTGAGCGAGATCGCCTCGCCGCTGACCGACGGGCCCGTTTTGTGCGCGGCGGTGGCGAACGTGGGCGTGTTCAATATGTGCAAGAAGTTTTTGCCCATCGTGATCGTGGCGTGCCTGATCAGCGTGGGGCTTTACTTCTTCATCGGCTCGGCGCTCGGCACAGGCATGACGGATGCCGGCGCGAGCCAGGTAAGCGAGCTGCTCGACGCGCTCAGCCAGTCCTATGCCATAGGCCCGCTGACGCTCATCCCGCTCGTGGTGATGATCGCGTGCATCGTGGCGCAGGTGCCCGCCATCCCGTCGTTTCTCCTCGGCGTGGTGCTCGCCGTTATCGAGGCGGTGCTCCTTCAGGGGGCCGACCTCGGCACCGCCATCGCCGCCGCGAACACCGGCGTGGTGAGCGAAACCGGATTCGAGGTGCTCGACACGCTCTTTTCCACCGGCGGCATCGAGGAGATGCTCCCCACGATCTCGATCGTGATCCTGGTCATGGCGTACGTGGGCATCCTGCAGCACGCGGGGCTCATGCAGTCGCTCATCGAGCCGATCACCTCGAAGCTCAAAAGCTTCGGCTCGCTTGCCACCACCACCGTGGCGAGCGGCGCGGTGTTCAACGTGCTTTTGCCCGACCAGTACCCCGCCATCGCTCTGTCGTGCAAGATGTACGGCGACGCCTTCGAGAAGCGCCGCACCCCGGGCGACGTGTGGAGCAACATCGTCAACTCGAGCGCCGGCATCACGTCGGTCCTCGTTCCGTGGAACACCTGCTCCATCTACATGGTTACCATCCTGGGCGTCTCCTGCATCGAGTATCTGCCCTTCGCGTTCTTCTGCTACCTCTACCCGATCCTCGTGGCGCTCATCGCGTTGTTCTTCGGCAAGAGGCTCGGCTGGGCACCTGAGCCCGGCTCAAAGGAGCGCGAGGCGGACGCAGCCGTTGCCGCGCCCACGGCATAGAGAAGGGTGATTCGCATGGATCAATCGCTCAAGCAAAGGATTTACCCCTGGCTCGTCGTCTTGGGCTGCGGCATGTGGGTTTCCGGCTCGATCGGGTTTCTCACCATCGTCGCCGGCAACTTCTACGTGCCCGTGAGCACCGATCTGGGCGTGTCGGAGTCGTCGCTGGGCTTCTACATGACGCTCGTGTGCATCGGGCAGGCCATCGGCTTTCCCGTCGCCGGGCGGCTTGTGCCTAAGATGAACATCCCCGTGCACATGACCATCATCTGCGCCGTCGAGGCCGCGGCCGCCGTCGCCATGTCGCTGTACGGCGACGTGTATATGTGGTACCTGTCGGGCGCCGTCATCGGCTTTTGCATGGGGTTCAACACCTCCATCGGCGTCGCCATCGTGCTGACGAACTGGTTCTCGAAAAAGACCGGCTTCGCCATCGGCGTGGCGTGGGCCATCGGCAGCGCGGCGAACGCCGTCATGAGCCCGATCATCACCGAGGTCATCGCGACGGCCGGGTGGCGCACGGGATACGTGGTGCTCGGCGTGGCGTCTGCGGTGCTCATGTGCGGCGCGTCGCTGTTCATCATTCGACTGAAGCCCGAGGTCATGGGCCTGCTTCCGTACGGCTACGACAAGAAGCAGGAAGGCGTGCACGTGGAAGACCCCACCGACGGCGTGGCGTTTCGCGACGCGGTGAAGTCGCCGGCGTTCATCCTTTTGCTCGTCGCCATGACGCTCATCACCATGACCACGGTCACCAACCAGCTGTTCACGAGCTTCGCCGAGTCGGTGGGCTACGGCGCGGGTGTGGGCGGGCTCATGGTGTCGGTCGCCATGATCTGCGACATCGTATGGAACCCGCTCATCGGCATCACGTGCGACAAGTTCGGTGCCGAGAAGGGCGTCGTTCTGTGGTGCGTCGTCACGGTGGTGTCGTTCATCTGCCTCATCGTGGGCGCCTCCGTCCCGGCGCTCGCGTTTGTGGGCGCGGGCCTGAACGACACGATGTACGCCTGCTACGGCACCGGCATCGCGATGCTCACCGCGTTTTTGTTCGGCAACAAAGACTACGCGAAGATCTACTCGCTTGTGCCGGCCATCGGATACGCGCTCGGGTGCATGGGCGTGCCCATCCTCACGGGCATTTTCGAGGCGACGGGCGGCTACAACACCGTGTGGCTGTTCTGCATCGCCTGCGACGTGGTCATCGCGCTGTGCGTGCTTCTGGCGGCGCGCAACTCCAAGAAGCTCCCGCGCACGGAATAGCTTGATCCCTGCGCTTTCGCTTACCGACATTCCGACATAAGGAGGCAAAGATGCCTTACGGCAAACCGACGCGCGTGGTCATCGCGCTGGGCGGCAACGCCCTCGGCGACACCCCCGAGGAGCAGATCACCAGGGTGCGCGAAGCCGCCCCCACCCTGCTCAAGGTCATCAACCAGGGCAACGAGATCATCATCACCCACGGCAACGGGCCTCAGGTGGGCATGATCCAGAAGGCGTTTACCTACGCCAAGGAGGTCAACGACAAGATTCCCGCGATGGATTTGCCCGAGTGCGGCGCCATGTCGCAGGGATACATCGGCTACCACCTGCAGCAAGCCATCGGCGTGGCGCTTCACAAGGCGTACAAGCGCTGGCACGTGGCGACCATCGTCACGCAGACCGAGGTCGACCCGAACGACCCGGCGTTTGATAACCCCACCAAGCCCATCGGCGCGTTTCTGACGAAAGAGCAGGCCGAGTCTGAGATGGCGGCCCATCCCGAGCAGCAGTTCGTCGAGGACTCGGGCCGCGGGTACCGCCGCGTGGTGGCGTCGCCCGAGCCGAAGAAGATCGTCGAGGCGGAAAGCATCCTGAACCTGCTCGACAACGAGTTCATCGTCATCTCCACGGGCGGCGGCGGAATACCCGTGGTGCGCGACTACACCGACGGCGGCGCCTACAAGGGCGTGGCGGCCGTCATCGACAAGGACATGGGCGCCGAGCTTCTCGGCGAGGACTGCGAGGCCGACCTGCTTATCCTGTTGACGGCGGTCGACCACGTGGCGGTGAACTTCGGCACGCCCGAGCAGCGCGACCTCGACGACTTGAGCGTCGAGGAGGCCAAGCGTTACCTCGACGCCGGCGAGTTCGGCAAGGGCTCGATGGAGCCGAAGGTGCGCGCCGCCGTGAGGTTCGCCGAGAGCCGCCCGGGCCGCGTGTGCATCATCGGCAGCCTGGAGAAGGCCGCCGAGGCCGTTGCCGGCACGTCGGGCACGCGCATCCATATGTAGCGCGTGCGGGGCGCCGCCTTGTTGGCGCGCGCCGGCAGTGCGCGCCGCTAGCGTGTGCTCGGCGTTTGCGCCGCAAGTGCGCCGACGGCCGTGCCCCCGCGCCTTATCCTCAAGACCTCCCTTTACCGTTTGCTGCCCCTTGCTTGTCCCGACGTGCGCGTCGGGCCGGCGAGGGGCGGCACGCGTTTGGGCGCGGGGGCGAACGCGTTTGCCCCCGCGTCGCCCGCGTTTGCTTTCTTCTTCGCAAAACCCAACACGAGCGAGGGCTTGCGCGGAGAACTTTTGCGTTTTACGGGGTGTTGAACGCGCGCGGGTTGGGTAAGCGGCGTTGCTCGGTTATCCTATAGCCCGTTATGTGCTCATGCATCTGCGCGCCTTTTGCTCGGGCGCTCGGGTGCATGGGCCCATGTTCCGTATGCGTTTCAACGAAGGAGTTCATGTGGCTGAATCAGTAACGCTGTCCGTCGACGCGATGGGCGGCGACAACGGCGCGCAGGTCGTGCTCGACGGCACGGCGGCGGCGCTTGAGGCCGACGCCGACCTGCGCGTGATCTTGTGCGGCCCGGCGGAGGTGGTCGAGCCGTTCGCCGCCGCGCACGAGCGCTGCGAGGCGCAGGCGACCACCGAGGTCATCGAGATGGGGGAGCACCCCGCCCGTGCGGTGCGCAAGAAGAAGGACTCGTCCATCGTGGTGGGCTGCCGCTTGGTGAAGGAGGGGCGTGCCCAAGGGTTTTTCTCCGCCGGGTCGACCGGCGCCTGCCTCGCGGCGGCGACGCTCGTGATGGGGCGCGTCCGCGGCGTGAAGCGCCCGGCGCTCGGGCAGGTCATCCCCTCGTACAAAAAGCCCACGCTTTTGGTCGACGTCGGCGCGAACGCCGACTGCAAGCCCGAGTACCTCGTGCAGTTCGCGCGGATGGGCGAGGTGTACATGCGCAAGATCATGGGCGTTGAGCGCCCGACGGTGGGGCTTTTGAACATCGGCGCGGAAGAGGCGAAGGGCTCGGAGTTCGCGCAGGCGACGCACGCGCTCATGCGCGCCGAGGTGCCGTCGTTTGCGGGCAACTGCGAGGGTGGAAACCTCCTCGCGGGCGACTTCGACGTGGTGGTGTGCGACGGGTTCACGGGCAACGTGTGCCTGAAGACGCTTGAGGGCACGGCGAAAACCCTGTTCAGCTACTTGAAGGACGCGTTCATGGCGTCGGGCAAGGCGAAGGTGGGCGCCGTTCTTTTGAAAGGCGACCTGCGTGAGCTCAAGGCCAAGGTGAGCCCCGACACCTACGGCGGTACGCCGCTTCTCGGCGTGAAGGGGGCCTGCATCGTGGGGCACGGCTCGTCGGGGGCGCTGGCGATCAAGAACGGCATCCTCACGGGCGCCGCCACGGTGCGCGCCCACGTTTCCGAGGTCATCGCGGAGACGATCGCCGCCGAGGACGCTTCCGCGAAAGCCGCTGTTGACGAGGACGCCTCGGCTGCCGCAGAAAGCGCCACGGCTGCCAACGCCGAAAACGCCCAGGACGCAGGCGCGGACGCCTTCGCGGGTGATGCGCGATGAGCCTTTCCGCAGAGCAGGAGCAGAAGCTTCGCCGCGCCGAGGAGATTATCGGCTACCACTTCAACCGCGAGCAGCTGATCCTTTCGGCCATCACGCACCCGTCCGCCACCGAGGGGCGTGCGGTGAAGTACTCCTACGAGCGCCTGGAGTTTCTGGGCGACTCGATCCTCGGCGCCATCGTGGCGTCGACCGCCTTCCACCGCTTCCACGAGATCGACGAGGGGGGCCTCACGCGCATCAAGGTGGCGCTCGTGTCGGGCGCGAGCTTGTCGAACGTGGCGGAGAAGCTGGGGTTCGCCGACATCATCGTGTTCGGGTCGTCCGAGACGGGCACGGGCAAGCGCGGGCTGCACTCGGCGCTTGAGAACGTGTACGAGGCCGTGGTGGCGGCGCTGTACCTCGACGGCGGCATCGACGTGGCGACCGACTTCGTCACGCGCACGCTCATCCCGCGCATGACGCTCGACATGGCCATCGAGCCGGAAAACCCCAAAAGCGCTTTGCAGGAGAAGCTGCAGGAAGACGGCATCACGCCCACCTATAAGCTGGTGGAAACGCAGGGCCCGCCGCACAACCGCACGTTCGTGGCGCAGGTGTACGCGGGCGAGAAGGGGCTTGCGCGCGGCACGGGACGCACGAAGAAGGAGGCGGAAAGCCAGGCGGCCAAGTCGACCTTGGCGCGCCTGTCGGAGTTTTTCGGGCTCGGCATGAGCGGCGAGCAGCGCGCCGAGAAAGAGGCGGCGGCGAAGCGCGCGAAGGCGAGCAAGGCGGTCGAGAAGGCCCAGCGCGAGGCCGCGGCGGCGCAGGCGAAGGCCGACAAGGCGGCGGCGCGCGCCGAGGAGAAGCGCGCGGCTCTCGAGGAGCACGACGCGCAGGACGCGCGCGCGAAAGCCGCGGCGGCGGGGCAGGAGTAGGGCGCGCATGTACCTGAAATCCCTCGTTCTCAAGGGCTTCAAGTCCTTCGCCGACCGCAGCGCCCTCACGCTTGAGCCGGGCATCACGGCCATCGTGGGGCCGAACGGCTCGGGCAAGTCGAACATCTCCGACGCTGTTTTGTGGGTGCTCGGCGAGCGCAACGCCAAGCACCTGCGGGGGTCTGCGATGGAAGACGTCATCTTCGCGGGCTCCTCGGCGCGCAAGGCCACGGGGCTCGCCGAGGTCGACTTGGTGCTCGACAACTCGGACGGCACGCTGCCCGTCGACTACGACGAGGTGGCCATCACGCGCCGCATGTATCGTTCGGGCGAAAGCGAGTACCTGATCAACGGCACGGTGGCGCGGCGCATGGACGTGCTCGACATCCTGCACGACTCGGGACTGGGCACGGGCACGCACTCGATCATTTCGCAGGGTTCGCTCGACTCCATCCTGCAAAGCAAGCCCGAGGACCGCCGCGCTCTCATCGAGGAGGCCGCCGGCGTGCTCAAACACAAGCAGCGCAAGGCGAAAAGCGAGCGGAAGCTGGCGAACATGGACGCGCACCTCGACCGCGCGCGCGACGTGGTGGCGGAGGTGTCGCGGCAGCTGGGGCCGCTTGAGCGCAAGGCGAAGAAGGCGCGCACGTACGCCGAGCTGGCCGATGAGTTGGCAAGCGTGAACCTGAAGCTGGCGGTGGACGACTTGCGGCGCCTGCAGCGGGCGTGGGACGCCGCCGTGGCGGGCGAGGGGGCGCTTGCCGCCGACCTCGACGCGCGGCGAGCCGCCATCGACGCGGCCGAGGCGCAGGTGGAGGCGCTGCAGGAGCGCATTCGCCGCGAGAGCGTGGACGCAAGCGAGCTGTCGCGCCAGCACCGCGCCGCGGCGGCGGCGGTCGAGCGGTTCGACTCGACGACGATGGTGATACGCGAGCGCCAGCGCGCCGCCGTAACGCGCGCGGGCGAGATTGAGCTTGTCCTTGAGGCGGCGCGCGCCAAGCGCGCAGCGGCGGAGGCCGACCTCGCCGGCGCGCAGTCGACGTTGGAGCAGGTGCGCTCCGAGCGCGCGGCGGCCGACGCGCGCGTGGCGCAGCTCGACGCGGCGTACCGCGATTTGGGCGTGAGGCGCGGCTCGCTTGAGCGCGAGTCGTCGGCGCTTGGGCGCGACGTCCAGGCGGCGAGCACGCAGCTCGACGTGGCGCGGCGCAAGCACGCGCAAACCCAAGAGGCGCTCACCAACGGCCTTGCGCACGTGAAGGTGATCGAGAGCCACGCGGCCGAGCTCGACTTGCAGCTTGCGCGCGTGCAGGCCGACGCGAAGGCGGCCTCTTCCGAGGCTCAGGCGGCCACAGAAGCGCTGGGCACGCTCGATGCGCAGGAGAGCGCGGCGCGCAAGCTGGTGGGCACGTGCTACCAGGCGCGCGAGGCGGCGCGCGCGGCCCTTGACCAGGCGCGCGACGCCGAGCAGGGAGTTTCCGCGCAGATCCAGGCGCTTGAGGAGGTCGAGCGCGCGGCCGCCGCGGCGGCGGGCCCGGCGCGCGCGTGGCTTGCCGAACACGAGGCCGACGTGGCGGGCGCGCTGGAGCCGCTCGCGCATGCGGTGCGCGCGCAGGACGGCTTGGAGGCGCTGACCGAGGCGCTCTTGGGCGACGAGGTGGCGGCGCTTCTGGTGGACGACGCGTCATGCGCGGTCGAGGTCGCGCGGCTGCTTTCCGCGTCTGAGCAGGACGGCGAGGTGACGCTGGTGCTGCGCGAGGACGCGCGCGCGGCGGCGGGCGCTGTTGCCGGCGCGTCGGGCGAGCCTGCGGCAGCCGGCGTCGACGGCGCGTCGGGCGCGCGGCTTATCGATGCGCTTGAGTATCCATCGTCGGCGGCACGCGCGGTGCGGGCGCTTTTGGGCGACGTGGTGGTGTGCGAGACGCTCGACGCGGCTTTGCGCGCCCATGCGTCCGACGCGGCCGGGCTGCGCTTCGCCGTGCGCGACGGGAGCGCCGTGGTGTGGCCGTCGGGCAAGGTGACGATCGGCGCCGCAGTTGAGGAGGGCAACGCCGGCGTGCTCGCGCGCATGCGCCACTTGGAGGAGCTGCGCGCGGGGCTTGAGGACGCGCGCGCCGTGACGACGCGCGCGCAGGAAGAGGTCGCCGGCGCCGACGAGGCGCTGCGCGACGCCCAGGCGTCGAGCTTGGAGCTGAGCCAGAAGCTCGCCGAGCTGCGCGGCGCCGCCGAGGCGGCGCGCGTGCAGGCCGACCGCGCAACCGAGAAGCTTGCCGCCGTGCGCCGCGAGATAGAGGGCGTGCAGCGCCAGCGCGAGGAGGCCGAGGCGGTCATCTCAAGCGCCCGCCCCGACGTGGAAACCTATGAGCATCAGATCGCCGAGCTTACGCAGAAAATCGAGGCGGCCAAGCGCAAGCAGGACGACATCCAAGCCGAGCTGGCACCGCTGCGACGCGAGGCGCATCGCGTCTCCGACGAGCTTGCGCAGGCGAAGCTCGACGCCGCGAAGCTTGCCGAGCGCGACACCTACACGGCGCGCGTGCTCGACGCCCGCACGCGCGAGCTTGAGCAGCTGCGCGCGCAGACAGCCGAGTCGAGTGACCTTCTGGCGGTGAAAAACGTCTCGGCGAAGCGCCTGACGCCGCTTCTGGCCGTCTTCGACGAGCTGGCGGCGTCGGCGCGCCGCTGGACGCGCGATCTGGAAGACCGCGCCACGGCGGCACAGGACTCCTCAACCGGTCTGCACGCGCAGGTGACCGAGGCGCGCAACGCGGCGCGTGCGGCGCACGACGCCTACGACCAGACAAACGAGAAGCTTTCCGCCGCGCGCGTGGAGAAGGGCCGGTTGGAGCTGCAGGTCGAATCTGCGGTGAACGTGATCGCGGTCGACTGCAAAACGCCGCTCGAGACGGCGCTTGTGCTGCCCGCGCTTGAGGAGGGCGAACGCGCCGAGGCGGAGGAAACCGCCTTCCGCCTGAACCGCCGCATCGCGAATTTAGGCACCATCAACCCCGACGCCGCCGCCGAGTACGACGAGCTCAAGAGCCGCTACGACTACCTGGCGGGGCAGCTGGCCGACCTCGACGCCGCGCGCAAGTCGCTCGCCAAGATCAATCGCGTGATCGACGTGCGCATGAAAGACGACTTCGTGCGCACGTTCGACGAGGTCAACGACAATTTCCAGGAGATCTTCGCCACCTTGTTCCCGGGAGGTGCGGCCAACCTGGCGCTGGTTGACCCCGACGATTTGGAGAACACGGGCGTGGAGGTGAACGCGCAGCCGGCGGGCAAGCGCATCACCAAGATGATGCTCATGTCGGGCGGCGAGAAGTCGCTCACGGCGCTGGCGCTTCTGTTCGCGGTGTACCGCACGCGCTCCACGCCGTTTTACATCCTCGACGAGGTGGAGGCCGCGCTCGACGACACGAACCTGCGGCGGCTCGTGGCCTACATCGACCAGCTGCGCGACACCACGCAGCTGATCATGATCACCCACCAGCGCCGCACGATGGAGATGGCCGACGTGCTGTTCGGCGTGTCCATGCAGTCCGACGGCGTGACGAAGGTGATCAGCCAAAAACTGGAGAAAGCCCTGCGCTACGCCGAGTAGGGCGAACGTGCTTGCTTTGAGGAGGTGCGCGCATGACGGCCGACAACGTGAACGATTTTCCCTACGAGCCTGCCGAGCGCGCGCTTGACCCCGCGACGAGGCGGGCGTACTGGGACGTGGCGATGGGTTTGCAGGACGTCGACGGCTTGCACCCGTCGGCGTACTTGCGCCAGCTTGCCGACGAGCACGTGGCGGGCGTGCGATCGCTCGATGAGACGGGGGCGATGCTGCGCGCGTACTACGCCGAGCGCGACGCGGCGGGCGAGGATCCCGGGGCGCGGCGCGGCGTGCCGGCGGCAGGCGACGGCGGGGAAAGGGAAGCCGACTTCGTGAGCCAGCGCATTGCCGAGGTGCTGGCGCGTCAGGCGTTTGCCCTGATTCCCGCAACGCTGAAGCAGATTCACGCGCATCTTTTCGGGGCGCTCGACGCGCAGGCGTATCGCCCCGGCGTCTACAAAGACGTGCCGCTTTTGAAATCCGAACTCATCCTGAACGGCGACTCGGTTTCCTACGCCGACCCCTCGCTGGTGGAAAGCTCGCTCGACTTCGCGTTCTCCGAGGAGCGCGGACACCTCTACACGCTTTCTTTCGAGGACGCGGAGCTCGACCACTTCGCGCGCTTTATCTCGCGCGTGTGGCAGGTGCACCCGTTTTGCCAGGGCAACACGCGCACGGTCGCCGTTTTTGCCATCCTGTACCTGAACGACCTGGGCTTCGATGTCGACAACCGGCCGTTTGCCGAGCACGCGACCTACTTCCGCAACGCGCTTGTGCGGGCGAACTACCGCAACGCGAAGGCGGGCGTGCTGCCCGACAGGGCGCCGCTGAACCGGTTTTTCGACAACGTGGTCAACGGTGCGACCCACGAGCTGCGCTCGCGCGACCTCATGATGCAAGCGCTGTTCGACAACCCCAACCTGCTGCGTAACATGTCCCCCTCGCGCGCCATCGTGAACAGGGTAAACTAACTCTCTATCGCAACCTCATGCGGCAGCACGTCTCGCTAACTAGGTCGGCGGCGTCGGTGTCGAGTGCGGAAGCTATTTTGGCTATGGTACTGAGTGTCGGGGAAGTTTCGCCACCTTCAATTTTTCTCAGGTGGGAATTGCTGATGCCTGCAATGCGGGCAAATTGACGCTGCTCATATCTAAGCTCAAGACGTCTATTGGAGATGGTTTCGCCGAGCGCAATCTTCATGCGCTCGTTATAGGCTTGCTGCTCGCTGTAATGAGTGTTTGTCATGGCTTGAAGCCTAGGCTGTGTTAGTATCTTGCTGTAACTATATTTAGGTACAGTTTGGGACGATGGAAACGACTTGCGTAATAACGGGTTACTGGAAAGCTATCACGCCGTTTTGTACGTACGTTGTGGGGAAGGGAAGCCGTTAATTTGCTGAATCGCCCTGCTTGCCGAAAGGACAAACTCGGGGAATGAAGTGACCGAAACCGCGTTTTTCGACAATCAGACAAGCATCGTCAAAGATGACCTTGTCTGTCGGGTTAAACCAAATACCAAGGTGTCCGCCGCTTCGAGCGCGTTCTCCATGTATGCCTATCGCGAGCTCAAGGAGCAGCTTGAGGACATTGACGAGTTCCGTTTTATTTTTACCGAACCGACGTTTACCTGCGAGCGTGCTAAGAAAGAACAGCGGGAGTTCTACATTCCGCAGCTTGAGCGCGAGCAGAGCCTTGGCGGCACGGAGTTCGAGATTCGTCTCAAAAACGAGCTCACGCAAAAGGCGTCCGCCTTGGAATGTGCCGATTGGATTCGTCGCAAGGCGGTATTCAAATCGAGCGCGGGCAGCGTGGGCGTGGCGTCTGCCCTCACGTTGGGCGATGCGAACGACACAATTACCTACATGCCACTCAATAGGGGGTTCACAACGAGTTTTCTTGGCGTGGGCCCGCATCCCGAGCGGAGCGGTATCACGCGCCTGGATACCACAACATCGGCAAGCTTCCTGGATATGTTCGAGCGTGTATGGGCATCTGACGAACTTGAGGATGTAACCGATACGGTTATCGAGAGTATTGCCGCCCTTTACCGTGAGAATCCGCCGGAGCTCGTTTACTACGCGGCGTTGCAGCGCATCTTCAGCGAGTTCCTTGACGATGTGTCGGAGGACACCCTGCCCAAAGAGGGGACCGGGTTCCGCGACAGCAAAATCTGGAATATCCTGTACGATTTCCAGCGTGACGCTGCCCTTGCGATTATCAACAAGCTGCAGACCTACAACGGTTGCATCTTGGCGGACAGCGTGGGCCTGGGCAAGACCTTCACGGCACTGGCCGTTATCAAATACTATGAGTCGCTCAATCGTAACGTGTTGGTGCTCTGCCCCAAAAAACTGGGCGACAACTGGCTGATGTTCCGCAATAACCAGGTCAATAACCCTATCGCCTCCGACCGGCTCCGCTACGACGTTCTCTACCATACAGACCTTTCCCGCACGCGTGGAAAGACCGTTGCGGGGCTCGACCTCGAGACCATCAACTGGGGCGCGTACGACCTTGTGGTCATTGACGAGTCGCACAACTTCCGCAACGGCGAGGACAGCGCCTCGGCGGGAAAAGACGGTGACGGTCGCGAGAACCGCTATCAGCGCCTCATGAACAGGGTTCTCACGAGTGGCGTCAACACGAAAGTCCTCATGCTTTCCGCCACGCCGGTTAACAACCGTTTTCGCGACCTTCGCAACCAGTTGCGCCTGGCATACCAGGGCGACCCTGCTGCATGGACCGAAAAGCTCGGGCTTAACCAGAACATCGAGGACGTGTTCGCAAACGCGCAGCGTGCGTTCAAGGCGTGGTCAAGCGACGCAAACGAAGACCACAGCACCGTCAGCTTGATGAAGCGCCTCGACTTCGACTTTTTTCGCGTACTCGACCAAGTAACGGTGGCGCGCTCGCGCAGGCACATTCAGCGCTACTACGATGTGAACGCAATCGGTCCGTTTCCGCGCCGCTTGGACCCCATCTCCATTCGACCCAAGCTTTCGACGCTGCACAACGCGGCAACGTACAGCGAAATTGCCGACTCGCTGAACCTGCTTAAGCTCGCGGTGTACATGCCGTCCGGTTACGTGCTGCCCAGCAAGGCGAGCAAATATGCAGACGAGAACGGTAACTTGACTATCAACGGCCGCGAGCGGGGCATCCAGCGCTTGATGGCCGCGAACCTGCTCAAGCGCCTGGAGAGCTCCGTATCGTCGTTCCGCCTGACGGTTGAGCGCGTGCTTGCTCAGATGACTAGCACGCTGGCAACTATCGAATCCTACGCGCGCGCGTGCGAGAAGGGTGCGGCAGCGCCGGGTACGGTAAGCACGTCAATCAGCGACGGCGGTTTTGACTTTGATGCCGACGATGCCGAAGAGCTTGACTTCTCTGTGGGTGGCAAGGTGCGCTACGAGCTTGCCGATATGGATTGGAAGAGCTGGGAGCGCGACATCACGGACGACGCGCAAACGCTGCAGGGCCTCCTGTCCATGATTGAGGGCATCGACGCCGCACACGACGCCAAGCTCTTGGATCTGGAAAACTTGCTGCGCACGAAGGCCGCAAATCCCATCAACGAAGGCAACCGCAAAGCCATCGTGTTCACGGCATTTGCCGATACGGCCGATTACCTCTACGAGCACATTTCCGCGTTTGCCGAGCGCGAGCTGGGCCTTAAAACCGCCGAGGTTACGGGCGGCACACGCGGCGGGCGCTCAAACGTCGAGGGCGTGCGCAACGACCTTTCGGAGATTCTCACGTGCTTTAGCCCGCGGTCAAAGGAGCGCGACCAGGTGTTCCCGCGCCTTGCGGGCAAGGACATTGACATTCTCATCGCCACGGACTGTATCTCCGAGGGTCAGAACCTGCAGGATTGCGACTACTTGGTGAACTACGACATTCATTGGAATCCCGTGCGCATCGTGCAGCGTTTTGGCCGCATAGACCGCATCGGCTCCAAAAACGAGCGTATCCAGCTGGTGAACTTCTGGCCGGATATGGAGTTGGATGCCTATATCAACCTCAAAGCGCGCGTTGAGAACAGGATGCACGCGCTCGTGATGTCGTCCACCGGGGACGACGACTACATCAACGAGGGCGAGAAGGGAGACCTGGAATACCGCCGTCAGCAGCTTGAGCAGATGCAGCACCAGGTGGTGGATCTGGAGGACGTAACGGGCGGCGTGTCCATTACGGACCTCGGCCTGAACGACTTCCGAATGGACCTTGTTGCCTACCACCAGGAAAACCCCGACATCGAGCGCGTGCCTGCGGGAATCGATGCGGTGGTGGAAGGTGGTGAAGCGGGCGAAGAGCCCGGCATTATCTTCGTGCTGCGCAACGTGAGCCAACAGCTCGACAACGTAACGCGCAACCCCGTGCATCCGTTTTACCTCGTGTACGTAAGGGACGACGGGGAGGTGGCGCACGGCTACCTCGATCCCAAAGAAACGCTCGACGCCATGAGGCGCCTCTGCCGCGGCAAGGCGGAGCCGGACGCCAAGCTCTGCCGCGCGTACAACCGCGCCACCAAAGACGGGCGCGACATGCGGCATGCCTCCGACCTGCTTAACCGCGCCGTCCTCTCCGTTGTGGACGAAAAGCGCGAGGCGGACGTGGATAGCTTTTTCTCCGGCGGCACGACGAGCTTTTTGGAAAACGACGTGGCGGGCCTCGACGACTTTGAGCTCGTGTGCTTTTTGGTGGTGAGGTAGATGTACGGCCTGCCCAGCACCACGCGCGTGGACCAAGTGCTTCCCAAAAAGGCGTTCTACGAGCACCTGAAGCTGTCGAGTGCGGTCAAGGACGAGTTCGTTCATGCCATTGAAGAGCTCCGTGTGGTGGCGTCCATCAAGGAACGCTCCTGCGGGATTGCGGCAACCGACGCTGTGCAGGAGATCATGGTTTTGCGCGTGGTGCTCAGGCAGGAGGACGTACCTGTAGCCGCGCTTGATGCCATTGCTGCGAACAATCCCAACAAGCTGGTGTTTGCTTGCGCGGGCGATGAGCGGGTGCGTTTTGCCGTTCGGCGCGGTGCTTTCAGGTTGGGACCGTGGCAACCGGAAGGTGAGGCGCTGCTTGCTCTGCAGGGGCAAACGCTTTCCGAGGTATGGGATTCTCTCTGTGCCCAAGTTCTGTTCGGCGACGCGGACGGGGCCAGCGTGGATGCACGTCTTGAGCAGGCAAGAAGAATCAAAGAGCTTGAGGCACAAGTAGTCCAGCTCAAACGCAGGCATGCAAAGGAGGTTCAGCCTGCCAAGCGCAATGCGGCCTTTAAGCGGCTCCGTGCGGCGCAGGCCGAGCTTGCCGCATTGAAAGGAGCATAAAGGCCATGGAAAAGGTCAATCTGGCGACGGCGGACATTGCGGAAGAGAACGCGCAAAAGCTCGCTGAGCTGTTCCCGGACATCGTAACTGAGGTACGCGATGAAGGCGGGCATGTGCGCCACAGCATCGACGTTGAGGCCCTCAAAGCGCATGTGGGCGATATTGCCGAGGACAAGCGTGAGCGCTATCAGTTTACGTGGCCCGGCAAGCAGCGCGCCCGCGCCGAGGCCATCCGCCAGATTGACAAAACCATGCGCCCCTGCCCAGAAGAAAGCGTGAACTGGGACACCACCGAAAACCTCTACATCGAGGGCGACAACTTGGACGCCCTCAAAATTCTGCGCGAAACCTACGCGGGCAAAATCAAGATGATTTACATCGACCCGCCGTATAACACGGGACACGATTTCGTGTACAACGATAGCTTTGCGCGCACCGCCGAGGAAGAGCGCATCGAAAGCGGCGCTTTTGATGATGAAGGCAATGTGTTGGTTGGTTCAAATGAGAACAAATCAAGCGGAGGCAGATTCCACTCGAATTGGTGTTCAATGCTCTATCCAAGATTGATGCTGGCTAAAGATTTGCTTGCTCCCCGTGGCGCTATCTTCATCAGCATTGATGATAATGAGCTTGTTAATATGCTTAAACTTTGTGATGAGGTCTTTGGTCCCTCGAACCACGTCGCAACGATCCCTCGTCAGTCGAGAGCTTCGATCCAAAACGATACCGATTTGAGCTCAAGCCACGAGTATTTGTTGCTGTATGCGAGAACGAGGCGACAAGAAAATCGTCGCTTAAAGGAATCTAATGCGGCGTCGTGGTATGCAGACGATTCCTTTGCCTGTTATCCGAAGGAGTCAGATTCTTCGCGTTATGACAATCCGGACAACGATCCGCGCGGTTCATGGAAGGCTGACCCGTTTGATGCCCCTAACGAGCGCCCAAATCTGACATATCCGATTACAAATCCAGGCACTGGCGAACAGCACCTGCCTCCACGAGGCAGGTGCTGGCGAACGATGCCTGCGCAGTATGAAAAGCTAATGAAAGATGGCCGAATTCTTTTCGGCAAAGATGGTAAAGGCAGACCCCAGCTAAAAGTGTTTTACGAGGAGAAGAAGGCATACGGCGAGGTCGATAATACATGGTGGGATGCATCTAGAATCACGGTGAATAGCTCTGCCTCAAAGCAGCTTGCCAAACTTTTTGATGGTGTTGTGGTATTCGATACGCCAAAGCCTGTTGATTTGATTGCCGATGCCATGAAATTGGCATTGCCGTCTAAATCCGACGATATTGTTCTCGACTTCTTCTCCGGGTCCGCCACAACCGCCCACGCTGTCATGCAACTCAACGCCGAGGATGGCGGCAACCGTAAGTTCATCATGGTGCAGCTGCCTGAGGCATGCGACGAGAAGTCCGAGGCGGCGAAAGCCGGCTACCAGAACATCTGCGAAATCGGCAAGGAGCGCATTCGCCGGGCGGGCAAGAAAATCGCTGATGAGGTTGAGGCGCAAAACGCGCAACTCAAGCTTGGCGAGGAGTCCAAGAAGGTTCCCGACATCGGTTTCCGCGTTCTCAGAATCGACTCATCAAACTTCCAAGACGTCAAGCGCACGCCTGAAGCCATGCATCAGGACGACCTGTTCAGCTTTGCCGATAACCTCAAGCCCGACCGCACGGACGAGGACATCCTGTTTCAACTGCTTCCTCAGTTCGCGATTCCCTATACCGCGCATATCGAGAAGCTGAGCTTGTGCGGCAAGACGGTCTATTCGGTTGACGATGATGTGTTGCTAGCGTGCTTCGAGCGCGAGGTGTCCGAGGACGTTCTGCGCGCTATGGCGCAGCGCATGCCGTCCAATGCGGTTTTGCGGGACGCGTCGTTTGTGGGTGACGACGCGCTGGCCAACTTCAAAGAGATTTTCAAGATTGCTAGCCCCGCCACCAAGACGCTGGTGGTGTAGGCATGGAACTCAAGTTCACGGTTTTAGACTACCAAACGCGCGCGGCCGACGCCGTGGTGCGTGTGTTCGACGGTCAGCCCAAGATTGATGCGCAGTCTTATGTGCGCGACGTGGGCACGGGCGTGACGGACAAACACGGTCAAACCTCGATGGGCTATGAGGCGGGCGGCGGCGTGGTAACCGAGGACGGCACGGGCTTTCGCAACGCCCCTTTGCGTTTGCTGTCTGACGAGTTGCTTGCCAACGTGCGCAAAAGTCAGCGCAAAAACGGCGTTCCCCTGTCAGGTGTGCTTCATCATAGCTTGGGCGCGGTTGAGCTTGACGTTGAGATGGAAACGGGTACGGGCAAAACCTACGTATACACCGAGACGATGTTCGAGCTGAATGCGCGTTATGGCTGGTCGAAGTTCATCATCGTGGTTCCCAGCGTTGCCATTCGCGAAGGCGTGGCGAAGTCGTTGCAGATTACCGAGAAGCATTTTCGGGAGCGCTACAACAAACGCCTGTGGTCGTTCGTGTACAACTCGGGTCGCCTGAACGAGATTGATGCGTTTGCCAGCCGAGCGGATATATCTGTCATGATCATCAACATGCAGGCGTTCAACGCCTTTGACGAGTCCAAGAGCAAGGAGGGGCGCGGCGGCGACAAAGCGGCGCGCATCATGTTTTCCGAGCGTGACGACTTCGGCAGCCGCCGCCCTATCGACGTGCTTTCGGCCACTAATCCTATTCTTATCATTGACGAGCCGCAGAAGATGGGCAACAAGACCAGCGCTACCCGCAAGGCGATGACGCAGTTCAAGCCGTTGTTCTCCATCAATTACTCTGCCACGCACAAAGAACACCACAACGAGGTGTTCGCGCTCGACCCGCTGGATGCTTACAACGAGCGGTTGGTGAAGCGCATCGAGGTCAAGGGCTTGGAAACGCACGGTATGCTCGGCAACGATGGATATGCATATCTGCAAGACATCCGCATAAGCCCCACCTGCCCGCCACGTGCGGTTATCGAGCATAAGCGGCAGCTCAAAAGCGGCAAAATCGTTAAGCGCGCCGGCGTGTTCGACGAGGGCGACAGCATCTATGCGGCATCGGGTGAGCTGCCTGCCTATGAACGCGGGTATCGTATCTTGCGTATCGTTCCCGACCAAAACGGCATGCTGGGGTATGTGGAGCTGGACAGTCACACGAGGCTTTATCGTGGGCAGGTGTTAAACGATGCCTCTGAGGAAGACGTGCGGCGTATTCAGATTCGCGAGACTATCGTCTCGCACTTTGAGAAGGAGCACGCGTTGTTCCGCCAGGGCATCAAATGCCTGTCGCTGTTCTTCATCGATGAGGTTGCCAAATATCGCGTGTATGAGGACGACGGCTCCGAGGGTGTGGGCGAGTACGGACGCATCTTCGAGGAGGAATACGACGCGGCGGTGCGCGCTCGTACGGACGAGCCTTCGCTTGAAGACGCGTACGACCCGGCATACTTGCGCTATCTTCGCCAGTTTGAGGCTCATGACGTGCATAAAGGCTATTTCTCCATCGACAAGAAAACAAAGCGGGCCGTTGACAGCAAGAAGGGGCGGGGAAGCGAGTTTTCCGAGGACGAAAGCGCCTACGACCTCATCTTGCGCAACAAGGAGCGCCTGCTTTCTTTCGATGAGCCATGTCGGTTCATTTTCTCTCACTCGGCTTTGCGCGAAGGGTGGGACAACCCGAACGTGTTTCAAATTTGCACGCTCAAAAGCGCGGGCGATTCAGAGATTAGCAAGCGTCAGGAAGTGGGGCGTGGCTTGCGCCTGTGCGTGAACCAAGACGGCGTGCGCCAAGATGCGAACGTGCTGGGTGCCGAGCGCGTGCACGGCGTGAACCTGCTTACTGTTATTGCGTCGGAGAGCTACGGCAGCTTCGTGAAGTCGTTGCAGGGCGATATCAAAGGCGAGCTGCGCGAACGTCCGAAGCGCGTGGACGAGAAGTTGTTCTCGGGCTTCATTGTGGAGAATGCGGGCGTGGAGTATGCGCTTACCGGCGAAGATGCGCATGACATTGTATTCGCCCTTGTGCGCGGCGGGTTGATTGACCGCGACGGCCAGCTGACCGACGCGTTTCGCGCACGGGGCTTGTCTGGCGTCGCCGAAGGGGACATCCCTGAGCATCTGGAGGGTTTTGCCGGTCAGATTGAGCGCATTGTGCGCAGCGTCGAGGACGCGGGTGCGCTTGACGGTATGATTGGCAATGCGCTCGAGACGAAGATTACGCACAATACCTTGAACGAAAACTTCCGCAAGCGCGAGTTTCAACAGCTGTGGGCACGCATCAACCACAAGCACGCCTACACGGTGGAGTTCGATTCCGACGAGCTGCGGCGCAAGGCCGTGGAGAGCATCAACGGGAACTTGAGCGTATCCCGTCAGCAATATAGGCTGGTGCGGGGCATGCAGCGGGCTGAGGTAACGCGCGAGCAGGCCGAGGGGCTTGACCAGTTTGGTGCCGCCCGCTCACGTTTGGTCGATGCGGACGAGGTGGGCTGTAGCGCACATACCGAGTACGACTTGCTTGGCGAAGTGGCGAGTAGGTCGGCCATCACGCGGTGGAGCGCGGCGGCCATTTTGCATGATATACGCCCCGATAAGTTCGCTCTGTTTAAGAGCAACCCCGATGAGTTCATTGCGAAGACTGCGGCGCTTATTGTGGACGCGAAAGCGCGTATGGTGGTTGAGCATATTCGCTACAACCGCATTGAGGACACCTACGATGCGGCAGAGATTTTCACCGAGGACATGCCCGAGAGCCTTAAGCACGCGTTGCGCGCCGACAAGGCAATTCAGGACTGGGTGATTTGGGACAGCGAAACCGAGCGGAGCTTTGCGCGTGAATTGCAGGCGGCCGACGAAGTGAGCGTGTTCGCGCGCCTGCCGCGTTCTTTCGCGATTCCCACGCCTGTGGGCAACTACGCGCCT
Organism: Eggerthellaceae bacterium; assembly: GCA_030524475.1. GTDB lineage: Bacteria > Actinomycetota > Coriobacteriia > Coriobacteriales > Eggerthellaceae > CAAEEV01. The sequence goes on along the minus strand of JAUNGO010000011.1, from coordinate 25,245 downwards.
GACTGGGCCATTGCGTTTAAGGAGGGCACGGTTAAGCACATTTTCTTTGTGGCGGAAACGAAGGGTTCCATGCAGACGCTGAACCTCAAAGGCGTTGAACGGGCCAAGATTGAGTGCGCGCGCAAACTGTTTGAGCAGCTTGGCGAGGGCGATGTGAAGTACGACTTCGTGAGTACCTATGGCGAACTGCTGGACAAAGTCATGCGGTAGGCGCCGAGAGGGCTGAGTTGAGAGGGGGTTGCGCATGCCGTACAACGATTACGGGTATCGCTACCCAGGGGGACATAGCGTCATAGAGTCGACGTGGCGCAACGATGGCGAAAACTTGCGCTATGCATCGGCTGCAAAGCGTAAGAAAGCTAAGCAACGTGCAACAGTGACGGCCGCACCTGGGGGGATTAACTACGACTCGCTGAGAAAAGGCTCTCGCGTATCCCACGGAACGCTTGGAAAGGGAACTGTGGTTGCCGTTGAGCCCAGCCGTGTTTCTATCTTGTGGGACAAGGACGGCGTTGAGCGATTTTTGAAGCGCAGTACCGCCACAAAGAATTTGAGACTTGAGGGGTCGGTTCGCGCGCTTGACAAAGCTCAAGATGCGCCTAAAACCGACGAGACCGCAAAGCGACCAGGGCAGACAAGTGCGTCGCAAAAACAGAAGAAATCATCATGCGGAATGACGAAAGAGGCCCTGATTGGCTGCCATGTTCGCGATCGCCGTAATCGGCTTGGGATAATCTTGACAATTGATGAAAGCAAAATGACTATTCGCTTTGAGCAAAATGGCTGCAAAGAAAGACTCGCTTATCCGCAATCGTTTGAGGACGGTAGGATTGTTGTGTTGAGAGAAGCGAGGATCGAGTTTGCTTTACGAAGACAGCGGGAGGCGTGTGAGCAGGTAAAGAACTTGATTCGCTCGTCGAAAGAGCAGCGAAAAAACGAGGGCGGATAAAATGCTTGCCAATAATTCAGAATGTGTTTCGTTCATTCCTACCGATGCGAAAGATGCGGTCACAAGTTTAAGCGCGAGCACTGAGGCGAGTCGGGTGTGCCGCATATTTTGAGCATGATGCCGCAATCGACTGTATTGCGCATGCAGGGTGAGATGTATTATCGTGTCATGCAAATCGGCCAAGGTCTACGCAGGGAGGGACGACATGGTTTCTGCTAACGAGGCCCTTGAGCGGCTGCGGCGGGGCAACGAGGATTTCTTGACCGCACGCCGTTGCGAGCCGAACACTTCGCTTGAGCGCGTCGCCGAGCTTTACGAGCGCGGCCAAAGCCCGTTCGCCGTGGTGCTCACGTGCTCGGACTCGCGCGTGGTGCCCGAGCACCTGTTCATGGCCGGCTTGGGCGATTTGTTCACCATCCGCGTGGCGGGCAACGTGGTGGGCGCAAGCGAACTGGCAAGCGCCGTGTACGCGTGTGACCATTTGCACGTGAAGCTGCTGCTCGTGCTGGGGCACACGCGTTGCGGAGCGGTGCAGGCCGCGCTCGAAGGCGGCGCGAAGGGCGCGGTTGCGGCCATTACCGAGCGCATTTCGCAGGCCGTCGGCGACGAGCGCGACCCGTATGAGGCCAGCGTGCTGAACGTGCGCGCAAGCATGCGTGCACTGGCGGAAAACGCCGATCTTGCGGCGCTTGCGCAGCGCGAGGGCCTGGCGATCAAGGGAGCGATCTACCACACCCACTCCGGTCGCGTAGAGTTTCTGGCGTAGGGCGGCGCGACGGCGCGAGGGGACGGCCCAACGCCTTGCATCTTGTTGCACGGCCCGCCAAGGCGTGTTTGTCAACGTATCGACAAGATCTATGCAGAGCCTTCTCCTGCAGCTTAGGTCGCCTAGCTTGCCCCACGTCCCTTGC
>JAUNGO010000011.1:0-23375 GCA_030524475.1 Eggerthellaceae bacterium | reverse complement strand
AAGATGCAAAGGAGAAACCATGCCGGACACGCCGCGCAACCCCTTCACCCCGACATTCGGCCGAATCCCCCCTTTTATGGCAGGGCGCGACGACGTCATTCGCGACATAGTGCGCGCGTTCGATCAGGGGATCGGCAACCCTAATCTTTCGACTATATTTGTGGGGGCGCGCGGCACGGGCAAAACGGCTCTTCTGACGTATTTATGCGAGGAATCGCTGGCGCATGGGTGGGTTGCGGCAAGCGTTTCTGCGCTTCCCGGTATGCTGGAGGACATCGAGGAGCGTGCCCTTGTCGCGGCAGGGGAGTTCGTCGAGACGCCCGACGCTATGCATCTCAAAGGCATCAACATAGGTCAGCTTTTGGGAGTTGAGTGGGAGCGCGCCCCTGTTGCTCCCGGCAACTGGCGCACGCGCATGACAAACATCCTCGATATGCTTGCCGAGCATGGCGTCGGGCTGCTCATTGCCGTCGACGAGGTGCGCGTCGACCTTGACGAGATGGTCCAGCTCGCTTCCGTCTACCAGCATTTCGTTCGCGAGGGACGCAAGGTCGCGCTTTTGATGGCGGGTCTTCCTTCGAAGGTCGCGGCGCTTCTTCAGGACGAGTCGGTATCTTTTCTGCGGAGGGCGAATTACTATCAGCTTGGGCGCGTTGACGACGACGAGATACGGATCGCGCTCTCGCGAACCGTTGAAGCGGCGGGTCGCGCTGTTGCCGACGCGGCGCTTGACGAGGCGGTTTCATCGATAAGTGGGTTTCCCTACATGATGCAACTTGTGGGTTACCATGCATGGGAGGCGTTTCCCGGAAACGAAGAAATAGCGCTTCTCGATGTGAAACAGGCCGAGGAATACGCGGCGCGCGATGTTGAGAAGAAGATTTTGGAAACGACGTATCGTGAGCTTTCTAAAGGTGACCTGCGGTTTTTGTCGGCCATGCTTGAGGACGAGGATGAAGAGAGCGATCTTGCGGACATCGCGCGGCGCATGGGAAAGAAAAGCAACTATGCTTCGCAATATAAGCGGAGGCTTGTGGCGCAAGGCATTGTCGAAGATCGGGGGCACGGCGTGCTTGCCATTGAGGTGCCGCTTTTTAAGGAATACTTGCGAAAGCGCATGAGGTAGCTGGTGCGTGGACTTTCTGGCGCGGGGCTGTGCAGGGGGAGCGCGGTTCCGCGCCTTGCGCTACAATAGCGTGATGCTGTAGTTTCGTTTGCTTGGGGAATTGCCATGGGATTTTTCGACAAGATCAGCGGCGGGCTTTCGCGCTCGCGCGACAAGTTCAAGGAGTCGATGAACGTCCTGCTCGATCGCGGGCCGAACCTCGACGAGGACTTTTGGGACACGCTCGAGGAGACGCTCGTGCTGTCCGATATCGGCGGCGCGGCGGCGTTCGACATCGTGGAGAACCTGCGCGACCAGGCCACACGGCTTGCGCTTCCCGACGCGTACGCGGTTCTCGACCTGCTGAACGACCAGATCGCCGCCACGTTCACGCCCGGCGGCGAAGACATCCTAGGCGACGAGCCGGCCTGCGTGCTCTTTGTGGGAATCAACGGCACGGGCAAGACCACCACGGTGGGCAAAATCGCCAAGGAGCAAACCGACGCCGGCCGCAGCGTCATTCTGGGCTCGGCCGACACGTTCCGCGCCGCCGCCATCGAGCAGCTTGAGGTGTGGGCGCGCCGCGCGGGCGTGGAAATGGTCACGCGCGAGCGCGGCGCCGATCCCGCCAGCGTGTGCTACGACACCATCGAGCGCGCCGAAGCGTGCGGGACCGACTTGGTGCTCATCGACACGGCGGGGCGTCTGCACACCTCGACCGACCTCATGCGCGAGCTGGAAAAAGTGGTGAACGTGGTGCGCAAGCGCTCGCAGCTGCCGGTGCACGTGGTGCTCGTGATCGACGCGACCACGGGGCAAAACGGCCTGCAGCAGGCGCGCGAGTTCAACCGCGCGCTCGACCTGGACGCGCTCATCGTGACGAAGCTCGACGGCACGGCGAAGGGCGGTATTGCGCTGGCGGTGAGCCACGAGCTTGAACTGCCTATCGTGAAGATCGGCGTGGGCGAGGGCATCGACGACTTGCGTGACTTCGACGCGCACGAGTTCTCGAGCGCGCTCATCGGCGACTTCGACGAGCGCTACGACGAGGACGAGGCCGCCGCCGAGCGTGTGGGCGAGAACGCCAAGCAGGCCGCCATGACGGCGGGCGAGCGCCGTCGCGACGTGATCGAGGGCCGCCCGGAGGAAGCGGAACCGATGGAGGATGCCGCCGAAGCGGAACAACCTGACGAATCCGACGCCGAGCCAGCACCCCTTGAGCCGCCGGCCGAGCCTTCCGACGACGACGCCTTCACCGACGAGGAACTGGCCGAGCTCGCGATGGCGGCGGGCGAGCCCGAAGACGGCGTTGCCGCTGCCGACCTCGCCGACGAGTCTTCCGACGCCGCCGACGCCGAGCCCAAGAAGAAGCACTTCTGGGAAAGGTGGCTTTAAACCCATGGAGATTCGCGCATACCAAGCGAGCGACCTGCCGCAGATGACGGCCATTTGGAACGCCGTCGTGCGCGCGGGCGACGCCTTCCCGCAGCTCGACGAGCTCGACGAGCGAACCGCGCCCGAGTTCTTCGCCGGCCAAACGCGCACGGCGGTGGCTCTCGATGCGGGGCGCGTGGTGGGCCTTTACATCCTGCACCCCAACAACGTGGGGCGCTGCGGGCACGTGGCCAACGCCAGCTATGCGGTCGACGCCGGCGTGCGCGGCAAGGGCATCGGGCGCGCCCTCGTGAGCGACTCGCTTGCGAGCCTGGCGCCGTGCGGCTTTCGGGGCCTGCAGTTCAACGCCGTGGTCGCCAGCAACGCGGGCGCCATCCACCTCTACGAGGACCTCGGCTTCGCGCGCGTGGGCACCGTCCCCGGCGGCTACCTCAACAAACAAGGCGTCTACGAGGACATGCACATCTTCTACCACCCTGCGCTATAATCTCGTGAGTTATTCCGACTGCTCGTCATGCAAGGAGCCGTTTCATGCTTGAAAACCTTTCCGAGCGCCTGCAAGGCATCTTCTCGGGGCTGAAATCGAAGGGCCGCTTAACCGAGGAAGACATCAACGTCGCCATGCGCGAGATTCGCCTGGCGCTGCTTGAGGCCGACGTCAACTTCAAGGTGGTGAAGGCGTTCGTGGCGCGCACGAAGGAGCGCTGCCTTGCTACCGAGGTGCTCGACTCGCTCACGCCGGCCCAAAACGTCGTGAAGGTGGTGCTCGACGAGCTCACGGGGCTGCTCGGGCGCACCGACAGCAAGCTGGTACTCGGTAGCCGCATCCCCAACGTGATCATGCTCGTGGGCCTGCAGGGCTCGGGCAAAACGACCGCGGCCGCCAAGCTTGCCTACCGCTTAAAGGAGCAAAGCCACAGCCCGCTTCTGGTAGCGTGCGACGTGTACCGCCCCGCCGCCGCCGACCAGCTGGCAACGCTTGCCGGCGAGATCGGCGTGCGCGTGTACCGCGGCGACGGCGCCGACCCGGTGGCCATCGCGCGCGAGGGCGTGCAGGACGCCATCGACAGCCTGCGCGACGTGGTGATCATCGACACGGCGGGCCGCCTTCACGTCGACGAGGACATGATGGCGGAGGCCGAGGCCATCAAAGACGCCGTCAAGCCCGACCAAATCCTCATGGTGGTCGACGCCATGACCGGCCAAGACGTGGTGAACGTGGTCGAGGCGTTCGCGAACCGCGTCGACTTCGACGGCGTGATCATGTCGAAGATGGACGGCGACGCCCGCGGCGGCGGCGCGCTCTCCATCCGGGAGGTCACGGGCAAGCCCATCAAGTTCATCAGCTCGGGCGAAAAGCCCGACTCGCTGGAGGAGTTCTACCCCGACCGCATGGCCAAGCGCATCCTCGGCATGGGTGACGTGGTGTCGCTCATCGAGAGCGCGGTGCGCGTGCAGAAGGAGGAGGCCGAGGCCGTCGAGGCCGAGCGCGTGGCGAAAGGCCAGCTCACGCTTGACGACTTCATCACCATGAACCGCCAAGTGCACAAGATGGGCGGCATCTCGAAGCTCATCAGCGCCCTGCCCGGCGGCGACAAAGCACTCGGAAGCGGCCAGGTCGACGAGCGCGCGCTCGACGATATGGAGGTCATCATCAACTCCATGACGAAGGAGGAGCGCGCGAAGCCCGAGGTGCTCAACGGCAGCCGCCGCGCGCGCATCGCGAAGGGCGCGGGCGTGTCGGTCACGCAGGTGAACCAGCTCATCAAGAAGTTCAACGAAACCAAGAAGATGATGAAGAAGATGATGGGCGCCGTCGAGCAGCAGGGCGGCAAGAAAGGGAAGAAGGGCAAGCGTCGCCGCGGCCTGAACGTCCCCGGCATGGGCGGCATGAGCATGTCGGATTTGAAGAAGCTGCAAGAGATGATGGAGCAGTAGTTCCGCCCGTCCTGGCGGAGCGGGCGGACCTGCTGACGTTACGAACAACCTGCGTGGCTCTTGTGAGGCTCGGCATCTCGCGTCGCGACGTGTGACCAGGAGCCTGTTGAATGCAAGTTCCCTCTTGCAAAACTGGTTGGTTAGCCGTAAAATAAGCAATTGCTGTTTTCGCTGCGCTGTGCGAGCAGCGCTGCATATATGAGTTGAAAGTATCAAGAAGGAGTCACGTTTCATGGCTGTTAAGATCCGCCTTGCTCGTCATGGCGCGAAGAAGCGCCCCTACTACCGCATCGTTGTCGCCGATTCCCGCGCCCCGCGCGACGGCAAGTTCATCGACGAGGTTGGCCGCTACAACCCGATGACCGACCCGGCCACGGTGTCGTTCGACATGGAGAAGGTTGAGAAGTGGCTCGGCAACGGCGCTCAGCCCACCGACACGGTCGCTCGCCTGCTTGAGGGCGCTCGCAAGGACGCGTAAGCATGTCTGAGCTGACGGAGGATCTCGCAGGTTTGGTGGACGCGGTCGTTCGCCCCCTGATCAACGTCGAGGAGGACCTCGAGATCACCGCTGACGAAACCGACGACGGTGCCGTTCTCGTTGAGATTCGCGTGAACGAGGAAGACGCCGGCAAGGTGATCGGTCGTCAGGGTCGTGTTATCAAGGCCATCCGCACGCTGGCGCGCGCCGCCGCGTCGCGTTCGGGCATGCCGGTCGAAGTGGAGCTCATCGACTAGATGCGCGCTTGGATCGACGTCGCCACGTTGGCAAAACTCAAGAATTTGAACGGAGGGCTCGTCGCACGCGCTGCGTCGGGCCTTCCCCTTTTGTTGGAAGAGGGGCTCAAGCTTGCGCTTGTTCCGCCGGTGCTCGACGCGCCGCGCCGCGTGCGCGTGAAGGCGCTTTCCTTTCAAGGGGAAGACGAGGCGGTTGTCTTTTTCGACGAGGTGACCGACGCGGGCACGGCCGAAATGCTCGTGGGCTGCCACTGCCTCGCGCGCCGCGCCGACGTCGACCTCTCGGCGCTCGAGTCGCCGGAGGGTCTGCCTTCGTGGGTTGGCTGGCAGGTGTTCGACGAGCGGGAAGGCTATGTAGGCATAGTTGAGGCCGTCGAAGACCGCCCGCTGCAACCGCTGCTCCACGTTGAGCGCGCAGACGGGCGCACGACGCTCGTGCCGCTTGCCGAGGAGTTCGTGGTCGCCGTCGACGAGGAGCGCCGTCGCGTCGACCTCGCGTGCCCGGCGGGCCTTCTCGATCTGTAGGACGCGCAGAGGGCGCAAGGAGGGGCGTATGCTTGTCGAGACGCTTTCCACGTTTCCCCATATGTACGACTCGGTGATGGGCGCGTCTATGATGCAGCGTGCCCAAGACAAGGGCTTGCTTGAGTTTCGCGCCCACGACCTGCGCGATTGGACGCACGACCGCCACCGCACCACCGACGACGACCCCTACGGCGGCGGCGCCGGGCTCGTGATGAAGTGCGAGCCCATCTTCGAGGCGGTTGAGGACATTCTCGGGAGGGGAGTGCCTGATGGCGAAGGAGCGTTTTCTCGGGAAGGGCGCGGGGGTGTCCACAAAGCGAGTTCCGCACGACGCGAACAGTCCTGTGGACTGTTCGCCAAAGCAGGACTGTCTGAGCGACTGGACGCCCCCGCGCCCCTTCCCCCCCGACGGCGCTCCTGCTGCCCCCGCCATCGTTTTCCTTGCCCCGCAGGGGCGGCGCTTCGACGACGCGTACGCCTCCGAGTTGGCGCAACGCGACCATTTGCTGTTCGTGTGCGGGCACTACGAGGGCATCGACGAGCGCGTCTACACGCTGGCCGACGAGGTGATATCGCTGGGCGACTACGTGCTCACCTCCGGCGAGCTCGCCTCCATGGTGGTGATCGACGCGGTGGTGCGCAAGATCCCCGGCGTGCTCGGCGCCGAGGACGGGCCGGTGGACGAGTCGTTCACGAGCGGCCTTTTGGAGTATCCCCAGTACACGCGCCCCGCCACCTTCCGCGGCATGGAGGTTCCGCCCGTGCTGCTGTCGGGCAACCACGCGGCGGTCGACGCGTGGCGGCGCGAGACGAGCCTTGAGCGCACGGCCCGTTTGCGTCCCGATTTGCTCGAGGCGTTCGAGCGCGCGGGCAACTTGACGCCCGCTGATCGGAAATTTCTGAAATCTTTAGCAGCCGAACAGGTGTGACGCCGATAAGCGGTATCATATTCGCTTGCTGTATCGATACCCCGTCGCGCACGCGAAAGCGCCGCGGCGAAAAGCCTTGAAAGGGGCGAATGTTCTCCATGTACGCTGGCCAGCACGCCGACAAGCCTGCCTCGAAGGTTGCGCGCACGCTCGCGTCCCTTCTGGGAATGGTTCTTTTGGTTCTGGTCCTGTCGTGGGGCTTGCGCACGTTTCTCGTGCAAGCCTACGAGATTCCCTCCGGCTCGATGGAGGAAACCATCATGACCGGCGACATGGTGTTCTCCGAGAAGGTCAGCTACTACGTCGGCGAGCCCGAGCGCGGCGACATCGTGACCTTCGCCGACCCCGAGATTCCCAGCCGCATCCTCATCAAGCGCGTGATCGCCACCGAGGGGGAGACGGTCGACCTCGTCGACGGTCAGGTGGTCGTCGACGGCGTGACGCTCAACGAGCCTTACACGGGCGGCCTTCCGTCGTACCCGCTCACGCCCGACCCGAGCGCTAACGTGACGTACCCCTACACGGTGGGCGAGGGCGAGATTTGGGTGATGGGCGACAACCGCACGAACTCGCAGGACTCGCGCTACTTCGGCGCCATCGACGTGTCGACGGTGACGGGGAAGGCGGTTTTGACGTACTGGCCGCTCGATCGCATCGGGCTGCTTTCGTAACGCGAACGACAAGACATGCGCGGCCACAGCGCGTGAAGTGGCGAACTTGAGACAAGAGGAGCATCATGTCAACGGAGACAACGGGCGCGCCAGCTGCCGCAGAGGCTTTGCCGCCGACGTTCCAAGACGTCATCATGGACTTGCAGCGCTACTGGGCCGACCAGGGCTGCGTGGTCATGCAGCCCTATGACAACGAGGTGGGAGCGGGCACGTTCCACACCGCCACCACGCTGCGCAGCTTAGGGCCCGGCACGTGGCGCACCGCCTACGTGCAGCCCTCGCGCCGCCCGACCGACGGCCGCTACGGCGAGAACCCCAACCGCCTGCAGCACTACTACCAGTTCCAGGTGATCTTGAAGCCCTCGCCCGACAACGTGCAGGACCTCTACCTCAACTCGCTGCGCGCCATCGGCATCAACGTGGAGGAGCACGACGTGCGCTTCGTGGAGGACGACTGGGAGTCGCCCACGCTCGGCGCCTGGGGCCTTGGCTGGGAGGTGTGGATCGACGGCATGGAGTGCACGCAGTTCACCTACTTCCAGCAGGTGGGCGGCTTCGAGTGTAAGCCGGTGCCGGCCGAGATCACCTACGGCCTGGAGCGGTTGACCATGTACATCCAAGGCGTCGACAACGTCTACGACATCGTGTGGAGCCGCGGCGACGACGGCACCGTGTTCACCTACGGCGACGTGTTCCTCGAGAACGAGCGCGAGTTTTCCGCCTACAACTTCGAGGTGGCCGACACCGACTTTTTGTTCGGCGAGTTCGACCGCTACGAGGCCGAGTGCAACCGCACGCTTGAGGCGGGCCTGCCGCTGCCGGCCTACGACTATGTGCTGAAGTGCTCCCACGCGTTCAACCTGCTCGACGCGCGCGGCGTGATTTCGGCCACCGAGCGCATGGGCTACATCCTGCGCGTGCGCACCATTGCCAAGGCGTGCTGCGCGAGCTACCTTGAGCACGCGCTGGGCATCGCGGTGGCAGACGACGAGGGGAAGGAGGCCCGCTAATGGCAACGAGGACGCTTGCTTTTGAGATCGGCACCGAAGAGCTGCCGGCGTTCGACCTGCACGCCGCCACCACGAAGCTGGAGGGCATCGTGCGCGCCGCGTTCGACGCGGAAGGCGTGGCAGCGGGCTCTGTCGAGGTGTACACCACCCCGCGCCGTCTGGGCGTGGTGGTAAACGACGTGCCCGAGCAAACCGAGGCGCTCGAAGAGGTGTTCCGAGGCCCCGCCGCCAAGATCGCGTTCGACGCGGAGGGCAACCCCACGAAGGCGGCGCTGGGGTTCGCGCGCGGCAAGGGCGTGGACGCAGGCGCGCTTGAGCGCCGCGACGAGAACGGCACCGAGTACGTGTACGCGGTGAAGCACACGCCCGCGCGCGACGTGGCCGAGCTTTTGCCCGCCATGCTCGGTGGCGTGATCACGGCCGTCTCATGGCCGAAGACCCAGCGTTGGGGCAGCCGCTCCGAGCAGTTCAGCCGCCCGGTGCGCTGGCTGCTTGCGCTGTTCGGCGCCGACGTGGTGCCGGTGGAATACGCGGGGCTGACGGCGGGTCGTCTGACCTGCGGTCATCGCTTCTTGGCGCCGGGCCCCCACGAGGTGGCCGACGCGGACGCCTACGTGGGCACGCTGCGCAAGAACTACGTGGTGCCGAGCGAGGCCGAGCGCGAGGGCCGCATCCGCGAGCAGGTGCGCGCCGCCGAGGCCGCAACGGGCCTGGTGGCCGAGCTGCCGGCGAAGATCATGGAGGAGGTCGTGAACCTCGCGGAGTACCCGACCGTCATGGTGGGCACGTTCGACGAGCTGTTCTTGGCCGTGCCCAAGGAGATCACCGTCGACGCGATGCTCGTGCACCAGCGCTACTTCCCGCTGTTCAACGCCGACGGCACGCTTGCCAACAAGTTCCTGATCACCTCCAACGGCGACCCGGCTTACCAGGCGAACATCGTCGACGGCAACGAGCGCGTGGTGGCGGCGCGCCTCTACGACGCCAAGTTCTTCTACGACGAGGACAAGAAAAAGCCGCTCGAGGCTTACGTCGACCGCCTCGACGAGGTGGTGTTCCAGGAGAGCCTGGGCACGATGCTCGCCAAGACGAACCGCGTGGTGCGCCTGGCCGAGCACCTGTCCGCCGACGTGAAGCTGCCCTTCGCCGACGCCGCCGACGCGGTGCGCGCGGCGCGCTTGTGCAAAGCCGACCTGGTGACGGGCGCGGTGGTGGAGTTCACCAGCGTGCAGGGCGTCATGGGCTACTACTACGCGTTGGCGTCGGGCGAGAACGCGCAGGTGGCGGAGGCGATTCGCGACCATTACCGCCCGCGCTTCTCGGGCGACGAGCCGCCGGCGTCTGCGGTGGGCAAGGTGGTCGCCATGGCCGACAAGCTCGACACCGTGTGCGGCCTGTTCGCGGTGGGGCAAGGCCCCACGGGCTCGTCCGACCCGTTCGCGCTGCGCCGCGCGGCGCTCGGCATCATCACGATGCTGGCGGGCGCGGGCGCTGCGGGGAAGGCTGGTGCCGAGGCTGCGGGCGCGGGCGCGCCGCTCGACGTGGCGCTTTTGCCGGCCATCGACGCGTCGCTTGCGGCGTACGCCGAAGCGGGCATCGCGTTTGACCGCGCGGCCGTGCGCGAGCAGGTGGTCGACTTCTTCACCACGCGCACGAAGGTGATGCTGCGCGACGCGGGGCTCGGCGCCGACGCCATCGACGCCGTGCTGGCCGCCGGCGTGCAGGAGCCGGTCGCGTTCATCGAGCGCGTGCGCGCGCTCGAGGCCGCGCGCGGCGCCGAGCGCGAGACGTTCGACGACCTTGCCACGGCGTTTGCCCGCGCGAACAACCTGCGCGACGCCGACGCCGGCACCGACTGCGACGCGAGCGCGTTCAGCGAGGTGGAATCGGCGCTCGCCGACGCCATCGACGCCGCCGAGGCGCGCGTGGCGGCATCACTCGACGAGGGCGACTACGCCGCGGCGCTCGGCCAGCTGGCCGCTTTGCGCGCGCCCATCGACGCGTTCTTCGAGGGCGTCATGGTCATGGACGACGACCTGGACGTGCGCGCGAACCGCATGAAGCTGCTCAACCGCTTCGTGGGCGTGTTCGCAAATGTTGCCGACTTCGGAAAAATGGCGAAAAGGTAGTTCCGCCGTTGCTGACGCAACAGCGGAACTACTCGACGCTGCAAAGGGCCCTGGCACCCGACCTTGCCCCTTGTGCTCCCCTCGGCGCGCACCGAAGTGCGCTTGGGGTCGCGGCGGGGCAATCTCGGGCACCAGGGCCCTTTTCGCTGACGTTACGAACGACTTGGTAGGCTTTTCTTCGAGGAGAACCATCATATGCAAAACCATACGCCGGGGGAGCGGGCGGCGCGCATTCCCACCATCCACATCATCTCCGACTCCGTGGGCGCCACGGCTCAAGCGGTGGCGCGCGCGGCGGCGGCGCAGTTCGGCGTCGCCAACCCCAAGATCGAGACGCTGCCGAAGGTGAAGACCTACGAGGAGATCCACGACTTCCTCGAGGAGCACGCGCGCCACCACGTCGAGGAGCTCGGCAACGACCGGATGCTCGTGTTCTACACGCTCGTGAACACCGAGGTGCGCAACAAGGTGTCGGCCTACGTCGAGAACCACCCCAACATCGTGGCGGTCGACCTCATGACCAACGCGGTCGAGGCGATCTCGCAGATGAGCGGCATGCAGCCCGCCTATCGCCCGGGATCTTTGCGCGCCGCCGACGCCTACTACTTCCGCCGCATCGAGGCCATCGAGTTCACCATCGCCCACGACGACGGGCGCAACCCCCACGAGCTCACACAGGCCGACATCGTGCTCATCGGCGTGTCGCGCTCGTCGAAGACGCCGCTTTCCATCTACCTCTCGCAGCAGGGCTACAAGGTGGCGAACATCCCGCTCGACCCTTCGACCGAGCCGCCGAAGGAAGTCTACGACGTCGACCCCACGCGCCTGTTCGGACTCATGACCACTGCCGACGTGCTGATCGACATTCGCCAGCGCCGGCTCGGCGCGGGCAAGGCGTCGCTGGTAGCCGGCCGCTACGCCGACCCCGAGTACGTCTACGAGGATTTGGAGAAGGCGCGCAAACTCATGCGCCAGCTCGGGTGCATCATCGTTCACACCGAAAAACGCGCCGTTGAGGAAACCGCTCAAGAGATTTTACGGTACTACGAGCGCTCGCACCCCCCTCTCGCTGATATCATTGAATGACGCCCGTCTTGACGGGTTGGTTTTCGCGCCTGCGCAGCCGTTGTCGGCCGCCCGCGCGCGAACAAGGTAACCGCACGACTTTTAGTGCACAGCATTAAGGAGAAAAAGGTGACCGAAGAAGTGAAGCGCGTCTACGCTTTCGGCAAAGACGCCCAGGGGAACAACGTGACCGAGGGCAACACCGACATGAAGGCGGTGCTCGGCGGCAAGGGAGCGAACCTTGCCGAGATGGCCAACATCGGCCTTCCCGTTCCTCCGGGATTTACCATTACGTGCCAGACCTGCATGGAGTACGCCAACGCAGACAACACCTGGCCGGAAGGGGCGCTCGACACGATCTCCGAGTACCGTGCCGACCTGGAGGCGCGCATGGGCAAAAAGATCGGCGACGCGGAGGACCCGCTGCTGGTTTCGGTGCGCTCCGGCGCCCCCATGTCGATGCCCGGCATGATGGACACGGTGCTGAACCTGGGCCTGAACGACCAGTCGATCAACGGCCTTATCAAGCAAACCGAGAACCCGCGCTTCGCGTGGGACTCCTACCGCCGCTTCATCCAGATGTTCTCCAACGTGGTGATGGGGCTTGACGGCGACCTGTTCGAGAACGCCATCACCGCCATGAAGAACGACCGCGGCGTGGCCTCCGACACCGACCTTACCGCCGAGGACCTGCAAGAGCTCGTGGTTGAGTTCAAGCGCATCTTCACCGACAACGTGAGCGCGGCCGACTACCCGGCGCTTGCCGTCGACGGCGCGGCGCAGTTCCCGCAAGACCCGATGGTGCAGCTCAAGCTCGCCATCGAGGCGGTGTTCGGCTCCTGGAACAACCCGCGCGCGGTCCTCTACCGCAAGAAGAACAAGATTGCCGACGACTTGGGCACGGCCGTGAACGTTCAGTCGATGGTGTTCGGCAACAAGGGCAACACGTCTGCCACCGGCGTGGCGTTCACGCGCAACCCCGCCAACGGCGCCAAGGAGTTCTACGGCGACTACCTGGTGAACGCCCAGGGCGAGGACGTGGTGGCGGGCATCCGCAACACGAGCCCCATCGCCGAGCTGAAAAACGTCGAGGGCCTGGAAGAGGCCGGCAAGCAGCTCGAGGAGATCTTCGTCACGCTGGAGAACCACTTCCGCGATATGTGCGACATCGAGTTCACCATCGAGCAGGGCAAGCTCTGGATGCTGCAAACCCGCGTGGGCAAGCGCACCGCCGCCGCCGCGCTCCACATCGCCATCGAGATGGAGAAGGAGGGCCTCATCACCAAGGAGGAGGCCGTGCGCCGCGTGGAACCCGACCAGCTCGACCAGCTGCTGCACCCGCAGTTCGACAAGAACGCCACCTACGACGTGGTGGCGAAGGGCCTGAACGCCAGCCCCGGCGCCGCCGTGGGCGAGGCCGTGTTCAGCGCCGCCGACGCCGTGGCCGCCGCCGAGGCGGGCCGCAAGTGCGTGCTCGTGCGCTGGGAAACCAACCCCGACGACCTCGCCGGCATGATCGCCGCCGAGGGCATTCTGACCAGCCACGGCGGCAAGACCTCGCATGCGGCGGTTATCGCGCGCGGCATGGGCGCTCCGTGCGTGTGCGGCGTCGAGGCGCTGAAGATCGACGCCGACAAGAAGACGGCCGCCATCACGGGCACCGACCTGGTCATTCGCGAGGGCGACATGATCTCCATCGACGGCACGTCGGGCATCGTGGTTCTCGGCGCGGTCGACCTGGTGATGCCCGAGCTCACGGGGGATCTGGACACCATCCTCGAGTGGGCCGACGAGTTCCGCACGCTCGGTGTGCGCGCCAACGCCGACAACCCCGAGGACGCTGAGCTTTCGCGCTCCTTCGGCGCGCAGGGCATAGGTCTCTGCCGCACCGAGCATATGTTCCTGGGCGACCGCAAGCAGATCATCCAGACGTTCATTCTGAACGAGGATGAGGCCATTCGCGAGAAGGCCGTGAACGACCTGTTCGAGGCTCAGTCGGGCGACTTCTACGGCATGTTCAAGGCCATGGACGGCCTGCCGGTGATCGTGCGTCTGCTCGACCCGCCGCTGCACGAGTTCCTGGAGAGCCCGCGCGCGCTCGACGTGGAGATCGCGCGCATGGAGGCCACCGGCGCCGACGCGCGCGCCGTCGCCGAGAAGCGCGACCTCATGGAGAAGATCGACTCGTTCGCCGAGCAGAACCCGATGCTGGGCCTGCGCGGCTGCCGTCTGGGCATCGTGTACCCCATCCTGCCCGTGATGCAGATTCGCGCGATCGCCACGGCCATGGCACGCCTGAAGAAGGAGGGGCTCGACCCGAAGCCCGAGATCATGATCCCGCTCGTGTCGGTCGAGGCGGAGCTTGCGAAGCTGCGCGGCGTCGCCGAGAAGACCATCGCCGAAGTGGCGGCCGAGGAAGGCGTCGAGCTGGAGATTCCCATCGGCACGATGATCGAGCTGCCGCGCGCGGCGGTGACCGCCGACGAGATCGCGGCGCACGCCGACTTCTTCTCCTTCGGCACCAACGACCTCACGCAGACGACGTTCGGCTTCAGCCGCGACGACGTGGAGGCGGAGTTCGTGCCGCAGTACCTCACCGAGCGTCTGCTGCCCTACAACCCGTTTGCGACGATCGACGCCGGCGTGGCGAAGCTCGTGAAGATGGGCGTTAAGCTGGGGCACGAGGGCAACCCGAGCCTCGTGTGCGGCGTGTGCGGCGAGCACGGCGGCGACCCTGACTCCATCCACACGTTCCAGGCGTGCGGCGTGAACTACGTGAGCTGCTCGCCCTACCGCGTGCCCGTGGCCCGCTTGGCCGCGGCTCAGGCGGCTCTTGCAGCTAAGTAAGACTTGCAGGTTAAACCGTAGGGCAAGCACCCTGTGCTTGCCGCTCGGGCGGTTATAATAGGCCTTAACCGGAAGGCACCTTGCCGAGATGCGCGGGGTGCCTTCCTTTATTTGCGGAAGACGTTGCGGGAGGCGTTTGTGGAACTGCATTTGGATCGGTTGCCGCGCACGGTCGAGATGGTGCGCACGGACGTTCAGGCGTATGGGGTGGAAGGCAGCGCGCCGGCGCTGCGGCTGCTCGACCAGACGCTTTTGCCCGATCGTGTGGAGTTTTTGACGCTGTTCGACTGGCGCGAGGTGATTGAGGCGATCAAGGCGCTGCGGGTGCGCGGCGCGCCCGCCATCGGCATTGCGGGCGCCGCGGCGGTTGCCCTGCGCGCGGCGGAGTTCGTGTGGGCGCGCGCCGACGACGAGCGCGCGGGCGAGGGCGACTTCGACCGCGTTTTCGTGCTTGAGGGGGGCGCCGATTCGGGCGGCATCGTCGATGCGCGGCGAAGCAAAGGCTGCGAAGCTTTTGAGCGCAGCTGTGCGTCGACGACGTCGCCTGCGTGCGGCCCCTCCTTCGATCGCGAACTCTATTGGACGTCGCTTGAGTTCGCCGGCCGCATGATCGCCGACGCGCGCCCGACGGCGGTGAACCTCGCCTGGGCGGTCGACCGCGCGCTCGACGAGGCGCGTTGCGTGCTCGACGCGGGCGCGGGGCCGCGCGCGGTGGCCGACGCGCTGTTCGACTTCACGCGCAGGCTTGCCGCCGAGGACGAGGCGTGCAACCGCGCCATCGGCGCGCACGGGGCCGCGCTTCTGCCGCAGCGCGCGGGCGGCGCGCGCATTCTCACGCACTGCAACGCGGGAAGCCTCGCCACGTCGTTTTACGGCACGGCGCTCGGCGTGGTGTACGCCGCGGCCGAGCAGGGCAAGATCGCGCGCGTGTACGCCGACGAGACGCGCCCCGTGGGCCAGGGCGCGCGCCTTACCTGCTGGGAGCTTTCGCGCGCGGGCGTGCCTGTGACGCTCATCTGCGACAACATGGCGGCCAGCGTCATGGCGGCGGGGCTGGTTGACGCCGTGGTCGTCGGCGCCGATCGCATCACGGCCAACGGCGACGTGGCGAACAAGATCGGCACCTACGGGGTGGCGGTGCTCGCGGCGCACCACGGCATCCCGTTCTACGTGGCGGCGCCCTCCTCGACAGTCGACCTTTCGCTTGAAAGCGGCGACCGGATCCCCATCGAGCAGCGTGCCGCAGCCGAGGTGAGTCCCGAGCCCATCGAGGGGGTCGACGTCCTCAACCCCGCCTTCGACGTGACGCCCGCCGCCCTTATCACGAAAATCATCACCGAGCAAGGAGCGTTCTCGCCGTCTGAGCTGGCGCGTGCCTGCGGAAGGGAGTAAGGCCATGCACATCGTCTATCGAGGGGATCGCGAGCAGCAAGAGCATGCCGAGCTGTCGGCCGACGCGACGTTCGCGAGCGAGAGCGAGGGGCGTGAGCGCTCGACCGAACCCGACATGCTGCGCACCGACTTCCAGCGCGACCGCGACAAGATCTTGCACACGAAGTCGTTTCGCCGCCTGTCGCACAAGACGCAGGTGTTTTTGGCGGCCGAGGGCGACCATTACCGCACGCGCCTCACGCACACGCTCGAGGTCGCGCAAATCGCGCGCACTATCGCGCGGGCGCTCGGGCTCAACGAGGACCTCACCGAGGCCATCTCGCTCGGGCACGACCTCGGGCACACGCCGTTTGGGCACACGGGCGAGGACGCGCTGGCGCGCTGCTTGGCGACCCGCCGCGGAATCGACCCCGACACGCCCGAGGTCGCGGTGCTCTACCGCCACAACGAGCAGAGCCTGCGCGTGGTCGAGGTGATCGAAAACGACGGGCGCGGCTTGAACCTCACCGCCGAGGTGCGCGACGGCATCGTGCACCACACGGGCGCCGAGCGCGCCGAGACGCTCGAGGGGCGCATCGTGGCGGTGGCCGACCGCATCGCGTACGTGAACCACGACATCGACGACGCCATTCGCGCGGGCGTGCTGCGCGAGTCCGACCTGCCCGCCTCCACGCACGCGGTGCTCGGCCCCGACCACTCCTCGCGCATCCAGACGCTCGTGTTCGACATGGTGGAAACCTCGGCGCGCCTCGACGACGTGCGCATGAGCGAGGCGGTTTGGAACGCCATGATGGAGCTGCGCGCGTTTCTGTTCGCGAACGTGTACCAGGCACCCGTGGTGCTCGAGGAAGTGGGGAAGGCCACGCGCCTCATCGAGGCCTTGTTCGGCTACTACGTCGAGCACGTGGAGGAGGTTCCCGTCGAGTACCGCGCCATCTCGGGCGGCGACAACCTGCGCGCCGTGACCGACTACATCGCCGGCATGACCGACCGCTACGCCAAAGCCCAGTTCCGCGCCTTATTCGAGCCGAACAGCATCCACTACTGAGGGCGCGGCGCGGGTTGCTGGCCGGCGATTGGGCGCGGACGCGCCGTGGGGCCCGCTGTCTTCCGTCGCGAAGGATCAACGCGCGCTCCTTCGCCGAAACCAGTTGGAAACATACGCCTTCACGGCTATAATGGCTGGGCTTATGATTTCCCGCAGTCACATAACCGACGCGTTCCACGCCGCCGTGCCCATCATGCTGGGCTACGTCGCCATCGGCATCCCGTGCGGCATCCTGTGCAACTCCATCGGCCTGAACGCCCTGCAGGTGTTTTTGCTCTCGGCGCTGTTCTACTCGGGCGCGGGGCAGTTCATGATTCCCAATATGTACCTGGCCGCCTCGCCTTTGGCGTCGATTTTGGCCAGCGTGTCGCTCGTGAACACGCGGCAGATGCTCTATTCGGCGTCGTTTGCGCCCGAGTGCCAAAACGTGAGCAAGCGGCTGGCGTTTTTCTTCGCCGCCACGGTGACCGACGAGAGCTACGGCGTGTCCACGAAAAAGTTCGAGGAGGGCGGCTGGTCGGTCGACCGCGCGCTGTTCGTGAACCTGTTCTCGCAGACGTCCTGGGCGCTGTCGAACGTGGTGGGCGTGCTGGTGGGAAGTGCGGTGAACATCCCGCTCAACATAGCGGCGTTCGCCATGACGTCGATCTTCATCTGCCTGTTGGTGACGCAGAAGATGACCTCGGCGAACATCGTTGCCATCGTGCTCGCGATGCTCGGCGTGTACGCGTGCAAGGCGGTGGGGCTTACCGGGCCGGCCATCTTGGTGGGCGCGCTTATGGGCGTGGCGGGCGCCATGGCGTACGCCGCCGCGCGCGACAGGCGCATCGTGGCTGAGGCGCGCGGTGTCGCAGATGCGGGTGCGGATGGGCGCGTGGGCGATGCCGATCCCAACGGCGAGGGGCAACGCTTAGAAGCTTCACACTGCTCCGGTTCGTCGAAATCGGTGACGGCAGATGCGGGCGCGGAAAGCGAGCGCGTGCGCGACGAGGGCGGTGAGCGCCTGTGAGCTGGGAGGAGTTCTGGCTGGTGCTCGTCGTGTGCGGCGTGTGCATGCTGGCGTGCCGCACGCTGCCGATGCTTATCCTGAAGGGGCGCGAGCTGCCGCCGATGCTCTCGCGGGCGCTGGGTTTCATCCCGCCTGCGGCGTTCGCCGCTTTGGTGGCGAACGACCTGTTCGCGCCGGGAATGTTCGCGGAGGGTCTGTGGCCTGCGGCGGTGCCGCTCGTGGCGGCGCTGTGCGTGGTGGCGGTGGCGGCGAAAACGAAGTCGCTTCTGTGGAGCGCCGTGGCGGGCGTGGTCGCCTACGCCGTGCTGCTGATGATCTGATTCTGGCAAAGACCTGCCCCTTTATCATTCCGATTTTTTCTTGCTCACCTTTCGCCGGTAGAGTGTTACGAAATTCAAATTCGTGTTATACTTCTCGCGGATCGTCAACAACGAGGGAAGTAGGGACGCATGAAACGGAATGTACGTAAGTTGTTTGCGGTAGCTCTTGCCGCAACGCTTGCTCTCGGCGTTTTCGCGCTTGCCGGCTGCTCGTCATCGAGCGCCGGATCGAGCTCGTCTGGCGCCGACTCAAGCGCGAGCAACGCCGCCGGCACGCAAACGGTAACGGACATGGTCGGCCGCACCGTCGAGGTGCCAGCCAACCCCGATAAGGTCATCGGCATCGGCTCGTCGTCGCTGCGCATGATTTGTTACCTGCAGGCAACGGACAAGGTGGTCGGCGTAGAGCAGGGCGAGCTTGAGGACTCGGTTACCTGCACGTATCGCCACGTGAACCACGAGACGTTCGCGAACCTGCCCGTCATCGGCGAGGGCGGCTCGAAGGGCGTGACCCCCAACGAGGAGGCCATCATCGCCGCCGGCCCGCAGGTCATCATCGCCAGCGTCGACAAGGACACCGCCGATGCCCTGCAGCAAAAGACGGGTATTCCCGTTGTGTGCATCACGCTGAGCGACATCGTGTTCGACCAGGTGTTCTACGACAACGTCACGATGTTGGGCGAGGTGCTCGGCGCTGAGGAGCGCGCCAGCGACATCATCGAGTTCATGCAGGACGCCGAGGCCGATCTTGCCGCGCGCACGGCCGACGTGACGCCTCAGACCGCCTACGCCGGCGGCGTCAGCTACCGCGGCGGCCACGGGTTCGCGGGAACGGAAGCCGGGTTCGCGCCGTTTTTGGCGACCAACGTCGAGAACGTCGCCGACGCAAGTCAGGCTCCCGGCTGCTTCGACATCGACCTTGAGGCCGTGACCGCAGCCCAACCCGACTGCATCTTCATCGAGAGCGGCAACATCGGCCTCGTCAAGGAGGACGTCGACG
This sequence comes from Eggerthellaceae bacterium, assembly GCA_030524475.1. Classification (GTDB taxonomy): domain Bacteria; phylum Actinomycetota; class Coriobacteriia; order Coriobacteriales; family Eggerthellaceae; genus CAAEEV01. The sequence continues at coordinate 4,257 of JAUNGO010000011.1, read as the reverse complement.
CCAATCCCGACTACTTCAGCAACCTGGACGCGGTGAAGAGCGGCAACGTGTACTCGCTGGTGTCGTATCGCTTCTACGCCACCAACGTCGACCTCGCGATCGCCAACTGCTACCAGGTGGGGTGCGCGGTGTACCCCGAGCAGTTCGCCGACGTCGACCCCACTGAGAAGCTCGACGAGATCACGACGTTCTTCCTGGGCGCGCCACTCTCGGAGGACTTGGCCGCCGCAGGTTGCTCGTTCACGAAGTACGACTTGAAGAACCTGTAGGCAGCACGCTGGCGCTTAACGCAGAACGGGCCGCGCGACAACGGCGTCGCGCGGCCCGTTTTTTTGTGTCGCGGGTTTTCGATCGAGCGCGTCCGCCGTGCGCGGCACGGGTGGCAGCCTGCGCGGCGCAGGCTTTATGCGACGGCCATCTTCATGCCGTCGACGTCGACAAGTCGCAGGGGGAGGTCGTAGGTGAACGACAGCGCCTCCTCGGTTACCGACTCGATGCCCCCGTGCGCAACGACGACTCCGTTGCGCATCAGCAAAAAGTTGTCGCAGAACCGAAGCGCGAGGTTGATGTCGTGGATGACCATCACCGTGGCAAGCGACGTCTGCGTCGTGATTTCGCGGACGGCGCGCAAAACCTCCATTTGGTTTTTCGGGTCGAGCGCGCTGGTGGGCTCGTCGAGCAGCAGCACTTCCGTTTCCTGCGCCAGCGCGCGGGCGATGTAGACCTTCTGACGCTCGCCCCCCGACAGCTCGTCGCAGAAGCGGTCGACGAACGGCTCGAGCTCAAGGCGCTCGATGGCCGCCGCCACCACGGCGCGGTCGCGCTCACCGATGCTCCACGAGACGTGCGGCTTGCGCCCCAGCAGCACCTCGTCGTAGGCGCTTAAGTGCGGAACGCGCTGCTGCTGGGTCACGTAGGCGATGTGCTGGGCAATGGCGCGCCTGTTCATGTGGGTAAGGCTTTCGCCCCCGACACTGACCGTGCCGGTAGTAGGGGCCGCGATGTTGCCGAGGATGTTCAGCAAGGTCGACTTGCCTGCCCCGTTGTTGCCGAGGATGGCGGTCATGGTTCCGGCGTGCGCCTCAAACGAGATGTCCTCGAACACGGGGCGCGCCGCGCGCGGGAACCGAAACGAGACGCCCTTCGCCTCGAGGATTAGGCGGCTCGCGTGGCTATGGCGGTGCGCGTGCTCGGGCAGGGCCCCCTCGTCGGCGTGCACGGGCAGGTGGTCTCCGTCGTGCGTGTGGGGCGTATCGCCGTGAGCGTGGCGGTGGAAGTGGTTGTGCACGGTTCCGTCCGCGTGCTCATGCAGGTGCGCGTGCAGGGTTTCGCCCGCGCCCGCACCCGCGCCCTCGGCGGGTTGCGACTCGCGCGCGTCGCGTTCGCGGTTTTTCGGCTTCGTGCTCATCGCTTATACCCTTTGTACAGAAGGAACAAAAACAGCGGAGCGCCCAGAAACGAAGTAATGGCGCCGATAGGCAAAATGACGGGCGACATCACCATGCGCGCGACCAGGTCGGAGGCCAGCATGATGGTTGCCCCCAGCGCCAACGACGCGGGCAGCAGGAAGCGGTAGTCATTGCCGACGAAGCGCCGGGCGATGTGAGGCGCGATAAGCCCGATGAAGTTGATGAGCCCGACGAACGACACCATGGCGGCGGCCATAAGCGACGCCACGAGTACGCCCACGATGCGCGTGCGCTCCACGTCGACGCCTAAGCCCCCGGCCACGTGCCCGCCGTTTTGCAGGGCGTTGTAGTTCCATCGGTTCAGGAAGAAGTACACGCTGCAGGCCGCGCCTACCGCCGCCATGAAGCCGATCTGGGGCCACGTGGCGCGCCCCAAGTCGCCGAACTGCCAGAAGATCATCTTGGTGAGCTCAACGTCGTCGGAGAAGTACTGCATGATGGTGGAGGCGCCCGACCACAGCGCCGAAAGCGCCACGCCGACCAAGATGATGCTTTCGGGCGTGGCGAACCCGAGGCGCGAGAACAGCAGCACGACGACGCTTGAGACCATGGCGCCTACGAACGCGCAAAGCGCGATGACGCTCATCCCCACGCCCGACGACGTGCCCAAAACGCCGGGGATGACGAGCAGGATGGCGACGGTGGCGCCGAACGCCGCGCCTTGCGAGATGCCCACGGTGGAGGCGGACGCCAAGGGGTTTTCGAGCACGCTTTGAAGCGCCGCGCCCGCAAGCGCGAGCCCTGCGCCCGACACGACGGCGCACACCGTTCGCGGCAGCCTGATGGACTGCACCGTGTTGACGTCTTGGGGCGTGCCTATGCCGAAAAGCGCGAGCACGCTGTCGACGGGCGTGATCCCGGAGGCGCCGAAGGACAGCTCGACGACGGCAACGGCGAGGCATACGACGGCCATGCCGACGATAGCAAGCACATAGCGTCGCTCTTGCTTGGTGCGGGAGGCGGTTATGTCGGCCATCAGAACCCTTCGCGTTGGTAGGCGCTGTAGCAGTCCAGGCACACGAGTTTTCCCTCCTGCACGCGCAGTCCGAACTCGGCGGTCGTCTCGCCGCAGACGGCGCACGGCTGCGACTTGAACCGGCGCGCGGGCTCGGGCAGGGGGTAAGTCGGCTCCTTGACGTCGAAGAGCTCGTCGTAGGGGTGGCTGAACAGGTAGTCGACGTACGCGCTGCGCTCTAGCCCCGCGCCGCATCCGGGTTTGAGCACTAAACGGACGCTTTTACGCGTGTCGCGCGTGAAGAAGCTGAACGCCATCTTGCCGCGAATGCGTGTTATGAGGTTCGACTTGCCGAAGGTGCAGCTGAGAAGCGCCTGCACGGCGTCCACGCCGCACGCGTCGTTCTCGACGACGGCAACGACTTCCTCGTCGGTTGCCGAGGGGTTGTCGGGGTTAAGACCGAGCTCGGCGATAGCGCCCTCCACGGCCTTGAATCCGATGAGCAGGCCCGGGCAGATGTGCCCGTGGAACGCGACGGCTTTGTCGAGGTGTTCTTGCGTCAGCATGTTTTGCCCCTTCTTTCGACGTGGCGGTTTGTTCTCGATGCAATCTGCGGGTATTGTAACACGCATTTGGAATACGTAACACTATCACGAGTTAAAACGCCTACAACGGCGGTTTTGCAGCCGCTCCCCGCAAGTCGTGGCTTCGAATTGGGCGTTGTAGGCGTTTTGGGACGGCAAATCCGCCTACAACACCCCGTTTGAAGCCATTTCTCGGAAAAAATCGCCTACAACGCCGCATTTGAAGCCACGGTCGAGTGCGGTTGGCTTCAAATCGGGCGTTGTAGGCGCTTTCCCGATTCCGCTGCGCGAAAGATGGTACAATCGCAGCGCTGGTGTTTGGACGGACTTAAAGGGGGATTAGGCTTCGCGTGCCAACGCGTGCGACATATATAAGGAAGTGAGCGCATGGGCCGACGGGTTCATGCGCTTATTTTATAGAGTGCGAAAAGCGGGTTTGGCGAACTGGTTTCAGGAAAGGAAACGGGCATGGACAAGAAACTTCTTGCGGTGGCAGGCGGGCACGAGCCGGCGGACGTGGTTATCAAGGGCGGGCGTGTCGTCAACGTGTACACGGGCGAGATCTACGAGGGCGGCGTGGCGATAAGCGGGCAGACCATCGCCGCCGTGGGCGACGTGGACTACTGCATCGGCGAGGGCACGCGGGTGATCGACGCCGAGGGCGCCTACATCACTCCCGGCTTCATCGACGGCCACATTCACCCCGAAAGCTCCGATTTGGCCATTCGCCCCTTTGCCGAGGCGGTGCTCAAACACGGCACCACGTCCATCATGACCGACCTCCACGAGATCGGCGTGGTGAGCGGCATCGAGGGTATCGAGGCGGTGATCGCCGAGAACGAGGCGACCGACCTGAACCTGTACTTCGTCGTCCCCTCGCACGTGCCTTTCTCGCCCGCGCTTGAGACGAGCGGCGCGTCGTTCGACCCCGCGATCATCCGCGAGGCGCTCAAGCGGCCCGACGCGGTGGGCATCTCGGAGTGCGTCGGCCCCTACATTTTGGCCGACCTGCCCGACCTGTTGGAGTCGCTCGACGACGTGGCGGGCATGAAGGGCATGACCGCGCAGGGGCATTTGGTCGACATGAAGGGCGCCGACCTCAACAAGTGCGTGGCGGCGGGCGTGTCGACGTGCCACGAGGCATTGAGCGCCGACGAAATCATGGACCGCGCGCGTGCGGGCGTCCACGCGATGCTGCGCGAGTCGTCGGCGGCGCGCACGCTGGCCCAGCAGCTCGAGTGCATTGCGG
>JAUNGO010000072.1 GCA_030524475.1 Eggerthellaceae bacterium | reverse complement strand
GGAGGCGTTGCACGCGGCCCGCGCGGCGGCGGCAGGCCCGTTCGCGCGCGAGGTGAGCCAGGTGATGACGCGCCTCGAGATGGGCTCAGCCGAGCTGGCGTGCCAAGTCGACCTGCTTGATCGTGCCGGTTGGACGGCAGCAGGGCCGTCAAGCGTGGAGTTTTTCTTCCGCCCGGGCGCCGGCATGCAAACGCGCCCTCTGGCGCGCATCGCGTCGGGCGGCGAGATGAGCCGCGTGATGCTGGCCGTGCACGTGGTCATGGGCGAGCGTGACAACATATCGACGCTGGTGTTCGACGAGGTGGACGCAGGCGTGGGCGGAGCTGTGGCGGTGGCGCTCGCGGCGGTTCTGACCGACCTGGCGCGCACGCACCAGGTGCTCGTCGTCACGCATCTGGCGCAAGTGGCGGTGGCGGCCGACACCCACTACGTGGTGGAAAAAAGCGCAGGCGACGCCCCTGAAACCACCTTGCGAGAGGTTGCGGGCGAGCAGCGCGTGGCGGAGGTCGCCCGCATGCTTTCCGGCAGCACAAGCGAAACCTCGCTCGCCCATGCACGAGAGCTGCTCGCCGCCCACGTTCAAAAAAACTCTTGACACATCTCCGCTCATCTGTGCTAAAGTAGGCAACGCAATTGAATACCTTAAACCGTTGAGGCGAAGATCAAGCCATCGCAAGCGCTCACAGAGAGCGGGTGTAGCTGAGATTCCCGCAGAAATGCTGGGTGGTAAATGGATCGCCGAGGGAAAGGGGAAAGGTTGAAGTTCGCGGGGTTGCCTTCGGGCGGCGTCGCAAGCGTCGACTGAGTATCTGGACCGTGAGCCCGCGTTAGTGGCAGAGCATGTGATGGCATGTTCGTAAGGGGATTCGCGCAAGCGAGTCAATAAAGGTGGCACCGCAGATCTGAATGAGGGTCTGTCCTTTATGGAAGGCAACTTCCGAAGGACAGACCCTTTTTTCTTTTTGCGAAGACACCCAACGTCTCGCCCTCGTCCCGCATCGATTTGAGGTACTCGCAACAGGATGTGTCCGGGGACGGACGAGACCGGGCGCGCAATCGCGCCCAAGAAAGGGTTGATTCGCAATGGCAGAGCAGATGACCTCGACGGCGGGCAAGCGTGTGGTGACCGAGCAGAAGAAGTCGGGGCTTACCACGCAAGACCTCATTTTGGTGGCGGTGCTGGTGGCCGCCGGCGCCGTGCTCAAGCTCACGGTGGCGAGCTTTCTTTCCTTCGGCGGCATGAAACCGAACTTCATGATCGCCATGTATTGCCTGGCTATCATTCTGATCAGACCGAACGTGTTGCAGTCGGCCGCCATCGGCCTGTTGGTGGGCCTGGTGAGCCAAATCCCGATGCTGAACGCCACGCCCTTGGTGAACATCGCGTCCGAGACGCTCGGCGCTGTGGTGTGCGGCCTTCTGGTGCTGGCGCTGGCGCGCGTGGCGGCGGACAACAAGGTGTGCCAAAACGCTGTGTTCCCCGGGATCATCACGTTTTTGTCGACGACCGTGTCGGGCTACACGTTCGCGATGATCGTGGGCGTGACGGTGGCGGGCCTGGACCCGCTGGCGGTGTTCGGCGTGTACGCGGTGATGGTGCTCGGCACGGCCACCATGAACACCGTGGTCGCCGTCATCCTGACCCCGGTTTTGAAGGCGGTGCTTAAAAAGTAGCGCGAGGGACGAAGAAAAAGGAGCCATCCCATGATCGAGATCACCGACTTCAGCTTTCGCTACCGCGAGGGCGCGTCCCCCGTGGTAAGCGACGTCAACCTGCGCATACCCGAGGGCACCTTCGTCGGCATCACGGGCGCGGCGGGCAGCGGCAAATCCACGCTTACCTACGCGATGAACGGCATCATCCCGCATTGCTACCCGGGCGACTTCTACGGCAGCGTGCGCATCGACGGGCTCGACACCTGCGAGGCGAGCCTGACCGACATTAGTCGCCTGGTGGGCAGCGTTTGCCAAGACATCGACTCGCAGATGGTGTCGTCGGTGGTGGAAGACGAGGTTCTCTACGGCCTGGAGAACTTCGGCGTGCCGCGCGAGGAGGTGGAGCCGCGCCTGGTCGAGGCGCTTAACGCCATGGGCATAGCCGACCTGCGCCACCGTAGCATCGCGGGGCTTTCGGGCGGGCAGAAGCAGAAGGTGGCCATCGCGTCGGTTATCGCGCTCAAGCCCCGCGTGCTCATGCTCGACGAGCCGACCGCCGAACTCGACCCCGCCAGCTCCGAGGCGGTGTTTCAGCTGCTTGAAGCCTATGTGCGCCAAAGCGGCGCCACGGTGGTGGTCGTGGAGCAGAAGATCGCGCTGCTCTCCCGGTACGCCGATTTGATGCTCATCGTGGACGCGGGACGCATCCGCTTCTCGGGAACGCCGGCGGAGGTGCTCGCGCACGCCGACGAGCTGCTGGAAATCGGCGTGAACTGCCCGCGCTCGACCACGTTGGCGAACCGCTTGCGCGAGCGCGGGCTGTACGCGGGAGACGTGGTGCGCAACGTTGACGGCGCGGTTGCCGCCGTGAAGGAGGTGCTCGCATGATCGAGTTCGTGAACGTGTCGGCCGCCTACGACGGCGAGACGCCGGTGCTCCGCGACGTGAGCCTCACGGTGAACGACGGCGACTTCGTGGCGTTTGTGGGCACCAACGGCGCGGGCAAGTCGACCACGATGCGCCTGATGAACGGGCTTTTGAAGCCGAGCGAGGGAACGGTGCTCATTGACGGCGTTCCCACGAGCGAACTGCGCACGAGCGAGCTTGCGCGCCGCGTGGGCTTTCTGTTCCAAAACCCCGACCGTCAGATTTGCTGCCAAACCGTGCGCGAGGAGCTCATGTTCGGCTTCGCCGCGCAGGGGCGCGACGACGCGGAGGCAGCCCGCCGCGTCGACGAGGTGATCGAGCAGTTCGGCTTCGACGCGGACGCCGAGCCGTTTTTGCTCAACCGCGGCACGCGCCAGCTTCTGGCGCTGGCGTCCATCATCGTGATGCGCCCGCCGGTGATCATCCTCGACGAGCCCACCACGGGGCTCGACTTTCGCGAATGCGAGAAGGTGATGGCGCTGGTGGCGCAGCTGCACAAGGAGGGCACCACGGTGGTCATGGTGTGCCACGACATGGAAGTGGTGGCCGACTACGCTTGTCGCGTGGTGGTGATGACGCAGGGCCGCGTGGTCGACGACGGCCCTACCTTCGAAGTGCTGCGCCGTGCCGACACGCTGGCGCAGGCGCACTTGGTTTTGCCGCAGATCCTCGACGTCGCGCAGCGGCTTGAGCGCGAGCTGCCCGCGTGCCCGTCCGCCATAGCGCGGGCGATGACGGTCGACGAGATGGCGCGCGCGGTCGAGGCGGCGGCGCGTAAGACGGGTGCGGGAGCCGACGCGGACGACGCTGCGTTGTCTGCGGCGACGAACAAGGAAGGAGAGGCGCGATGAACGGCTTTTTGGAGTACGTGCCGGGTGACAGCTTTCTGCACCACATGAACCCGGTGGCAAAGCTCGCGGCGGCGTTTTTGCTGGTGATCGCTTGTTTCGCCACGAGCAGCTTCGTGGTGTTGGCGCTCGTGATCGCGCTCGACGCGTTTTTGGCTCTGCGCTGCAACATGGTGCGGCAAACGTTGGGCCTGGCGCGCGCGGTGGCGGCGTTCTCGCTTCTGCTGGCGCTCATCGCCATTTTGTTCACGCCGAAAGGGGCGGTGCTCGTTGCGCTGCCGTGGGGCTACATCGGCACCGAGAGCATCGTCGCGGCGGTGCGCATCGTGGTGCGCCTGGTGGCGTGCGCGGTGCCGCTGTTCCTCGTGTTCTACGTGACGAAGCTCACCGACATGGCCAACGCCATGTGCAAGGTGCTGCACGTCCCGTACAAGTACGCGTTCACGTTCACCTCGACCGTGCGCTTCATCCCCGTGTTCATGAACGACATGGCGGCCATCATGGAGGCGCAAACGGCGCGCGGCGTGGAGTTCGACGGCAGCTTCGCGCGCAAGGTGCGCCTGATGGTGCCTTTGTGCGTGCCGCTTCTGGTAAGCTCGGTGCGCAAGACGAACTCGGCGGCCATAGCCGCGGAGGTGCGCGGCTTCAACCTGCGCACGCGCGAGAGCGGCTACAAGGAATACCCGCTCGGCGGCATCGACGCGGCGGCTGTCGCGGCGAGCGTCGTGGCGGTGGCGCTCGGCATCGCTGCCAACGTGGTGGGGTTGCTGTAGAGCGCGAGGCGGGCCGGCGCGCGTTCACCCCTTCTCCACAACGTCGTGTTTTTTCGCCGCGACTGCTTGCTTGTAGCGCCCATATTGCGGAACATGGGTCGACACGATAGGGCGCGAGAAGGGGTTTTCTTGACGAAGGCGTTGGTTCAGGCGAAAAGGGTCACGGCGTTGGCGCTGGCGTTACTGCTGGTCTGTGCGGGTTTCGGCGCGTTTTTGCCGCTTGCGCACGCCGATGAGCTGGACGGCGCGCAAGCCGCTGCCGACGACGCGCAGGCGGCGGTCGAAAGCGCGCAAGACGTGCTTGCCGACGCCGAGTCGTCCATGGCGCAGATAACCGGCGAGTACGACGCGCTCGCCGCCGAGGTCGAGCGCCTGCAAGCCGAGATCGACGCGTCGGCAACCGAGGTCATGGCGGCGCAGCAGGCGGTCATCGAGGGGCGCACGGCTTTGGGGAAGGCGCTCCAGCAGGGGTATCGCACGAGCGCGTTCTCGTCGTTTCTTACGGTGCTGCTCGACTCCGCCGACCTCTCGGAGCTTTTGCGCAACATCGAATACCTGAACCAGATCATGGACTACCAAGCGGGCGAGATTGCCGCGCAACAGGAGCGCCGCGAGGCGTTTCAAGCGGTGTCCGACAAGCTTTCGGCGCAGAAAGACGAGCAGGAGCGCGTGCTTTTCGAGCTTGAGGAAAAGCGCGCGCAGGCCCAGTCGGTCGTCGACGAGGCGAGCGCGAAGCTCGCCGGCGCGCAGGACACCGCCGCCGATCGCCTCGCGGCGTTGCAAGCCCAGGCGCAGGCGTTCGCCGATCAGGCGGCGGCGGGCGGGCCCGACATCGTGGAGAACGCCACGACGGTTGGCCGCGAGGAGGTGATTCCCGACACCACGCCCGTGCAGCCCGATCCCGGTTCGTCGGGCGCCTCAAGCGGTTCTGGCGATTCGAGCGACTCGAGCGGGTCGGGCGGCGCGGACGCCGACGCCTCGGCGGGCTGGCTTACGGGAATTGCCTCGGCGTACGGCGGCTCAAGCGACCCCACCACGCCAAACCCCGGCACCACCGCCACGGGAGCCGTGTGCGACGACTGGTCGATGGGCGTGGCGGTTCCCATGTCGATGCCGAACTATCGCTCCTATTTCGGGCGCACTGTCGAGATTCGCTACGGCGGTATGACGGTGTATGCCGTGGTGAACGACTGCGGCGGCATGGGCGGCGGCTCCCGCGTGCTCGACTTGCAGCCAGGGGTGTGGAAGGCGTTCGGCTTCTCGGACTGCTACGACTGGGGCCTGCGCACGGTAACGTATAGATTCCTGTAAAGCACACCTGTTCTTCGCGAAAAGTCTCGCTCTTCTCAAAAGACTTGTATTGCGAAAATAAAAACACTTGTATGGGAAATATTTGTTTGTTACAAAGAACTCCCCGCAGAGAAATTGAGCGTGCCAAAAGGTATCGGACGGACTATTTGATGCGAAAGGCGGGTAAAGATGGCGAATCTTGATGTGTTGGATGTTGAGAACATGGATCCAGCAGATATGGATGATTTCCAAAGACACCTTGCCGAAATGCTGAAAGACCCTGAGTTTCGCAAATGCTGGGAAGAGGACGAGGCGGAGTTTCAGCTTCGTCTTGCCATCATCGACGCGCGCAACGAAACGGGCTTGACGCAGGAGCAGGTGGCGAAGGCGTCGGGCCTCAATCAGCGCGTTATCAGCCGTATCGAGACGGGAAACGCCAACCCCACGCTGCGCACGTTGTCCCGCTTGGCGAAGGGCTTCGGGCGCACGCTGAAAATCGAGTTCGTGTAATTTCCACCCAAGAGTGCGCAGGTGCGCTATACTTCGCTGTTACATGCATTGACGGAGACAGTGGCGCGAAAAGCCGCATGTGCCTGCAGAGACGAGCCTCACCGGCTGAAAGGGCTCGACCGCACAAGCGCGCGCCAATTCCCTCCCGAGCAGCATGTCTGAAACCGGACGTGACGGCGCGCGGGCTTATCCGCCGCACGGCGCGAGACGCTAGTAAGGCATGACGGGTGCTCCCGTGACAGGGCTTCAATGAGCGGGCGCAAGGCGCGCTGCCTTTTCTCGGCTGCATGAGGCGGCTGGGACAAGGCATGACGCATCTTCGCCAACTGAGGTGGTACCGCGAGAGCTCTCTCTCGTCCTCGGACTCGAAACGCGCGTTTCGGGAACCCGGGAGGCGCGAGAGAGCTCTTTTTTGTTGGAAAGAAGACGGAAAGGCGAAAGGTAAACATGGCGATTACAGACGAGTTGTCGGCGCTGCGTGAATCGACGCTGGCCGACATTGCCGCAGCCGACACGACGGCGGCGCTCGAGACGGTGCGCGTGGCGGTGCTCGGCAAGTCGGGCACGCTCACGGGGTATCTGCGCAGCATGGGAAGCGTGCCGAAAGAGGAGCGCGCGGCGGTCGGCAAGGCCGTGAACGAGGCGCGCGCAGCGGTCGAGGAGGCGCTCGGCGCGGCGAAAGCGCGCCTTGAGGCGGCGGAACTTGACGCCGCCATCGACGCGGCAGCGGTCGACGTGACGTTGCCCGGCCGCGCGCAGCAGATGGGCACGCGCCATCTCATCAACGCCATCACCGACGAGATCAGCGAGATCTTCTTGGGGCTGGGCTACTCGGTGGCCACGGGTCCCGAGGTGGAAACCGACTGGTACAACTTCACGGCGCTCAACGCCCCCGCCGACCACCCCAGCCGCTCCATGCAAGACACCTTCTACGTGCGCGACTTGTCGGGGGACACGGCCGCCGTGCGCGGCGAGTCCGACGTGCTTCTGCGCACGCAGACCTCTGGCGTACAGGTGCATGCGATGGAGGACGAGGAACTTCCCATTTACGTGATCGCGCCCGGCAAGGTGTACCGCCGCGACGTGGCCGACCCCTCGCACCTGCCGCAGTTCACGCAGGTCGAGGGTTTGGTGGTGGACAAAAACATCACCTTCGGCGACCTTAAGGGCACGCTCGAGTACTTCTGCAAGCATATGTTCGGCCCCGACCGCAAGACGCGGTTCCGCGCCCACTTCTTCCCGTTCACCGAGCCCTCCGCCGAGGCCGACGTGAGCTGCGGCGTGTGCGGCGGCACGGGCCACACGCACGACGGCGAGCGCTGTCGTATGTGCAAGGGCACGGGCTGGCTGGAGATTTTAGGCTGCGGCATGGTCGACCCGAACGTGCTTGAGATGAGCAACATCGACCCCGAGGTGTACTCGGGCTTCGCGTTCGGCGTGGGCGTGGAGCGCGTGGCGTGCCTGAAGTACAACGTGCCCGACCTGCGCATGCTGCTCGAAGGCGATATGCGATTCTTGCGACAGTTCTAGATTCCCTGGGGGAAGGTGGGGCAGCGCTCAGTCGCTCAAACAGTCCTCGCTTTGGAGAAAAGTCCACTGGACTTTTCTCGTCGCTGCGGAACTCGCTTGGTGAGCACCGCCCCGCCTTCCGTTGACGTATACGAACGACCAATGAGTTATTAGGAAGAAGAGACTAGCATGAAAATATCTCTCAAATGGTTGTCTGACTACATTGAGGTGCCTGAGGATTTGCAGGCGTTTTGCGACCGGCTCGATTTAACGGGCACGGGCGTGGAGGGCGTCGACCGCATCGGGGACACGCTTGAGGGCGTGGTCGTGGGGCATGTGCTTACCTGCGAGCCTCATCCCGACTCCGACCATATGCACGTGGTCACGGTTGACACGGACGGCGCAGGCGGCGAGCCGGTGCAAATCGTGTGCGGCGCGCCGAACATCGCCGCCGGCATCAAGGTGCCGGTTGCTACGGTGGGCGCGATGCTTCCCGGCGACTTCAAGATCAAAAAGAGCAAGCTGCGCGGCGTTGCCAGCTGCGGTATGTGCTGCTCGAAGCGCGAACTGGGGCTCGGCGCTGACCACGAGGGCATCTGGGTGCTCCCCGACGACGCGCCCACGGGCCAGTCCATCGCCGATTACCTCGACATGGCCGACACGGTGCTCGACCTGGAGATCACGCCGAACCGCCCCGACTGTTTGAGCGTGGCGGGCTTCGCGCGCGAGGTGGGCGCCATGTACCAGCGCGACTGGAAAAACCCGCTGGCAGACATGGCGGCCGAGCTTTCCGAGGACGCCTCGCTTCCCGCCGCGGCCGAGCTTGCCGACGTGACCATCGAGGACGCGACGCGTTGCCCGCGCTATGCGGCGCGCGTCATCAAGAACGTGAGAATAGGGCCTTCGCCTGACTGGATGGTCGAGCGCCTGGCCGCCATCGGGCAGCGCTCCATCAACAACATCGTCGACGTGACGAACTACATCCTGTTTTTGTTCGGGCAGCCTTTGCACGCGTTCGACTACGACAAGCTGGTCGGCGCCGACGGCAAGGCGCACGTCGTCGTGCGCGCGGCGGCCGACGGCGAGCCGTTCACTACGCTCGACGGCACCGACCGCGTGTTGACCTCCGACATGACCGTCATCGCCACGCCCGAGGCTCCCGTGGCGCTGGCGGGCGTTATGGGCGGGCTCGAGTCTGAGGTAACCGACGAAACCACCACCGTGCTTCTGGAAACCGCCACGTTCGAGGCGGGCCGCACAAGCCGCACGAGCCGCAACCTGGGACTTATCTCGGAAAGCTCCATGCGCTACGA
>JAUNGO010000010.1 GCA_030524475.1 Eggerthellaceae bacterium | reverse complement strand
GGAACGTATGAAATTACCAAAGAAACAATGGATGATGCTCGTCGTGCTCGTGATCGGGTCGTTCGTCACCATCTTAAACCAAACGCTCGTCACGCCGGCGCTGCCCTCCATCATGGCCGAGACCGGCGTCGACGCCGCGACGGCCCAGTGGCTCACCACCGGGTTCACGCTGGTGAACGCCATCATGATCCCCATCACGGCCTACCTGCAAGACCGCTTCTCGGCGCGCAACCTGTTCCTTGCGTCCATGGGGCTGTTCACGGTGGGCTCGGCGCTGGCAGGCGTGGGCTCGAACTTCGCGATGCTGCTGGCGGGCCGCCTCGTCCAGGCGGCGGGCGCGGGCATCCTCATGCCGCTTACCATGACGGTGCTCATGGTGATGTTCCCCGTGGAAAAGCGCGGCAGCGCCATGGGCATCTTCGGCCTGGTCATCGCGTTTGCGCCCGCCATCGGCCCCACGGTGGCGGGCGTCGTCGTCGACAACGCCGACTGGCACATCATGTTCTTCGGCGTGACGGCGCTTTCCGCGGCGGTCATCGTGGCGTCGCTTTTCCTCATGGAGAACCGCGCGCCCTCGAGCAAAAGCGACGCCGTGCTCGACCCGCTTTCGGTGGCGCTTTCCACGCTTGGTTTCGGCTGTCTGCTCTACGGGTTCAGCGTGCTGGGCTCGGCGGGCATCGCGCTCGAGAGCGTGGGCATCACGCTGGTGGGCATCGTGGGCGTCGTGTGGTTCTTCGTGCGCCAGACGCGCCTTGAGCACCCCATGCTGCGCGTGACGGTGCTCAAGAACCGCCGTTTCCTCATCGGCACGATCATCGGCATGCTCGTGCAGGGCGGCCTGCTCTCGGCCACCATCCTTTTGCCGATCTACGTGCAGAACCTCATGGGGTATCCCGCCACGATGTCGGGTTTGGTGGTCATGCCCGGCGCCGTCATCATGGGCATCATGAACCCCATCGCCGGCAAGCTCTTCGACAAGCACGGGCCGCGCAAGCTCAGCGTGCCGGGCATGGTGCTGTTCACCTTAACCACGTTCACGTTCGTGTTCATCGGGTTTGAGACGAGCATGGTGTTTCTGACGGTGCTCCTGGCGCTGCGCATGTTCTCGATGTCGCTGGTGAACATGCCCATCACCACGTGGGGCATGAACGCGCTCGACAACAAGGTGATGAACCACGGCACCTCGGTGAACAACACGCTGCGCCAGGTGGCGGGCTCGCTCGGCACGGCGCTCGTGATCTCGGTGTCGACGGCGGTGGAAAACGCGCTTACGCCGACGATGGGCGCGCAACAGGCCACCATGCTCGGCTTCAACGTGGCCTTCGGCGTGTGCGGCGTGCTTATTCTGGCGGGCATGGTGCTCACCGTCATGTTCGTGAAGGACAAGCCAGGCGAGACCGAGGTCGACGACGAGGGCGACGCGCGCAAGACGCTGCTGCAGTCCATCATGAAAACCGACGTGTACACGCTGCCCACCACCGCCACCGTGCAAAACGCGATGGAGCTCTTCATCGGGAAGAACATCAGCGCCGCGCCCATCGTGAACGACGCGGGCACGCCGGTCGGGTTCATCTCCGACGGCGACATTTTGAAGTGCCTCTCACAGCAAAGCGGGTCGTTCATCGATCCGGTGGCGCTCATCGCGAACTCGGTGCGCGACGAGTCGGCTTACGACGAGCGCCTCGAGCAGATCATGCAGAAGCGCGTGACCGAGATCGGCGTGGCGAACTCGATCGGCGTGAACGTGCACGCCGACATCGCCGAGGTGTGCCGCGTGCTGGCGCAAAACCACCTGAAGAAGGTGCCCGTGATGGAGAACGGCCAGCTGGTGGGCATCATCAACCGCAGCGACATCACGCAATACTCGATGAAGGCGTACCTGGCAAGCCGCGGGGAGTAGCGAAAAGACGGGGCTCGAGGTCCCGCTTGGCGGCGGGCGAGAACGGCGGGGCGAGCACGAGGCGGCGTGTTCACCCGCCCGTGCTCGTCTCCGTTCTACACTTCCGTTCGCCTCACCAGGGCTTTCGCCAGAGCGGGAAGGTTCAACGCACAGCCGACGCCGGTTTCATGGCCTTCCGCGTTCAGCAGCACGCACCCGCGCACGGCGGCATAGGGCGGGTCGGTCACGTCGACGTCGAAGTAGCGCGCCGTCGAGCCGACGTCTCCCGGCACGATGACGCCCGGCAGCACCTCGAACGCCGCGTGCATCCGCTTCGAGACGCCCGTGTCGTACATGCCGCCCATCCACACCTCGCAGCCCCTCGACTGCGCGCGCACGATGAAGCGCAGCGCGGGCTCGATGCCGCCGAACTTCGCCACCTTCACGCAAACGCAGCGCAGGTCGGGGTAACGCAGGATGCGTTCGGCGTCGGCAGCGTTGACAAACGACTCGTCCACGCATATCGGCGTCGAAAACGTGCGCTGCAGGCGCTCCAGGCGTTCAATTGCCTCGCTGCGACCGTCGAAGCCGGGGCGGCGCACGTCGATCGGCTCTTCGATCCAGCCGATGTCAAGATCGTCGTAGGCGCGCAGCTCTTCAACGTCGTGCGCGGAGAAGCTTTGGTTCGCGTCGAGCGTTATAAGCAACGCAGGATACGCCTCGCGCACGGCGCGCACGGCGCTTGGCCCCTGACCAGGAGCGATCTTCATCTTCACGCGTCGATAGCCCGCACGCACCGCCTCGTGCACCGCCGCCACCACGTCGGCGGGCGCGCCCATGCCCACCACAGCACCCGCGCTCACCAGCGCGCGCGATCCCTTGATCGACGCCGCGCGCGGCAAGGCGCGCACGCGCTTCCCCGCCGGGCCCGCCGCCGCGCACAGCCGCTCGTGCTCCTCGTCGATCAGTTGCCACAACGGCGCGCCCGTGATGCGCCCGTGCAAATCCCACAGCGCCGTTTCCACCGCCGCCACCGCCATCGGGTGCTCCCGCGCCCCCGACAGCTGCATGAAGGCGTCGGCCGCCTCGCGCGGGTGCGCAAACAGACGCCCGCGCAAATAAGGCGCCAACACGTCGCGCAAAAATGTCTCGTCGTCGCCAAGCGTTTCGGGCAGGTACCAATCGGTCTCAAACGCCACGCACTCCCCCAGCCCCGTGCGCCCCGTATGGTCGACCACTTCCACGATGATCGCGTCGCGATGGTCAAGCGTGGCCTTCGCCGTTTTGAACGGCGCGCGGAACGGCAGGCGAATGCGGTGCAGGACAACGCGCTCGACTTGGAGGCGTTGCTCGAACAGCGCTTCGGTTGCCGCACGGTCGACTTTGCCAATGCCGCTTCGCGGAAGCTGATCAACCACGAGGACGGCCTGTGGCATGCTGATCTTCGAGAGCGACGGCTGGGCGGCGCGCTTGACGTACTCGGGCTGCACACCCTCACGCGAGCGCTCGACCACCGCCGCGGGGCGTCTGCCCCACGTGGCGTCGGGCACGCCGAACACGTGCGCGTCCGACACGCCCTCGATGCGCCGCAGCGTGCGCACGACTTCCGCCGGGTAGACGTTCTCGCCGCCCGACACGAACATATCGCTCGTGCGCTCCTTCAGGTAAAGCTGCCCGCGGTGCAAAGCCGCCACGTCGCCCGTGAGGAAGAATCCGTCGACCGTGAACGCCGCGCGCGCGTTGAGGTAGCCGTCGAACACGCCCGGTCCTTGCACGGCTAAGCGCCCGAAGCCTTCCACGTCGGGCTCGACGATGCGCGCCTCGTAGCCGTCGAGCAGCTTCAAGCCGCCCGTAAACTGCTGATCGATCAGGGAGTTCGCAATCTGGCTCGACGTTTCGGTCATGCCGTAGCTGGCGTACACGCGCGCGCCGAGGTGGTAGGCGCGCTCGATCGTCTGCGGGTTGAGCGCGCCGCCGCCGAGCAGAATGCAGCGGTAAAGCGACAAGCGGCTCGAGCGGCTCGCCTGCGCCTGCGAGGCGTCGCGCGAGGCGACGGCGGAACCGTGGGTCGCGTTGCCCGCGCCGCGCACACCCGCGCCGCCGGGCAAGCCTTCCGCACCCGACTTGCCGCGCGCCTCCTCGACCGCCGCCAGGTCTTGCAGCATCTTGTCGACCACCGAAATATGCGTGACGCGAAACGTCTCGGCGTCGTTCAGCACGCGCTCAGCGTCGAAGCGCTCGTAAACCACCAGCGGCGTCGCGTTCGCAATCGAGCGCACGAGCACCTGCAAGCCGCCGATGTGGAAAAACGGCAGCACCGCCTGCCACGAGCCCTCGCCGCGTGACGACAGCGCGCGGTTCGACGCCCGCGCCGAGCCGACAAACTGCTTCCACGTAAGCGCGACCGCCTTTGGATGCCCCGTCGTGCCGCTTGTGAACATGATCACGGCTTGCGCCTCGGCGTCGAACAGATGCGCCGCGCGTTCCGCGAAATGAACCGACTCCTCGATGGCGTCTTGCTGCGCGCCCATGATCACGCGCCCGGCGCCTTCCGTCGACGAACCCGGCAAAGCCGACGCACGCGCGGTGCCGCCCGCGCCGCCGCCGTCAAGCGACTCGCACACGCTTGCCACGAGACGCCCGGCGAGCGCCTCGTCAACCGAGAAGTCTATCCGGTCGCCGCCGCGCTTGAGCCCCGTCAGGCGCGTCGTTTTCTCCGCCTCGGTCAAGCGCTGGTTGAGCGCCACGAGCGTAAACGACCCGTACGCCGCCGCCAGCAGGAAAAACACCCACGCCGGGCCGTTGGGAAGGTCGATCACCACGCGACCGCCGCTGCGCACGCCCGTGGCGTGCAGTTTCATCGCCAGCGTCGAGGCAATGAGGCGCGTCTGGCGATAGGTGTAGGCATGCTCGCGCCCCGCAGAATCGACAAACGTGAAGAACACCCGGTCGGGCTTAAGGCGAACGGTGCTTTCAAATTGGTCGATCATAAAAGCGGCGTGCCTCTCTCATGCGGCAGAAGCGGACGGATCGAACTCAGCGGTGTGACAAATGACCTGTCCCCTTGTCACATGCCTTGCCACATGCGACGACGTGCTATCAGGGGAACTTCGGGAACTGGGTGAAGTCGGGAGCGCGCTTCTCCTTGAAGGCGTCGCGCCCTTCCTTCGCCTCGTCGGTGGTGTAGTACAGAAGCGTGGCGTCGCCCGCCAGCTGCTGGATGCCCGCCAAGCCGTCGGTCGCGGCGTTGAAGCTTGCCTTCATGAAGCGCAGCGCCGTGGGGGAAAACTGCATCATCTCGCGCGCCCACGCCACGCACTCGGCCTCAAGCTGGTCAAACGGCACCACCTTGTTCACGAGGCCCATCTCAAGCGCCTCGGCGGCAGTGTACTGGCGGCACAGATACCAAATCTCGCGCGCCTTCTTCTGCCCCACGATGTTGGCCAGATACCCCGCGCCGTAGCCCGCGTCGAAGCTGCCCACCTTAGGCCCGGTCTGCCCGAATTTCGCCGTGTCGGCCGCGATGGACAAGTCGCACAGGATGTGCAGCACGTGCCCGCCGCCGATAGCGTAGCCGTTCACCATGGCGATGACGGGCTTGGGAATCACGCGAATGAGCCGCTGTAAGTCGAGCACGTTCAGGCGCGGAATGGAGTCTTCGCCCACGTAGCCGCCGTTGCCGCGAATCTTTTGGTCGCCGCCCGAGCAGAACGCTTCGTCGGCGTGCGCGCCGCCGTGGTTGGCGCCGGTGAGGATGACGACGCCTACCTGCGCGTCGTCGCGCGCGAGGGTGAACGCGTCGTACATCTCAGTGACGGTAAGCGGCGTGAACGCGTTGCGGCGATGCGGGCGGTTGATGGTGATCTTGGCAATGCCCTCGGCCGTTTCGTAGATGATCTCGCGGTACTGCTTGACGGGTTGCCACTGGATGGGTGCGTCAGGCGCAGGTGCGATGGCGGCACCAGAAGCGGGCGCAGACGCGTCAGGCGCAGGTGCGGAAACGTTGGCGCTCGGCGCATCGGCGGCAGACGCCTCGTGCGTGAGGTCGGTCATGGAGGAGCTCCTTTGTCGTTCAGCTGTGAATAATTCCATAGTAACGCTGACGCCCCAAAATCGCACCAACAAAGCCCCTACTCTGGGGAATCTCAACAAATGTTTACATCTTCGCCTTCACGCGGTTTATGAGTTCCTGCCTCGAATGGACCTCCAATTTGCCGTAGATGTTGTGGATGTGCGTGCGCACCGTGTTCGCCGAAATGCAGAGCTCCTCGGCAATGGCCTCGGCGGTGTGCCCAACAGAGACGAGCATGAAAATCTCGCGCTCTCGCTCTGACAGGCTCGCCTCGTCGCACACCGCGCCGCACGCGTCGCGCCAAGGACGGTTGTGCGTCGAGGGCTCGGCGCGCTCGACCAAGTCCTTCATGCCCTCGTCCTTCCGCAAGCTCAACACGCGCTCGGCGTCGTCGCCGAACAGCCGCCCGAAGTCGCGCCCGCTGAACACGAGCACCGTCAGCGCGAGCGCCACGAAGGCGAGCGCGACGTACACCGCCGCATCGAGCTTCGCCCCCACCAAGGTCGGCATAAGGCTGCTTGCCGCAAGCCAACCCAACCCGTTGCCCGCCATGGAGGCACCAAGCCCCAAACCGAACACGTTCACCGCAGGAAAGCTTCTCCTGAACGCGATGAGCGCAAGCATGCACCACACCATGACGTCGAAGATGCTCGACGCCACGTTCACCACCACGTAGGTAATCGTGCTGTCGAGACCGATAAGCGGAAACAAGGCCAGCGCCACCGCGATAACGGCGGCGATCAGCACGGAAAGCGACGCCAACGGAACGCGCTCAAGCCTTCCCACCACCAAGACGAGCAGCACGACGGCGAACAGGAGGCGGAAATCGACGCTGATGCGCATACCCGCCTGCAGCGTGAACACGGTAAGGCTGTTCGCGCAGTACCCCAAAGACAGCGAAACGGCCAAGGAAAACACGAACAGCATGACGAAGAAGCGGACGAGGCCCGCAGCCTCCGAGAACGCGCCTTTGCGCGACACGACCTCCGCAGACGGCACGCACGCCGGCGCAGGCTTCGCAGACGCAGGCTTTCGCGCGTCCATCGACAAAGCAAGCGCGGCCAAGAGCGGGAGCACGGCAAGCGCCGCGATGCCGCTTGCGGGAGGACCGCCCTCGTAGGGCCGGAAAAGGTCGTTCACCATCACGAACGAATAGACCGCCACCGCCAAAAGCTGCATAAGCAAGCAGTAAACGAGCACGCGATACGGCTCGATCCCCTCAAAGGCGCGTGCGCATTCCAAGAGCAAAAGCCCTGCCGTCACGCCGCAAACGACCGCCCCCGCGGAAAACAGCCCCTTGATGTCCAGCCCGAACGGGCCGCCGATGAAATAGGGACCAGACCCAATAAGGCACACGGCACCAACCGCGCCCAAAACGCCGATCGCCGCAATCGACCATCGGGAGCGCAAAAACGCGTCGGCGCGCTCTCGCAAAACCGAGAGCAGCGCAAGCGTCGCCGCAGCCGACAACCCCAGCGTCGAGCTAAGCGTCACGAGGAGGTGACCGTTGGTGAGGGCGTTCCCGTTTTGGTCGATGTCCGACACCCACGCGCACGTGTCCGACAGCAGCAGCATCCACGCCAAGTACAGCCCCAAGCCCAAAAAGCCAAAGCCGGGCCACAGGCTCGCAAGCCCTTTGCGCAGGCCGATCGACTCATGGTTGGAACGAACGCGCGGCACGAGCACTCCCCCTCCCTTTTCGCCCGGAAACCGAACGCTGCGAGTATAACCCAGCGCAAAAGCATTCTAAAACGCGATTTTCTTTTTGTTCCGCGCTGCTGCGAAGCCCCTGGTCACAAGGCTCATCAATTATTGTTTAGACGATTAACTGCGACAGATGCGCCCTCATTTATGAAGGTTTCATCTGCGGTTTCGTATTTTCCGACCATCGCCGCCCTCCAATAATGCAAAACAAGCCGCCACATGGGGCGCGTCAACTCACAAGGAGGGGATTCATGGATTTCAACGATCGAGTTGATCAGGGCATCGAGTTTTTGCGCACGAACCCGGCGTGTCGCGAGATATTGCGCTGGGCGCTCGTGCGCTGCAGCAGCGAGCGCGTTGAGCTTTCCGCGTTTGAGAAGGAGGTGGCGTCGCGCGACGAGTACGGCAAGGGGTGCCCCGAACCGTTCTTCATCGCCCAGTGGCTCGTAGACGCCGGCTGCCTGGACGCCTTCGACATCGACGCGGAAGGCAACGTGGTAAATGCCGAGGCGATGGCAGCCCAAGGCGCGACCGACGACGAGATCGACGACGCCATTGCGAGCTACGCCTATCGAACCAACGAGGTGGGTCGCGCCGTTGCCGAGGCGTTCGCCCCCAACGTGCGCCTGAGCAAGCTTATCGCAGAGCATCCCGAAGCCCGCCCCATTCTCAGGGAGACGCTTTCTTTTCTGTGCGCCCAGCACACGCTCGGAGAGCTGTCCGCGCACCTCAAAACGTCCCTCGCCCCCGAGGAAGCCGCCGCATACGGCGCGCTTGCCGATTCGACGGTGCTGGCAAGCAAGCTTTCCGACGCGGGCGTTATCGAGTTTTCCAGCCACAACTGGCGCATAACCGCCGAAGGGAGGGAGCTTCTGTTTGAGATAGAGCACGACAAGCGTTAGGAAACGCCAGGCACGGGCTCAACTCGTCGCGCACAGGCGGCAAGCCCGCAGTCCGGCAAAGCAAGGAGAGAGGAAAAAGGAGGTTACTGTGCGAGAAACAACGTTAACGCGACGCAGCTTCGTGAAAGCACTCGCCGTCGGCGGCGCCGCGGCAGCTATGAGCGGAACGCTCAGCGGATGCATGCAGTCGGTCGAGTCCTCGTCTGAAGGCGTGGTATCGGCAGGCAACACGGTGTACTACCCGTCCATCTGCCACGGCTGCATCGCCGCATGCCCCGTGCGCGTCTACGTCAAAGACGGCGTGGTCGTGAAAATCGAGGGGCATCCCGACGCTCCCATGAGCAAGGGCGCCGTATGCCTGAAAGGCATGAACCAAATCCACACGTGCTACAGCCCGCGCCGCGTGCTGTACCCGATGCGCCGCACAGGCGCGCGCGGCGCCGACAACGCCGCGTTCGAGCGCATCAGCTGGGACGAGGCGCTCAACGAGGCGACCGATCGCGTGGTCGAGATCATGGAGAAGTACGGCACGTACTCGTTCTTCTCGTCGGCCGGCGGTGGCGGTTCCTACGCCGGCGCCATGCTGCCGCCGCTTCTGTGCGGGCAGCTCATGGCACCTACCGGCTTCGAGCCGGGTGCCGCCCAGTGCTGGCTGCCGCGCAGCACCGTCGCCAAGTTCATGTACGGCGGCTCCGACCAGTCCACCGCCGACAGCTCGGTGCTCGAGCCGTACAAGGGCTTAAGCCAAGCCGACAAGGACGCCGGCATCACCAACGACATGGAATGCCTCGTCATTTGGGGCACGCAGCCTTCCGCCTCGCAAACCGCCCAAGCCGGTCGCGGCCTGGCCGAGCTGCGCGCGCAAGGCATGAAGACCGTCGTCGTCGACCCGAACTTCAGCCCCGACGCCACCAAAGCCACGGTACACCTTCCCGTGCGCCCCGGCTCCGACGCGGCGCTGGCGCTGTCGTGGTTCCACGTGATCTTCGAGGAAAAGCTCTACGACGAGGAGTTCGTCAAGTTCTTCACCAACCTGCCGTTCCTCATCAATCCCGAGACGAAGCTCCCGTGGCTGGCAACCGAGGTCATCGACGGCTACGAGCCCACCACGCCCGACGACACGCCCGTGTACGTATGCGTCGACGAGAACACCGGCGAGGTTGCGGCGCTGCCCTTCGGCGCGCCCGCCGACGTCATGCAGGTCGTGAACCCGTCCGTGTTCGCCACGGCCACCGTCAACGGCCTTGAGTCCAAATCGGCCGGGCAGATCTACAAGGAAGAAGCCGAGCCGTGGACGCTTGAGCGCGCCGAGGAGTTCTGCTGGGTTCCGGCCGAGCGCAACCGCGAGGCCATCGAGCTGTACACCGCGCCGCTTAAGGAGGGCAAGTGCGCCGGCATCACGCATGGCGTCGCCACCGACCAGATGGAGATCGCCTCTCAGATGCCGCTTGGCCTCATGGGCCTCGACATGATCATGGGCTACGTGAACAAACCCGGCGCGGCGCTCACGCAAAACGGCAGCGCCATGTCGGCCGCCACGTTCACCGACACCAACGAGTGGGGCAAATGCGCCGCCGCCGGCACGCAGGAACGCCCGACCACCAGCTACACCGCGCAGCTGCAGTACGGCTACGTGGTGGGCGCCACCGAGGAGGCCAACGCCGCGCGCGTGGCGGCAACCGACGCCACCAAAATGGCCGTGTACGGCAAGATTTGGACCGATCGCTTGGGCCTGACCAACCACCGCGGCCTGTCGTCGTGGGGGCACTCGCACATCCCCGCCATTCGCCAAGCCGTGGAAACCGGCGAGCCTTTCCCGCTGAAGGCGTGGTTCGAGCTTTCCGGCAACAAGCTGGCCATGCTCGCCAGCTCCCAGGCGTGGTACGACGCGGCGAAGGAGAACGTGGAGTACATCTTCGGGCAGCAGCCCATCTTCACGTCGTTCCACATCGAGCTGTGCGACCTGGTGTTCCCCACCGAGGAGTGGCTTGAGCACCCCAACTCGCGCACCGGCCAGCTGAACTACACGTTCGGCTGCCCCGGCATCATCCATCTCGGCGAGTCGGTGAACCCGATGCACCCGTGGATGCTGTTCAACTCGATGTGCGCCGACAAGCTCAACGAACGCCTCGACAAGATCGTGTTCAACGGCACGGGCCAAACCGTCAAGGAGCTCGGGCTTACCTTCCCGCTGTATCCGATGGCAGGACGCAGCTCGACCGACGAGGAATGCTGGGAGGCGCAGAAGAGCACCTTCGCCAAGATGCTCGACCTCGACCCGAAGACCTGCACCAACGAAGAGTTGCTCGCCGCCATGGAGAATCGCTCCGACATTTACACGGTGAGCACGCCCTCCGACGTGTACTGGACCTACGGTCAGCACCTTGTTACCGCAAAAGACGGGCTGCCCGTGGGCTTCGGCACCGAGAGCCGCAAGTGCGAGGTGTACTGCACCACCATGATCAAGCTCGGGCGCACCGGCTGGCCCTACTGCTACCCCGTGGCGTTCGATGAGCCCGTCGACGAGCGCGTAGGCACCTACGACGGCGACTACTCGCCCATCTGCCGCGTGCCGCTGCAAACCGAGGCGCCGAAGGTGGAGAACAGCGACGGCTACATCCTGCCGTTCGACGAGGACTTCCCGCTGGCCATCACTTCAGGTCGCGTGCCGTACTTCCACCATGGCACCATGCGCCACGCGCCCTACGCCCGCGAGCTGTACCCCGCGCCGTTCATTCGCATCAATCCCACCACCGCCGCCGAGTACGGCGTTGCCGACGGCGACTGGGTTGAGGTTTCGAGCCGCCGCACGCAGGGCAACGCCTACGACACGTCGAAGCCCGGCACCGAGCGCTCCTACGACCGCATCAAGACGCAGGACACCAAGGTTGCCGAGCCCATCCACGCCATCGCGTACGTGAGCGAGGCCGTGGCGCCCAACGTCGTGTGGATGGAGCGCTTCTGGAACCCCGAGTGCTTCGACTCCACGCAGTCGAGCAAGACCGGCGGCTGGCAGGAGTGCAGCGTCAACGTGATCACCAACGGCATCGATGCCCAATTCAACGAGGCGTTCGGCTCGTACAACTACCGCGCCTTCGCCGTGAACATCAAGAAGTCGAGCCGACCCGACCGCGTGTGGGTACAGCCCGAGGAGTTCGAGCCGTTCATGCCTACCACGGCCAACGAAGTGCTCGGCGAGGTAGGCGTGTTGATGGGCAACAAAGACCTGATCACGCCGAGCGTGGAGTTTGCGGCCGACGCGCTCAACACGTTCATGGGCAAGTAGGAAGCGAGGGAGATTATGACGAGACGAGCAATGGTCATGGACCTCGATCGCTGCACCGGCTGCCAAAGCTGCATCGTGGCCTGCAAGTTCGAGAACAACATCGACCTGGGAAACTATTGGTGCGACGTGGTTGACATGGGGCCTTACGGCACGCACCCCGACATTCAGATGTACTGGCTCACGCTTCAGTGCCAGCAGTGCGCCGACGCGCCGTGCGTGACGGCCTGCCCCACCGGCGCCACCTACCGCGACCCCGACAACGACGTGGTGCTCGTGAGCAAGGAGGACTGCATCGGCTGCCGTATGTGCGCCATCGCCTGCCCTTACAGCTCTTCCGACGCGCATTCGCGCCCGAGCGTGCGCTGGTTCAACAAGGCCGAGGGCGTGGTGGAGAAGTGCACGCTGTGCAACCACCTGTGCGCCCAAAGCGACGGCGTGGAAAACCCGAACGACCCGTTCGACCCCGAGCACGCCGTTCCGGCATGCGTGCACAACTGTCCGACGGGATGCCGCTACTACGGCGACTTGGACGACCCCAACTCCGCCGCGAGCAAGGCGCTGGCCGCCGCCGAGGCCGCAGGGCGCCCCACGCACACGCTTAAGGACTACGGTGCCGACGCGTCGTTCGTGTACATCTTGTCCGAGGATATCTCGGAATGGCACGGGCTTGACGGGCGCGTGCTCCAAGCACCGGCGGAGTAAAGCGGTCGCCAGGGTGCAGGACGCATGGAGAATGAGGAGCAACTGAGATGACGACAAACAAGGGCAGCATGACCGTCGATATGCGAACAGTCGGCGAGGTAATGGGAAGCCGAGCAGCGTTTTACCGCCTGATGGCGCGCCTGTTCCTCAAGCCGCTCGAGGCGGACGACATCGAGGCGCTGACGGCGATGAACTTCGTTGCGCAGGCGGCTGCGCTGAGCGACGACGAGGACGCGGCGGACAGCGAGGGCGAGAAAGCGAGCGCGAAGAAGGGCGCTGCAAGCAACAGCTTGCTGGTGCGCGGCCTGAACGACATGGGTCGCGGCCTTCGTCGCCAACACACCGGCACGCGCACGCTTTTGGCCACCGACTACACCATGTGCTTCGACGGCATCAGGCAACACGACGGCAAAACGGCGTCCCCTTACGCCAGCGTGTTCTTGAGCAAGGACGGGCTTTTGTACCAGGAGCCGCGCAACAGCGTGTTTCTGCTGTTCTTGCAGTCGGGGCTGAACTTGAAGCCGGGAATCGACTTGCCCGAAGACCACATCAGCTTCGAGCTCGAGTACTTAGCCATCTTGGCCGAGCGCGCGCAGGCCGCCCTTGAGGACGGGCGCGCGGACGACGCCGCGCAGATCATCGAGCAGTCCCAGGCGTTCCTTGAAAACCATGTGTCCACGTGGCTTCCCGATTTTACAGCTTTGGCCGGCGAGATCTTGGAAACACGCTTTTACCAGGGCGTCGTGAAGGCAGCCGCCGGCTATGCCGAGCTCGACGTCGACACGCTCGCCGATTCGTTGGAAATCTGCCGTGAAGCCGCTTAGCGAAAACATATCGCGGCGCAGCTTCGTGGCGGGTGTCGGCGGAGCGGTGGGGCTGGTGGCGCTTGGCGGCGTCGGAGTTGCGACGGGTACAGGCGAGAACCTGCTGCGGCCCCCGGGCGGGCAAGACGCCACGCGCCTCACGTCGCTGTGCGTGCGGTGCGACCGCTGTCGGCAGGCGTGCCCGCGCCAGGCTATTGAGAGCAGCGGGTTGGAAAACGGCCTCGTGTCGCTGCGTACGCCCGCCCTCTCGTTCGACGTGAAGCTGGCACGAGCCTATCGACGCCCCGACGGGGTGGAGCAAGCCGACGTGCTGGCCGACCCCTACGGCACGCTGCTGGATGCGGGTGGTTACGGCTTCTGCGACTTCTGCATGAAGTGCGCGGAAGCCTGCCCCACCGGCGCGTTGGTTGCGTTCGACCCCGCGCGCGAGCGCTTGGGCACGGCGGTGGTCGACGCCGCGCGGTGCTTGGCGTTCGAGAACTCGGGCGGATGCCGCAAATGCGTGGACTATTGCCCGTTTGCGGCTATCACGCTTGATGCAGAGCGGCGACCGGCGGTGAATGCCGCGCTGTGCAACGGTTGCGGCGTATGCGAAAACGTGTGTCCCGCGTCAAGCTACCGAGCGTTTTCAGGCACGAGCAGGCGCGGCATCAACGTCGTGCCCGGCGCGGCGAAAGGAGTTGAGAGCGCATGAAAATCTCGCGGATACGCTGGGTCGTAGGCGCCCTTGCCTTCGTTGTCGTCGCGGCGGGCATCGTGCTGAACATCGGCGGGGGAACGTTCTCGGGGTTCGGCATAGCCGACGTGGCGGTGCTTTGCCCCTTAGGCGCACTCGAGTCGATGCTTGCCTCGAAGACGCTCGTTCCCGTGGCGGTCATCTCGCTTGCGGCGGCCGTTGCGGTGACGTTGCTGGTGGGCAAGGCGTTTTGCTCGTGGGTGTGCCCGGCGTCCTTTGCACGGGAGTTTCGCGAGAGCCGCCGACGCAAGCGCAAGGGGGCGAAGGGCGAGGCTGAGGTTGAAGTGACCGAGGTTGAAGCGGGCGAGGCTGTCGCAGTAACCGGGAGCGACACTGATGCCGTCAGGCTAGCCGAGGCTGCCGAAGCGGGCGAGATCGGTACCGAGGTCGCCGAGCTGGCTTTGACCACCGAAGCAACCCGCAAGCGGAAACGCTTCGACTCGCGCCACGTGGTGCTGCTGGCAGCGTTGGCGTCGGCTACCGTGTTCGGCTTCCCGGTGTTTTGCCTGGTATGCCCTATTGGGCTTTTGTTCGGCACGATCGTGCTGGTCTGTCAGTTTTTCGGCGGCATCGGCGACGTATCAATGTCGCTTGTGGTGTTTCCCGTTGTGCTGGTGCTGGAGCTGTTCGTGCTACGGAGCTGGTGCTCGCGGTTTTGCCCGCTCGGAGCGCTCATGTCGCTCTTAAGTCTGCCGAACCGCACGCTGCGCCCGCAGGTCGACACCGACGTCTGCCTGCGCGAGCAAGGCGGCTCGTGTTCCCAATGCACCACAACCTGTCTGGAAGACCTCGACCCGCACAGCCAAGACGGCATGAACGATTGCAGCAAATGCGGCCGGTGCGTCGACGCCTGCCCGGTTAAAGCCGTGTCGTTCGCCGTATTGCCAAGCAAGAAAAAGCAGTGAGTATCGCTGCGCAGTCGCGTTGGCTGCGCATGAATGAACCAAAGCGCGCGGACGTCGAACTCCGCGCGAACCGAAAGGAGGAAAGATGTTTTCTGAAATGCCCCTGTTTCTGTTTACGCTGTTGGGAGGCTTAGCGGCGGGCATCTATGTCATGGCAGCATGCTTCCCCAAAGCCTTCGAGGGCAAGAAACCGTTTATCGTTCCCGCCGTTGTCCTTGTGCTGCTGGCCGTGGGCGGCGTGGCGTTGCTGTTCCACCTGGGACGTCCCGAGCGCATGATCCTGGCGTTCCGCAACATCTCGGCGGGTATCACGCAGGAAGCCTACGCCACCATTGCGTTCGGCGTTGTTGTGGTGATCGACCTGGTCATGGCGCTTACGAAGAAGCCCGTTCCGCAGGCGCTGCGCGTCGTCGGTGCCGTGCTGGGCGTTGTCCTGGTGGTGGTCATGGCGAATGCGTACTTCGGAATTGCGACGAACGCCGCGATGAACTCCGTTGCCACGTTTGCGCTCTTTATCTTGTGTGCAGCCGCCATGGGCTCGACGTTTGCCGGCGCGCTGTGCGTCGACGAGACGGCCACAAAAACGGTTGCCAAGATTTCGACCGGAACCGCAGCGCTTGCAGCCGTGAGCATGCTGATTGAGGGCGCCGTGTTCGTTGCGGCGGGCCTCGACATAGCGCCGTTTGCCGTTGCCGCCGTCGTTGCCGCCGCCGGAGCGGCGTGCGCATGGCTCGCTCCCAAGAAGGGCACGACGCTTGCCTATGCGGCCTGCGCGCTGGTTGTCGTAGCGTCGGCCATTTCGCGCTACGCCTTCTACTTGGCAATTTAGCTTATCTACGGCCCTCGCGGCCTGCGGCGAGCGATTCTCTTCTCCCTCCCCTTGTTCGCTCGCCGCCTTCCCTCTTTAAGCGCCGGGGCGTTTTGCGGTACATCCCGCAACACCGCCCCGGCGCTTTCTTTTGCTTTCCGAAATCTTGATTTTTCCTTTCACGTTATATCATAATGATAAAGGAAGATAACGATGATAAAGGAAGATAACAACTCGAAAAGCAGGAAGCATCGCCCTTTATTCCATCCGGCGTTCGGCAGCAGGCCGCAGCAAATCATTGGACGCGATTATGTCATTGAGGAGTTTTTAGCGGGTCTGCAGGAGCCCATCGGATCTCAGCAACGCTGCACGTTTTTCCTTGGTCAACGCGGTATGGGCAAAACGGCGCTGCTCATCGAGCTGGCCGAGCGAGCCGCGCAACTCGACTACATCGTCGCGCGCGTCACCGCATACGAAGGTATGCCTGACGAGATCATCGAAACGATTCAGCGCGAAGGCGCCCACCTTTTTAAAGAACCCGAACGCAGAATCCAAGGATTCGAAGCAGGGGCGCTTGGCTTCTCTTTCGGGCTCACATTCACGCCCGCAACGGAAGCGCAATACGGGTTTCGGACGAAGCTATCGTTGCTGTGCGACGAGCTGGCAAGCAAGGGAAAGGGCGTGCTTCTGCTCATTGACGAGACGACGTCATCCGAGGCCATGCGCCAAGTAGCAACAACGTACCAGCACCTTATCGGCGAAGACAAAAACATTGCTATCGCTATGGCGGGACTTCCCCACGCCGTGTCAGGCGTCCTCAACGACAAAGTGCTCACGTTTCTCAATCGAGCGCGAAAAGTGAACATCGGCCCCATTGCCCTCGCCGACGTGCGTGCGTACTACGCCCATGCTTTTGGCGAATTGGAAGTTGAATGCCCCGAAAACCTTCTCGATCAGGCGGCGAAAGCAACGCAGGGGTTTCCCTATCTTGTGCAACTGGTTGGATACCACCTCGTGAAACGCGCCGAGAACGGGATGGTTGATCAGGAAATCTTGGAAAAAGCGCTTGCTGTATCGCATACTGAAATGGACGACAACGTGTTCAAGCCGATGCTTGCCCCGCTGTCGGACAACGACCGAACTCTGCTTGAAGCAATGGCGCAAGACGAAGGTCCCAGTAAGATTTCCAACCTGCGTGCACGGCTCGGCGTAGAAAACTCGTCCATTCAACCATATCGAGCCCGCCTCATCGACGCAGGTCTCGTTGAATCGCCGCGCACGGGGGAACTCATGTTCGCCGTACCTCATCTGGCTGAATACCTGCGCGAGAACTTCGAAAAATAAGCAGAGAGCCGAACGGCGACGCAACCAGGCAAGCCGAAACGACGACCCTCGCAACGCGGGGTCGCGCTCGAGCGACTAGGCGTGGCCGACCAGGGCTTCGACGAACTTCCTTGGTTGCTCGAGGTGCGTGTTGTGCCCCGCTTGGGGAATAAAGGCTGCTTTCGTCTGCGGGACGGTGGCGGTGAGGCGTTGGGCGCACGCGGCGTACTTCGCGTCAAGCTCGCCCGCGAAATAGCGAACGGGCACGCCCGCTTGCGCGAGGCACGCAAGGGCGGCGAGCGTTTCGCACTCGGCGGCTTGGCGATGCTGGCCGCACCCCTCAAGCGACCGCGCGAGCTCTTCGGCCGTATGCGCCATGCGGTCGGCGCGAACGCGTGCGCGCGCCTCATGCGAAAGCGCCTGTTGCGTGGCGAACAGCGGCAGCGCCTCCCACCAGTCCATAAACGCCTCGACGCCGCCTTCGCGCAGGTCATGCGCCCACGCGGCGTTGCGTTGCGCAAGCGTCTCGCGCTCGGCTGCGCTGCGCGGTCCGAGACCCGCCCCCTCAAGGACGAGCGCCGCAAGGGGCAAAGGCGTTGCCGCGGAAACGAAGTCGGCGCTCACGCGGGGGGCACCGTCGGCAGACAAGTTGCTTACCGAGCCGTCAGCGCCTTCGCAGACGTCGCTAACGGCCGACAAGTTGCCCGTCGGGCCGCCGCCGCACACGCCGAAACCCCCAAAGCGCACCAGCGTCTCAAGCGCAATGCGCCCGCCCATCGAGTAGCCCACAAGCGCCACCGGCCCGCCTTCGCGCCGCGCGACGTCGCGCACCCATTGCGCCGCACAAGCGCAGACAGCGTCCATCGCGAGGGGCTTGACCTGCGCATAAAGGTCGGGTACGTACACAGCGTGCCCCTGCGCGCGCAGCATGGCGGCAACCTCGTCCCACGATCGCGCCGTTTGCGCGAACCCATGCAACAGCACATACGTCGTCACGAGTTGCGCCCTTCTTCCCCACACACCGTCGCGCCCACGCCTACCCCTGATACTTCCCGTAGCGCTCGCGCACGCCGCGCAGCGGCAGCTGCACTTCCACCAAGCTGATGCCCGGCGTGCCGAGCAGGCCCCGATACGCCCGCGTAAATTCCACCACCGAATTTGCGCGTCGATACGGCACGCCAAACGCGCGCGCCGCGTCTTCGAAGCGCACGTCCTGCGGCACAAGGAACAAGCGCTCGAAGTACGGGTCGTCGGAAGCTTGCGGCAGCATGTCAAAAATGGCCCCGCCGTTGTTGTTGAGCAGCACGATGACCAGCGACGATGCGTTTTCACCCCCATGATGCACCAGCAGTTCGCGCTGCAGGGCGAGCGCGTTCAGGTCGTGCAGCAGCGTGAAATCGCCCGTGACGAACGTCGTTTGCGCGAAGTGCTGCGCCGCGCCGACGGCCGTCGACACCGTGCCGTCGATGCCGTTTTGCCCGCGGTTGCACAGCACCGCCAGCGGCTTTTTGCTGCGCGTGTAGAACGTGTCGAGCGCGCGCACCGCCATCGAGTTCGCCGAGAACACGCACGAGTTCGCCGGCGCCGCGTCGAGCAACGCGCGCACGTAAGCGCCCTCAAGCGCATCTGCACACGCGGAGCCTTCCGCCGCAACGGCGTCGATGCGCGCGCGGGCGGCGTCGTTGCGCGCCGTCCATTCCGCAAGAAACGCCCGTTGCGCGGCGGAGGAAGAATCGGACGGAGCATCGTTGGTCGCGCCCGCATGCGCGGTTCCAGCGCCGTCGAACCCAACCGCCTCCGCCTCCCCGCAGACCGCCGCCTCGCCCAGCGCACGCGTGCCGCGCACGAAGTCGAGCGGCGTTGCAGCCACGAACACGTCGGTTGTGCTGTTGAAGTCGCGCGTTTCCGCCGCGTCGACCACCACGTGCAGCGGCACCTTCGCCGCCATAAGCGTCGCGTGCTTCGACACGGGGTAGCGCCCGAAGCGAATGACGAGGTCGGGCGCGGGGCAGTCGGGCTGGCGGCACACATTGTCGTAGTTGTCGATAACCTCAGGCGCGTCGACTGAGCGCAGGCCCGACAGCGGGTCCGCCAAAAGCGGCAACTGCAGCGTATGCGCCCACGCCGCCACCTCGCGCGCCTCCGCCAGCGTCGAGCACGTGCCCTCGCCCGCCAGCACCAGCGTACGTCGATCGCGCAAAAGGCTTCGCAGGCTGCTCATCGCGTCGGCGTCGAAAACCGTGCTGCCCGTTACTATCCCCGCAGCAGAACCACGCCGCGCCGCCGCGAACGCGTCGCCCTCCACCAGCGCGTCGGCGCCGGCGAAA
This sequence comes from Eggerthellaceae bacterium, assembly GCA_030524475.1. Lineage (GTDB taxonomy): Bacteria > Actinomycetota > Coriobacteriia > Coriobacteriales > Eggerthellaceae > CAAEEV01. The sequence continues at coordinate 31,010 of JAUNGO010000010.1, read as the reverse complement.
TCAGGCTTCAACGGCTCGTCGAACGGGAAGTTCAGGTGTACGGGACCCGCCATGCGCTCGCAGCCGCGCGAAGCCACCTGCACGTCGCCGTCGCCGGCGCTGCCAACGCCGCAGGGCGCAGCCGTCGCGCCGCACGCGTCACCAGCTGCCGCCTCGCTCAACCCCGCGCATCCGCTTCTCCCGCCGCCAGCGACACCGCCGCCCAACGCCGCCAAGCACGCCTCGCGCGCCGCCTGTCGCGCAAACGCCAGATCGCGCGACGCGGCTGACGGCAGCGGCATGGCGCGAAACGCCCGCACGTGTTCGCCGTACGCCTTCAGTTGATCGGTTGTCTGCGGCGCGCCAAGCCCCTGCATACGCGGAGGGCGGTCGCCCGACAGCACGATCAGCGGCACACGCGAGGTTTCCGCCTCGATCACCGCCGGGTAATAATTCGCGAGCGCCGTGCCTGACGTGCACACCAGTACTGCGGGGCGACCGCTCGCCTTCGCCGTGCCCAGTGCCAGAAACGCCGCCCCGCGCTCGTCGACGTCCACGTAAAGGCGCAGGTCGCGGGGGCGACGCTGGCTCAGCTCGAACGCCGCCATCGCCAGCGCCGTCGAGCGCGAGCCGAGGCTTACCACCACATCATGCACGCCCCAACGCACAAGCTCGTCGAAAAACGCCGCCACCCACAGCGCCGTCGTCTGCTCATGGGCTGGCTGCGCACTTGCCGCTTCGCTGCCCGCGCCCGCCACTTCGCCGCCCGCGTCAACCGCCTTCCCGCCTATGCCGTCGCTCATTTCCCCTCACTCCCCGGAAAACGCGCTCAGAATCGTGCGCAGCTTGAGGTCGATCTCGTCGTACTCCGCATCGGCGTCGCTGCCTTCCACGATGCCGCAGCCGGCGTACACCCAGCCCATCTCGCCGTCGAACACGCCCGTGCGCAGCGCCACCGAGAACTCGCCGTCGCCCGCGCCGTCCACAAACCCGCACGCGCCCGCGTAGAACCCGCGGTTGTACGCCTCGATGCGCCTGATGAGCATCTTCGCCTCGCCAACCGGCAAACCGCTCGTGGCGGGCGTGGGATGCAGGTCCTCCATGAGCGACCACAGATCCACTCCCTCCAGCACGCGCGCACGCGCCGGCGTGTGCAGGTGTTGCACGTGCGCGAGCGGCATGATGCCCGGCGTGCTCGGCACGTCGACGTCGTAGCATACGCGCTCCAGCACGCTGCGAATGAAGCGCACCACGTAATCGTGCTCGGAGCGGTTCTTCGCGTCATTCATCAGGTCGTTCGCCAGCCGCACGCGCTCTTGCTCGCTGCTGCCCGCCCGGCACGTGCCCGCCAGGCACATGCTTTCCGCCTGCGTGCCGTGCTTGCGCACCAGCACCTCGGGCGTGCAGCCGCAGAAAAACACGTCGGCGTAGCGATACAGAAGCACCGTGCCGCGCGCCGAGCCGTCGATCAAGTTCACCAGCAGGTCCTTCGACGAGAACGGATGCTCCGCCTGTAGCCGCAGCCGCCTTGAGAGCACCACCTTGTCCACGCGACCTGCGCCGATGGCGCCGAGCGCCTCGTCAACCGCCGTGCACCACGCGTCGCGCTCGTCGTATTGCAGCGTGTAGGGAATGCTTGTGCGCGCACGCCGCGGCGCGTTCACGCACGCACGCGCGAACCGCTCCACGCGCCCCGCGTACACCGGCCCCAGCGAGTTCACCTGCAGCATGCGCCCGCGCTCGTTCTCGATGAGCACCACCTCAGGCAGCATGAAGTGTAGGCGCGGAAACGTGCTGAACAACTCGTCGGCAGGCGCCGGGTTTTCCGCGTCGAAACGGTTGAACGAGAAAAACACCGCCGGCTGGTTGACGCAATTTTCCACTCGATCAGCCCAACTCGTGCATTGGTTAACGCTTTCGGAAGCCGACGGTGCCGTGGGGTGAAGCGAAGGCTGCAAAGCTTCTGAGCGCAACCCCGCAGCGCCTTCGGCGCTGGGGCTGACGCTCGTTTCCCCATATTCGTACTCCACGTCGTCAAGCGTCGGCAGCGCGATGCAGCGCCCGAGCCCCATGTAGCGCGCCTTCCGCTGCTTGTCGTAGTAGACGAACTGGTCGGTAAAGCCCTTCTGCAGCACGCAAAACGCGTCGACGATATCGGCGTCGATCGCCCGCGTCAGCGAATAGATTCTGGTCATGGCACCTCGATTGCGTCAAATGCTCCGTCTGCTCCGGAGGCGCGCTTGCCGCCCCCGAAAACGCGGCGCCGCAACGCGCCGCTCAATGTTGACAAAAATTCTACCACGCCCGCTATACTGTCTGAGGTGCTCGCCGCCTCGCGCGGCCGCACCTATCGATCAGTAAAGCGCAAGGAGAAACGTCATGAAAAAACTCCTCGACGAGTTCAAGGAATTCATTAACCGCGGCAACGTGATGGACCTGGCCGTCGGCGTCATCATCGGCGGCGCGTTCACCGCAATCGTCACGTCGCTGACCACCGACATCATCAACCCGCTGATCACGGTTATCGCGGGCGGCGGCGCCGACTCCATCTCGGGGCTCGTCGTTCCCGGCACCGATATCGACTTCGGCAAGTTCTTAAGCGCCGTCATCAACTTCTTGATTGTGGCGTTGGTGGTGTTTTTCCTGGTGAAGGGCTTAAATAAGCTGCAAAACGCCGGCACCAAGGTGCTGCACCACGGCAAAGACGGCGAAGCGGAGGTCGAAATGCTGCCGCCCACCTGCCCGTTTTGCCTGGAGGAAGTCAAGGAAGGCGCCACCCGTTGCCCCCATTGCGCGGGCGAGCTGCCCAAACCCGCCGCGCCCACGCCGAAGGAGTGAGGCATACGTCCATGAACGCCGAAGAGCGCTACACGCAGGAATACTTGGACGCGATCGCGCGCCTGAAGGGCGACGAGGAAGGTCGCCGCGCGGCTTGGCGGCGCATGGCTGCCGGTACGTCGCTGTGGCAGGGCGAGCCGACGGCGTTCTCGTACGTGCCGCGTTTCTTCGGCGAAGCGACGCAGGAGCGGTTCGCGCAGGTCACGCGCACGGCATACGGCATTTTCGCGAAGGTGATCGCGCGTTATCGGGCCGACGAGGCGTACCGGCGCGAGTTTCGGCTTGACCCGCGCGTGGAGGAGCTCGTGCTTTTGCCGCAGGGCTACGCCGAGCCGCTGCCGATGGCGCGCATCGACCTGATGCTCGACGAGCGCACGGGCGCGCTTCACTTTTGCGAGTTCAACACCGACTCGTCGAGCGGCATGAACGAAACGCGCGAGGCGTTGGCGGCGCTTGAGAGCACGCGCCCGTATCAGGAGTTCGCGGCACGCCACGTGGTAGAAACCGACGTCGAGCGCCAGTTTTCGGGATGGGTGCGCACGTTTGCACGTATTTGGGAACAAAGCGCGGGCGCACAGCGTTGGCGGGAACGCGTGGCGGAAGAGGGCGCGATTGGGAGCGCGGGCGTGGCGAATGCGGACACGAGCGCGAGCGTCGCGACGGATGTCTGCACGCGCGCAAGCCAAGCTGGCGAAGGCGCGCGCCCGCAGGTTGCCATCGTCGCGTGTCTCGACTCCCCCAACCCCGACATCGGCGAGCTGGAAACCTATCGCACGCTGTTCGAACAGGCAGGTTTCGCGTGCTCGGTGTTCGACGCACGCCAGCTCGCGTTCGACGGCGAACGTCTCGTCGGTCGCCATGCGCTTGCAGGTTCTAGCAACGTGAAAATCGACTGCATCTGGCGCTTCTGCATCGTGGTCGACCTGCTCGACCACTGGGACGAGGTGCAGCCGTTCATCGAGGCGTTGCGCCAACAAAAGGTGGAGATGATCGGCAGCTTCGCCACGCAGCTCATCCACGACAAGCAGCTGTTCGCCGTGCTGCGCCGCCCCGCAACGCAAGTGTTTCTCAACGACGAGGAGCGCGCGTTCGTGCGCGACCACATTCCGCAGACGTATTTCTTGGACGACCCGGCGCTCGACTTGGAAGCCGTGCGTCGCAACCCCGCGCGTTGGGTGATCAAGCCGACCGATTGGTACGAGAGCAAAAACGTGGTGGCGGGCGCGGAAACGGCGCCCGAGGAGTGGTCGCGGCTCATCGACGAGCGCCTGGGCACGGGCACGGGTGCGAACACGGGCGCAAGCACGCCCGGCGCATCATGCGCCTCCATCGCAGCGGCAGCCGAAACCCCCGACCCGTTCTCGGGCGTCGACACGGGCGACTCTCCCTACCTCGTGCAGGAGTTCTTCGCGCCGCACCGCACGCCCACCATCCCGCTGTACGGACGCGAAGCCGACTTCACCGCCGAGCCGCAACCCTTTGGCAACCTGATCGGTCTGTTCATGCACGCAGGTCAATTCGCCGGCGCGTATCTGCGCCAAGGCCCTTACAACGTGACAGGAAGCGCCAAGGAAGGCATCGTTGCGCCTGTGTTGTGGGTGGCGGACTAATACAACGCGGGCCGTTTCGCCCCCCCTCGAGGTAAGCGAAACGGCCCGCGCAAAGCAAAGCCAGCGAAGCAGACTAACGTAGCGAGACTAGCAGCAGCACGTCGGAACGGCGTGCTTCACGCGGTCGCGCTCCTCGGCGCGCTTGCCGTCGTTAAAGCGGTCGAGCGTGCCCACGAGATAGCCCGTGATGCGGCGAATGCGGTCGAACTGTACGGGAGCAAGCCCGTAATGGATGCCCACGTCCTCGCCCTCGACGTCGAGCGTCAGGCTTTCGATTTTGCCGTGGGGGAACTTTTCGTAGCCGCGCTTGAGGTAGGCGCGCACCTCGTCCTCGCTAACGCGCGCGTCGGCTTCGTTTGCGTACGTGATCTCGATGGCAACACCATCGACGGTGGTCTTCTCGGTCGTCAAAACAGCGGTCATGGCAGGCTCCTCAGCTTGGTGCGAAACAGTGAATAACACGCGCGAGATTCGAGTTAGCAAAACCTCGCGCAATCAAGAACACGGCTACTCTACCACATCCGCGCTTTAAATGCTACTGTTTTTGTAACATTTATCGACAAGGGACGAGTGCAGAGTGCGAACACGGGTGAACACAGGGACGCAGCCCTGCTCACTGGCCCGGTGAACAGGGCTGCGTCCCTACGCTCACCGCTCCACGTTCGACCGCGTTCGCCCCGCACGCCGTACGTCTGCTAAATTTTGTACATGAACTGGAAGACGTCTTCGCGCTGGATGATCACTTGCACGCCGAGGTCTTCGCCGACGGCGGTAAGCTTCTCCTGCACCGTGTTGAAGTCGCATGCCTCAGGAGAGAGCGTGACCAGCATGGTCATCGAGAAGATCTCGCCTTCGCCCAAGATGGTTTGCGAAATGTCGTCGATGTTCGCGCTGCACTCGGCCAGCGTGGTGGCAACCGCCGCAACAATGCCGCTGCGGTCCTTGCCCAAAACAGAGATAACGCACTTCATTAGGAGTTCCTTCCTCTTTCTTCCGAAGCTCATTATGCCGAACTTACATTACAAACAAAATAACCCGCGTTACCAACAAGAGAGCTCGCGTCACCAGCAGAAGTCAGCGAGAAGCCCTGGGGCGTTTCGAATAGCCCCGCCTTTGGGCCAAGTTGGCTTTCGCCAACGCCGAGCCCAAAACAAGGGGCTAGGCGAAATGCCCCAGGGCTTCGCAGCGTCGAGCAATCCGCTCGTCCGTCAGGACGAGTGGAATATAAGGCTCATCGCCTCGGAGCGCGTCGCCTGGCTGCGCTCAAACACGCCGCGCACCGCGCTCGTGACCGTTTTGCTGCCCGGCTTTTTCACCCCGCGCATACTCATGCACATATGCTCCGCCTCGATTACCACGATCACGCCTTGCGGATGCAGCTGCTCGATGAGCGTGTCGGCTATCTGCGAGGTCAAACGTTCCTGCACCTGCGGGCGCTTCGCGAACGCTTCCACCAGGCGCGCGAGCTTCGACAGCCCGCAAATGCGCCCGTCCGCCGCCGGGATGTACGCCACGTGCGCCTTCCCGAAAAACGGCACCAGGTGATGCTCGCACGTCGAGTAGAACGAGATGTCGCGCACAAGCACCATTTCCTCGTGATGCTCGTCGAACGTCACCTCGAAGTGACGCGCCGGGTCTTCGGTAAGGCCCGCGAACACTTCCTCGTACATACGCGCCACGCGCGCCGGCGTCTCAAGCAACCCCTCGCGATGAGGGTCTTCGCCAATACCCTCCAAGATGAGGCGCACGCCTTCTTCGATTTTCGCTGCGTCCATGTGCTCTCCCGCAACCAGCCGACTACGCCGCCGGCAACCGGTTCACCGTTATTGCTCGGGCTATTCTAGCGCATCGCACGCGCACACGCAGACGAAACGCACCGCCTGCACGCTCCTGCTACAAGTTCCCGTGCACGCCGACGCACGCCATCCCATGCACTTCGACGCAAGCTTTACCTCGACGCCCTGCACGACACGTCGCCGCAAGTTGCAACCCAACGCCACCCGCTACGCGCCGACACGGACTGCAGCCTCGCGTCCTTTGCCGCAAATTGCCGCAAGCTACAACTCGATCTCGACGCCCACGGGGCAATGGTCCGACCCCATGACCTCGCTGTAAATGCTGGCGTCTTGCACGCGCGGCGCCAACTCGTCGCTCACGAGGAAGTAGTCGATACGCCATCCCGCGTTGTTCTGCCGCGCCTTGAAGCGGTAGCTCCACCAGCTGTACGCGCCCGTTGCGTCGGGGTGCAGCGCGCGGAACGTGTCGGTGAAACCGGCGGCCAGAAGATCGGTGAACTTCCCGCGCTCCTCGTCGGAAAAGCCCGCGTTCCCTCGGTTCGGACCGGGGTTTTTCAGGTCGATCTCCTGGTGCGCCACGTTGAAGTCGCCGCACATGACCACGGGCTTCGGTTGCGTCGCGACGCCGCCCGCAAGCTTCTCGAAGCGCCCTTCCGCCGGCGTTTCGCACGACACGCCCTCTGGCAGCACGCCCTCTTCGAGCCCCTTGCAGAAATCGCGGAAAGCGTCATCCCATTCCATGCGATGGTCGATGCGCGCAAGCTCGTTCTGCGCGTTCGGCGTGTACACGTCCACGAACCAGAACGACTCGAACTCAAGCGCTACGATGCGCCCCTCTTGGTCGAGGTAGTCGCTACCCAGGCCATGCAGCACGCGCAGCGGCTCTTGCTTGCAGAACACCGCCGTGCCCGAGTAGCCCTTCTTCTCGGCAAAGCTCCAGAACTGATGGTAGCCGGGAAGGTCGAGCGTAACCTGGCCGTCCTGGCATTTGGTTTCCTGCAAGGCGAACACGTCGGCGTCGAACGCGGCAAACGTCTCAAGGAAATCCTTCTTGAGCACCGCGCGCAACCCGTTCACGTTCCACGACACAAAACGCATACTGTTCCCTTTCTGCCTCAAGTTTCTTACCAGTCGACGTTTCCCGCAGGTCACAATCTCTCACTGGTCGTAGTTTTCTGCTGGCTCCAATTTCCCGCTAGTCGTAGTTTCTCACTGGTCGTTCGTAAAGTCAGCGAAAAGAGCCGAGGTGCCCAAGATTGCCCCGCCTTTGGGCCAAGCGGCCTTCGCGCCGCGCCGAGCCCAAAACAAGGGGCAAGATTGGGCGCCTCAGCTCTTTGCAGCGTCGAGCAGTTCCGCTTGCCCCGTTAGGGCAAGCGGAACCAATTACTTGTGATACGGCTCGCCGCGCGAAATCTTGAATGCGCGGTACACCTGCTCCAAAAGCACGACGCGCGCCAGGTTGTGCGGCAGCGTGATAGGACCAAACGACAGCGTTTCGTCGGCGCGCGCATACACGCTGGCGTCGACGCCGTCCGACCCCCCGATGACAAAGGTAACGTCACTCACGCCGTTGAGCGCAAGCGCGTCCATGCGCGCCGCCAGCTGCTCGCTCGACCGCTGCTTGCCCTCGATGGCCATGAGCACCACGTGCGACTGCGGCGCAACGACGCCCAAAATGGCAGCAGCCTCCTTCGCGCGCGCCGCCTCCACGCCGCCCGCACGCGCCGGGTCAACGTCGGTCACCTCGCGCACCGTCACCTTCGCGTAACCAGAAAGCCGCTTGAGGTACTCAGAGCACGCATCAACCCAAAAACGTTCCTTAAGCTTGCCGACGGCTACAATCGTGATTTTCACGCGCTCGGCCAATCGGAGCCAATCACAACCAAAAAGTCGGTCGAGAACAGGTACTCGCTGTTGTTGAGAACCGCTTTGCCCACGCCGAGCGCATCGACGATCTCCTGCGCACGCTCTTGCTGGTCGGCGGTTTCGTAGACAACGACCGTCTCCGTGTAGTCCGTCGCGTCGGCATTCGCCGCGTCAACCGTGTAGCCGAGCGCCGACACCTTCTCCTGCGCCTCGGCGGCCGCACCGTTGATGTCGGTGCCGTTGCGCACCGAAACCGTGCCCGTGCGATGCACCTTCGGGTCGGCCGTCGCCTGATCAGACGTGGCGCCACCGCCCGCCGATGCCATCACCATGCCCGTGATGTCGTCGACTTCATCCTCTTCAGTCGGGGACAAGCCCTGCTCGATGCGGCTCATCATTGTGCGCCACGCCGATTGGTCCATGACTTCCCACCAAATGTCGTCGATGTACTGGGACTCCGTCGGATTGACCGCCGAGTAGAAGTCGGTGTCCATGTCCATGCCGCGCATGTTGTTGGCAAGCGTGAGAATATCGGCCACGCCCATGTCGGTGGTGATGTATTTGGAAAGCGCCTCGACGGTTGACATCATGGTCATCACGTCGGAGTCGAGCACCTTGCGCGCAATGGCGCCGATCACCATGCGTTGGTTGGCAGCGCGATACTCGTCGCCCTTGCCGAAGTCGTCATAGGTGTGGCGCGAGCGGCACAAGATGAGCGCCTGTTCGCCGTTAAGGGTTTGCTGACCTGCGGCAACATAGCCACCTGCGTCGGCATCGTCGATCTCGACCGCCACATTGACGTCGATGCCGCCGAGCGCGTCGACCACGTCTTTAAAACCGTCGAAGTCGATTTCCGCATAATGGGAAATGGGAACACCCGCCAAGTCGGAAACCACTTCAACCGTATAGGCAGCACCGCCGATTGTGTAGGCGGCGTTGAGCTTTTGTGTGCCGTATTCCCCCATGTCAACCATGGTGTCACGCATGAGCGACACCGCCGCGACCTTCTTTTCCTGCGGATCGACGCGCAAAAGCATGATCGAGTCGGTGCGGTAGCTGCCATCAAGCTCGTCGCCCGCCTCGCGCTCCTTCGATTTGTCGGTGCCCATGAGCAGCATGTAGAAAGGCTCGCCCGGCTTCGCGTTGTTGTCGAGTGCCTCAAGGACGGCGGGGCTCACGTCGCTTTGCATATTGTTCTGGACGCCCATGATGTAGGCGAACGCCGCGCCCGCGCCACCGAGCACGAGCACAAGCACCACCGCAAGCGACACCGCCAAGATGCGACGACGCTTGCGCTTTTTGCGCATTTGCCCGTAGTCGGGGTTGTAGGCGCTGCGCGTGCGGGGGTTGTTGCTCGCGCCCGCGTTGCCTGCGCTTGCGTTGCCTGCGCCCGCTGCGTTGCCGTACGCGCTGCGGCTGAAACTCTCACGCGCAGGAGCGCCGGTTCTTGCACTGCGCCGCGCGCTCGGCTCAACCGTTTTCCCCGATCGGGCACTCGGCCTGTTCGTGCGAACAGAGCGACGCGAGCTGCCGCTGCCGTACGAATTCCTGTCGTATGATTTGGCCATCGGCGGCAAGCTCCTCACGTGGTCCGTCTGTCATGGCATGCGCCTCGAGACGCAATAAGCGAGCCTCTATTTTGACGCGAGACGCACAATCTGGCAACTTTTCAGCCCTTTTAAACCCGAAAAGCCACGGTAAGCGTCCATCTAATCCACAAGTTTGCCATGAAAAACGACCTAACACCCTAGCCTTTTCGCCATGTATTCGTTCGCCGCCGCCTCTTCGGCGTCGTCAAGCGGCATAAGCTCCACCTTCGGCTCCCCCGTGCGGGCGGCGTGGCGCGCAAGCGCGCGCTCGAGCAGGTAGTCGGCCACTTCCGGGTTCTTCGACAGCAAAGGCCCGTGCGAATAGGTTCCCACCACGCCGCGATACAGCACGCCGTCGGCCTTGTCGTCGTCGTTGTTGCCGTGTCCCGTCGACGACACCACCGTGCCGAAGCTGCGCGCGCCCGCGCCCAAATACGTGCGCCCCGCATGGTTCTCGTACCCCACCACAGGACGCGTCGCCACCGAAGAGCGCAGCACAATGTTGTCGATCAGGCGGTCGGCCGACGTGCCGGGGCGGCGCGTTTCCGCGTCGACGATGCCCAAGCCCGGCACCTCGTCCTCGCCGAGCAGCCATACACTTCCCAGGATCTGGTAGCCGCCGCAAATAGCGAGCAGAGCGCCGTCTTCCTCGACGAAACGCGCGATGTCGTCGCGCATCGCGAGCAGCTCTTCCGACGCCAGCTTCTGCTCTCGATCGGGACCTCCGCCGAGAAACACCAAGTCGGTCTGCGAAAGGTCAACGTGATCGCCGTGGCAAACACGCTCAACGCGCACGGGAACGCCGCGCCAGCGCAGCCGCTGCTCCAACACGCGCACGTTGCCGCCGTCGCCGTAGAGGTTGAGCAAGTCGGGGAACATATGGGCGATGGTCACTTCCGTCGCTGTTGGCGAGACGGCACAGCCCGACGATGCCGAGGAAGATTCGGGTGCGGCGGTTTCGGCGGTTTCACCGCTTGACGCGCCTGCGCTTTCCGGCTGACGGCAAGCACAGGGCGCTTGCCCTGCGTCGCTCGCCGCAAGCGCGTCCAAACTCGCCTTCACCCCCGGCAACGCCGTGTAGTTCGCAATCGCGTACACGCCTGCGTCGGCGGGCAGCGCCGCCGCGGATCGCCCGTCAGCCGCGCCCGCGCCCGACGCTGCCGCCTGCGCGCCCGCGCCCAGAGCCGCAAACACGTCGTCGATGCCGTCAACCAGCTGCGCCTGCACGCCGGCGTACTTCAAGCGCACCTGCAGATCGTTCTTGCGAATGCCACCCGCGAATACCACACAGCCTTCCTGCGCCACCAGCTCCTCGAAGTCGATGTCCCAAATCCACGATATGTCGCGCCCGTCGGCCTCTTTGTCGTTGATGAAGAACGCCACCGCCTTAGGACCGGCGTCTTGCGCCACGATCTTGAGGTTCTGATTGAAGCCCGTCGGATTCTTCGCCAAGTTCAACAGCACGCGCCGCCCACCGATGGCGTACTCCTGCAAGCGGCCGTTTTTCGGGTCGAACGCGTCAATGGCACGCTGTACCGCCTGTGCGTCGCAGCCGAGCAGCCGCGCCGCAACGCCAACCGCCATCAGGTTGTACACCATGTACGCGCCCGAAAACGCCGCGCGAACGGGAAACGCCTCGCGCGCGCCGCCGTCGTGCGCCACATCGCCCGCACCGCCCGCATCCGCGTGCTCGCTGCCGTCCGCAGCAGCGCCGCCGCGCAGCTCAAACGCCAGCCCGTCGGCGCCCAGCCGCACGTCGCACGCCGCCCAGTCGAGCGCCGGGCGCGCGAACCCGCAGTTCGGGCAGCGATATTCCCCCAGCTGGCCATACTGGCGAAACACATACTCGAACATCGACGAGCACCGTTGGCACATGGTGGCGTCGGTCACCACGTTCTGCGCCAGCCCCATGCTGGCCTCCACGCCAAACGCGATCGAGCGTGTGCCCGCGCGTTTCGGCAACGCCCCCGCGCGCTCGGCGATCATGGCGCACAGCGGGTCGTCGGCGTTGTACACGAGCACCGTCTCGGGCGAAGACGCCAACGCACCCACGATGCTGTCTTGGATGCGGTCGATCTCGCCGCAGCGGTCGAGCTGGTCGCGGAACAGGTTCAGCAGCACCACGTAGTTCGCGCGCAGCTGCGGCAAAATCTTCGCCAACCACAACTCGTCGCTCTCGAACACGCCCCAATCGGCTGCGGGCGTTTGCAGCATCACCGTCGACACGCCCGAGTCGAGGTTCGCACCCGTGCGGTTGCACACCACCGACTTCCCCGCACGCTCAAGCACGTCGGCAATGAGGTTCGTTACCGTGGTTTTGCCGTTGGTTCCCACCACCACGATCGACCCCTCGCCAAGCCGCGGGCGCAGATGCGCGATCAGCTGCGGGTCGACGTACAGCGCAATCTTGCCCGGCGTGTTGGCGGCAGGACGATGGAATATATTCCGCAAACCCCACGTCAGTGTGGCGCTAACGCCTTTCGCCAATCCAAACTGCAAGCCCATGATGCTCCTCGATTTGTAAAACGTATGCGTCTTATGCCGGCTTAGTATAACCCGCCGCGCAAAGCAGCCGTATAATCAACGGAAACATACCAGCCAAAACCGAGCAAGGAACGCACGTGGACGCCAGTCAAATTATCTCGATCGCCGTATTCGTCATAGCCCTCGGGCTCATCATCTCCGAGAAGGTTCACCGCGCGTTGGTGGCGGTTATCGGCGCGGTGGTGCTCATGGCCACAGGCGTGCTGCCCTTCGACGTGGCCATCACGCACCTCGACTTCAACACGCTCGGCGTTCTGTTCGGCATGATGCTCTTCGTTTCGGTGGTGAAGCTGTCGGGCATCTTCGAGTACCTGGCCATCCAATGCGCGCGCATGGCGAAGGGCGATCCGTGGAAGATCATGGTGCTGCTCATCATTTTGACAGCGGTGCTCTCGGCGTTTTTGGACAACGTGACCACCGTGCTTTTGATCGGGCCCATGACGCTGACGCTGTGCAACCTGCTGAAGGTCGATCCCGTGCCGTTTTTCATCACCGAGATCATGGCGTCGAACATCGGCGGCACGGCAACGCTCATCGGCGACCCGCCCAACATCATGATCGGCTCGGCGGCGGGCTTCGACTTCGCCGACTTCATCATGTACGACGCCCCCGCCGTGGTGATCATCCTCGCGGTGGTCATCGTGATCTTCTATTTCATGTATGGCCGGAAGATGCACGTCGGCCAAAAAGAAGTCGACGCCGTGATGAAGCTCGACCCCGACAACTACATCTCCGACCATCGGCTTATGCGCATATCGATCGTGATGGTGGCGCTTGTGGTGGTGGGATTCATGTGCCACGGCTCGCTTGGCTGGGAATCCTCGATCATCGCGTTGGGCGCGGCGGGGCTTATCCTGCTGGTGTCGCGCAGGCCCATCGAGCAGGCGCTGCTGCACGTGGAATGGACCACGCTCGTGTTCTTCGCGGGCCTGTTCATCATCGTGGGCGGCCTGACCGAGACGGGCGTAATTGAGATGCTCGCGCAGGCGCTTATCGACGTGACGGACGGCAACGTGTTCCTCACCATGCTCGTGCTGGTGTTTGCGTCGGCCATCGTGTCGAGCTTCCTGGACAACATCCCGTTCGTTGCCACCATGATCCCCATCCTGCTGAGCATGGAGGCTTCGGGCATGGACGTCACGCCTTTGTGGTGGGCCGTCTCGCTCGGCGCGTGCCTCGGCGGCAACGGGTCGCTCATCGGCGCGAGTGCGAACGTGGTGCTGTCCGACATCTCGAAGAAGAACGGCCACACCATCACGTTCGTCCAGTTCCTGAAAGTGGGCTTCCCCGTCATGCTGGTGACAGTGGTTCTGGCGGCGGTGTATCTTGTGATCAGGTTCCCCGTGGCGTAATGTGTTGCGCCCACGCGGCGCGGCGCGAGCACAAAAGGGGCGGCTACGAACGAAAGGCGTGTGGGCGTGCGGGTGCCCCCCGTGGCGCAAGGGCGCTTACGCACCACGGCGCAACAGAAGGTCGCGTAGGCACGCAAGCGCTTCGCAGGCGCAAAAATCCCCCTTGCGGAAGCGCACGGCTTTCGCTATACTTTACCATCGCTTCTGATAAAGAAGTCGTTGCCAACGTGGCTCAGCTGGTAGAGCAGCTCACTCGTAATGAGCAGGTCAGCGGTTCGAGTCCGCTCGTTGGCTCCAGAAACAGCACGGGCTGGACGCATGAAGCATCCAGCCCGTTTTGCGTTTCGGGTAGAAGTGCGAGGGCGAGCGAACGCGGGGGCGTAGCTCTGTTCGCCCCCGCGTTCACACCTCCCGCTCGCCCCCGCCCCCTCATTTTCATATCAAGCGTCAAAGCCCCGCCTTGATTTGCTCGGGCAAACGGATTAATTTATCATGGTCGGCAGAGCACGATAAGACTGGGGGATCATATGGGGCAGATCCAAAACAGCACAAGGATTATTCCGACGCGATTCGTCAAGCCGCAACTTCCGCGCGACTACATCACGCGCCCCCCCCTGCTGGACCGCCTTGCGTCTGCAAGCAGCGAACAGCAGCTCACCTTCCTGCACGCACCTGCAGGATACGGCAAAACGTCCCTTATGGTTGAGCTTTGCGAACAATGCGCCGACAAGGGCCTCAAAGCCTCGTGGCTCACTCTCGATGAGCGCATGAGCAATGAAGAGAACTTCTTAAACCATCTCGGTGCCGCCCTTCTTGAAGAGGAGGACCGCAGGGCGCAAACCGCCCCGTCCCTTGCCGCGTCCGACGACCCCATCGTCTCCCTGTCGTCGATCCTGTTCGACGACAACCCCGACTCTCAATGCGACACCTATCTGTTCATTGATCGCTTTGAACAGGTGACTACCCCCCCCCAGCGGTTTTTGAGGCGTTTTTCCAGTTCTGCACGATCCTCCCCTCTTGGTTTCACATCGTTGTTGCAACCCGCGTCCTTCCCAGCGACGTGCGCATTGCAACCTACTATCTAGGAGAGATCACTTTTACCGAGGACGACCTTGCTTTCTCGCCTAAAGAAATAGCAGAAGTCCTTGACCTTCCGACATCTCCCTTGCACGAAGAAGCCGCATCGGAAGAACTGTTGCATGATCTAACCGATAAAACCAAGGGATGGATAAAAGGCGTCAAGCTTGCTGAACGTATGGCGGAGCGCCGCGCACCAGGGTCTCGCATCAATCTTGACGGCAGCAATCGCATCGTCCGTGAATACTTTCTGGGGCAGGTCCTTCGGCCCCTTCCTCACAACCTGCTTGATCTCTTGACGAAGCTTTCTCCCTTCGAGCGCTTCAACAAGGAGTTCGTCTCGCACGTGTTTGGCGACGACTTGGTTCCCGCTTTCACCTCGCTTCTCGAGCAAAACGCGTTCGTCATGAGACGTGATACCGATGACGCATGGTACCGAATTCACCCTCTTCTCAAAGACATCCTCAATCGGGACCTCCTTCGCCTGAAAGTCGAGGATGTTCGCTGGGCGTGTCTGCTTGCAAGCGAGTGGTTCCATGAGAGAAGCTGCTTCAGCGAAGCGGCGAAGTACCTTATCATGTCGAGCGACACAGGCTATGCGGAAAGCCTCGTAGAAGCGATCTACTCGCTTTCGCGACCCCGAAAAGAGACGAATCCTCTCCTTTGGCTGTGCGAGATCGAATCGACGCAATTCGAAGATTCGCCGCTTCTGTGCATGCTCGCCGCATGGACGTGCGTGACGACGGCGCGCCTCGCCGACGCCGACAGATGGACGAAAGCACTCGAACGCGTGATGGCGCAAGAGGAGAACAAGGCGGCCATCTCCCCCGAGCTTGCGAGCTTCGCCGTCAAGTGCTTGCGAATGAAATATCTCGCGATGGCGGGCGACGGAACGCGCGCGCTGCAGTTGTGCGACGAGTTGCTCAACTGCGGACAGGAGGTCAAACCCTCCCTTCGCAGCATGATCAACCAGTCTGAAGCAGAAGCCTACGAATCGACCGGCAACTACGAGCAGGCAATGGAGCTGTACCTGAAAGCACAGGCAAGCGCAACGGTCGACAACACGATGCATCAGCTGTTCTTCAACGAATACACGTACGCCCTCGCCCTCTACTACCGCGGTGAACATGCCGATGCGCTCAAATGCTGCGAGGACATCCTGAAGAAATGCCCCGAGGACTTCGCTATCTACGGCGCGTCGTGCTCGCTTCTCGCGCGCGTGCTCATCGAAGTCGACGAAATCGACAGGGTGCCCGAATTGATCGACACGTCGCTGAACCGTCTCTCGCACTATCGCCATATCGACCTATACCTCGACATAAAGATGGCACAATCGATCTGGTTGGCTTCACGCGGAAGAGCGTCGGACGCCTACGAGGCGATCGTCGAGGCAACCATCCACGGCGAGCAATACGAACACGTGCCCCGCGCAACACTGCTTTCCGCGTACTATCTTCAGGCAGGCATGGCAAAAAAGCAGAGAAACACGCGCGAACTCAAGATCATCGAGCAGAAGTTCTCGAACATAGTTCATGACGAGGACCTGTTCAACCAGCTGCTTCTGCTCACCATTCGCGCCTACATCCTTGAACTTGACGACAGGAAACGCGAAGCTGCAACGATGTTCGACCAAGCCTTCACCCAAGCCCACGCGAAAAACTTCAACAGGATGGGACTTAACGCGCTCGTAGAAAAGACGATGCTTTTGTCCGCGCTCGGGGAAAAGACGAAAACCCAAGCGGCTCTGAGCGAGCTGATCCACGTCGCAAGCAAGCAGGGGTTCGCCCGCACAATCCTTTCCGCGGGAGAGCCGCTACGGCAGCTGTTGCGCGACTTCTCCACCTCGCGCAACGCGAACGGTCCCATGAGAACCTTCACCAAAGCGCTGCTGCTCAAGTTCGAAAAGGAGCGTCCCTCGACCGAAGGTCGACCGAATGGAGACGAAGGGCTTTTCGCGAACGACGCGTCTGAGCTCACGGAGCGCGAAGTCGAGGTGTTGAAGCTGCTCAACATGGGCATGCAGCGACAAGAAATCGCCGAAGTGCTCTGTATCAGCATCAACACCGTGAAAAAGCACCTCGCCAACATCTACACCAAGCTGGGCGTGAAGTCCCGCAACGAGGCCATCGAGAGAATTACCCTCTAAATTACCCCCGCTATAACCCTCCCCCCTTGCCCCTTGATTTGGTCTGCGTGAGAGGGCGATTTTCCCGCACGCTTTTTCTACCCTTGGACCTGGAGAGCCCGCCGTATTTCCGCCTCGGCGCATCCCCCTAGACGTCGCCCCAAGAACTGTGTTCCAGACCACAAGAAAAAGGCAACGTTACGCCGAGGCGGAAAGCCAGTCGGGCTCACAAGAACGAGGAGGAGAGAAAGGAAGGGAATCATGGCGAAAGTTTCGATGGCCGGCGTGCCGAACAACTACGTCGACGAGCACGGCATACGCTGGCGGCGAACGCGTTGCCACTTCTGCCACATGAACTGTAGCATTTATGCCGGCGTCAACACCGAGACCGGTCGCCTCGTCGAGCTTCGAGCCGATGACGCCGAGGGATCGGTGCTGTGCAATCGTCTTGGCAAGAAGGGCGAGCGCGCCATCAAGTTCCACTATCATCCCAAGCGCATCAACCACCCGCTCAAGCGCGTGGGAGAACGCGGCGAGGACAAGTGGGAGCAGATTTCGTACGACCAGGCAATCAAGGAGATCGCCGAGAAGCTGCAAGCGCTTATCGACGAGTATGGCCCCGAGACGCTCGTATCTTCCGAGGGCACGTACCGCTCCGACCACCTGTGGGCGCGCAGCCGCTTCACCAACCTGCTGGGCAACCCCGGCAACGTGATCGACCCGGGCACTATCTGCTGGTGCTGGAACTACACGCTGAACATGGCGATGGTCGGCTGGCCCGTCGAGTCGATGATGCCCGCCTCGCCGGCGCAGTCGAAGACCATCGTGAACTGGGGCAAGCGCACCCAGGAGTCCTACGCCCCTGAAGCGCCGCTGTGGCGCGTCATCAACGGCAAGACGAGCGTCGGCCAAGACGACCCCGCGCAGCTTATCGTCATCGACCCGGTCTGCATCACCGAGTGCGGCCGTGCCGACCATTGGCTGCAGCCCTACCCCAATACCGACGCCATCATCTGCTACGCCTGGATCAACTACATCATTGAGAACAAGCTCTACGACGAGCAGTTCCTGAAGTACTGGTCCAACGCGGTGTTCCTGATGCGCAAAGACACCAACAAGCTGCTGCGCGCCGACATGCTTTCCGCTGACGGCAAGGAAGAGGACTTCGCGGTGTGGGACAACGAGCGCAACGGCGTGCTCACCTGGTGCTCCGACGAGAACCGCTACTACACCGAAACCCCCGAGACCGCCGTCGACGCCGCCTTGAGCGGCACCTTTGCGGTCACGCTGGCCGACGGCTCCCAGGTCGAGTGTTGGACTGTCTTCGACGCCATCGCCGACCGTATGCTCGAATACACCCCACGCCGCGCATCCGAAATATCCGGCGTGCCCGAGCGCAAGATCAAGGAAGCCGCGCACCTTTACGCAACCAACGGCGCCGCGTGCATTATCTGGGGTCTCGGCGGCGGCGATATGCACGGCCTGAATGCCTCCGGCTTCGCCATCGGCAAGACCATTTTGCGCATCCTGACCGGCAACATCGACAACCCCGGCGGCGAGTTCGTCGGGTCGCCTGCCGACCCTAACGAGAACGGCAAGACCAAGCTTTATCCCATGCGCAACGCCGAGATGGAGCTCTCGGAGCTGCAAACCGAAGAGAACAAAAAGAAGTTCATCGGCGCCGACCGCTTCAAGGTCATGGCGTGGCCGGGCTTCGACAAGATCGACAAGAACTATCGCAAGATGTTCGGCACACCGCGTCCGATGCTGCACCAGATGCTTTGCTCCCCAGGCTTGGTCATGGACGCCATCCTCGACGAGGACCCCTACCCCATCACCGCGATGATCGCATGGTCGTCCAACCCGCTCGCGTGGGCTCCAAACACCAAGAAGATGTACAAGGCCCTCAAGAAGCTTCAGCTGCTCGTTGTTGTGGAGTACTGGAAAACCCCGACCGCCGCTTTGGCCGACTACATCATGCCCGCCGAAGACTGGATGGGTCGTCCGATGTGCACCACGTCGGAGGATTCCATGGACTTCATCACGGTCGGCGACCGCGGCGTCGAGCCCTTCGCCGAGCGCAAGCCCGACTACAACTTCTTCCGCGATCTCGGCTGCGCCATGGGACAGGAAGAATACTGGCCGTGGGAAACCTACGAGGACGTCATTAAGTACGAGATCGAGCGCGTTCCCGACCTCGACTACGAGAAGGCCGTCAACATGGGCCAGTACTTCCCGTACCCGACCGAATTCTACAAGTACGCCAAGCGTCTTGAGAACGGCCAAATCATGGGCTTTGCCACCAGCTCGCGCAAGGCGGAGATGTATCCCTGCATCATCGAGGAGCTGGGTTACGACCCGATTCCGCGCTACATCGAGCCGGAAAGCCCGCTGGGCAACCCCGAAATGGCGAAAGAGTACCCGTTCCGCCTGACCACCTCGGGCCGTATCAGCCCCTTGTTCCACTCCGAGCACCGCACGCCCGGCGAGGGCACGCGCACAAGCTGCCCGTACCCGATGACGTGGATGCACTACAACGACGCGCGCAAGATGGGCGTGGCCGAGGGCGACTGGATCTGGATCGAAACCCCGACGGGGCGCATCCGCCAGCAGGCTCACCTTGGATGGGACATCCCCGAGGGCGTCGTGCAAGTTCCGCCTTCGTGGTGGTATCCCGAGCTGCCAGCCGAGGAACCGTGGTCGCAGGGCGTCTTCGACGCGGCAGCCAACGTGCTCATCGACGACGACCCCGACAAGGCCGACCCCATGACAGCCACTTGGTGCACGCGCGGTCTGCTGTGCAAGATCTACCCCTGCATCAACCCGGCTGACAAGGCCGACGACGCGATTTCCGCCGAACACTACGACGGCAAGCACGACACCGTGTGGGATCGCGCCTACGAAAACCTGAGCTTCTGGGATTTGAAGAAGTAGACCGTTGTTTCATTCAGAACGAAGCACGAGAAAGAAAGGTTTATTCCAAATGGCAGAAATCACTGTAGATAAGTCGGCATATGGAACAACAAAAGTGGCCCAATGGGGCGTTGCCGACGATCAGCTCAACATGGGAAAGAAATGGTTGAGCTTCATCGTATTGTTCGCATTCGCCATCGGTTGTGTATTCCAATACATGATGGTCACCCCCATCCTTCCGCAGATCTGCGACTCATTCGGCGTCGACATTGCCGAATCTGGTATGTTGATGTCCTTGTTCTCTATTATTGGCATTATCGTCGCCTACCCCGCTACCTGGATCATGCAAAACGTTGGCGTCAAAATGGCCGTTGTCGTGACGGCCGTCGTCAGCGCTCTTGGCACTGTGCTCTGTCTGTTCGCCAGTAGCTGGGAAATGCTCTTGGCTGGTCGCGCGCTGCAAGGTTGCGCCTTCGGTCTGATCGCTGTTATCGGCCCGAATATCATTCCTCGACTCTTCCCAGTTGCAAAGCAGGGTCTTGCCATGGGCATCTACTCCATGTGGTTCCCTGTCGGCCAGGTTATCGCTACGTTCGTCGTACCGGTTATCTACCTTGCCTCCGGATGGGTTGCACCATTCTGGATGTCTCTGGGTATTCTGGTCGTAACCACCGCATTGTTCTTTGCACTGTTTAAGCTTCCCGCCGTTCCCGAGAACCTCCTTGCTTCGGCTAAAGAAGCTACTGAGAAGGGCAAGGCTCGCGTCAATTACTTCAAGTCCGCCCTGATTGTCGGCTTCTCGTTCATCGGCTTCGAGATTGCCTTCTATTGCTACAACAACTTCTTTGCCACTTACGCCCAGATGGTTCAGGGTATGGACGTCGCCATGGCCTCCCAGACCGTGTTTGTTGCCAACCTGTTGACCATCCCGGTCGGCGTTATCGCCGGCATCCTGTGCGACAAAACTCAGCGCCGCAAGGAAATGCTGATCGCCGCGTATGTCGTCTACGCCATTGCGTTTGCCGGCTTCGTGTGGCTGAATGAGGGCAACCAAACCATCGCATGGATCGCCTCTATCGTTCTTGGCGTCATTCCGTTCTCCTTCATTCCGGTCTGCACCCGTTGCCTCGTGCCGGTACTTGCCCCCGATCCGAAGAAGTGCGACTGGGCCCTCACCGGCATGGCCGTTGGCACAACCGTCGGCGGCTTTGGCGCTGGCTTCTTCATGAATATTGTAGGTGCCACCTCCTGGCACACCGCCGGCTTGATCGTTGCCATCGTTCCGATCGTCACCGCTATCATCCTTTTCTTCGTCAAGAAGGATCATGGTCTTACCTCGGAAGAGTAAGACACACAAAAACGTATCTGATCAATGAGGACGCACCGTCAAGGTGCGTCCTCATTTACATCAGGTCGAGTTGTCTTAAAAGAGGCTGCGCGCGCATTTCGTCTGATCAGCGTTTACCACCTCGGGAAACAAACGTTGAATCACTTACGCCAACCACATCGTCCTTATCACCCGGGAAAAAGGAGAGACATGGGAGCATACGGACCTCCGGCTGGGTTTTATCGAAGCCGACCGCACGTGCGCATCAACCCGTCGATGTGCACTGCCTGCGCGAAATGCATGCAAGCATGCCCGCGCAATGACGTTTTGGGCATCACGAAAGACAACGAGACGATCCAAGCAACTGTCAAAGGCGCCGAGAACTGCGCTGGGTGCGGTCGTTGCATAATCGCCTGCCCAACTAACGCCATAGGGTTGTACTTGACGCGAGAATCGTAGACCGTCAGTTATCCCCAACGCAACTCAGCAGGAGACCACACAAGGCCATCGATCTCGCCCGAGAGGGCTCCATCCACACACGATTTCACGAGCCGTTCCGCATTTATGATATCTCGATACTCTTTTGGTAATTTTGCCTCTGCGGCACTTTTTTCGTATGCATGCATATACAACTTTGGCCACACCTCTGGAACGCGAAAAGCGTCGACAGGTTTCATCTTGCGCAACCGCATCTCAAGGGAGATCTTTTTGGACAGCTCTCCACCGTCGAAAGACTCCGTCGTCAGATAGACAACCAGATCGACCAAATCCCTGACTCTGCTCGAAGCCCTTCCCCCAGAATATTCCTGCATAGTCGCGCAAACCTTGTCCGCAATAGCGGCATCCGTAGGGTAAACACGATAGTCGAAGACGGGTAGCCCTTTCACCTCAAGTCTACTCACAGGCGTAATCACATCAGCATCATCGAAAGTAACGCTGCTCACAACAAGGTCAATCGAGATATCGCCCATACGTTTTGTGCCACCGAGAACGGGCACGAACACAACCCTATACCCGTCTCGGTATTCTTGGTCCTCTACGATTTTTTCAGACGACACAAATCTGAACTCAAGAAAATCGCCGAGGTCGATAGCAGCAAGTCGCTTGAGCTCGGATATAGCCTCGTCCAAATCGGCTCCCCTGTAGAGGAAGTCCGTATCCCGCGTATGTCTTGCATTGACCGTTCGCGCCAACATCCCTCGACCTCCCTTGAGCACGAACGATGGTTCTTGTTCACTGAAGATACGCTCAAGAAGCCGGTCGTGGTAGTAGTTCTCGATAGCCTGGCTGGTATCCTGCTCCGATTTCCGAGCAGCAGCCTTCACGGCCATCTCAAGCGCCCTCGGCGTTTTATAGCCCCCGTCAGTCAATCGAATTACCCCTTTTTTTGAGACTATACGTTGCGTCTTTTTGCCCGATTTCTGCCCGACGTCGTATTGCCGTCGCCAGGAGACGCCCCCTCGACGTCCTCCCGACTATCTTTGAGCGCATTTGTCGAAACAAGCGTATCGATTGCAGCCCTCATCTGAGCTTGGATTTTCCTCATGTCATCTTGCCCATAGGCTAGCTCAAGCACCTGCGCGAGCGTCTTTGCGGCGCTCTCTATTTGGACATCCGCCACATTACGGGAGATAAGACTCGCCGCGAACGACTCCCCATCCCCCTTCTTGAATCCGTTTCGAAAAGCAAGTGGAGCGAGAAGCTCAGACAGACGCCTGCGATCGAAGATATATCCCCTTTTTCGGGCAGCGTCGCTCATGAGCTCGTCCACAAGGTTCGGGTCCTCATGCGACTCTATCAGATCGCATATGGTCCTCTCAATACTCGTGACGGGAAGATCGTCGACAAACACAACATCCGATTCGTCGACAGCTCGTCGCAAGTATCGCATATTCTCTCTATTTGTCTGCTTGCGCCGATCCACCGCGAACGTGTAAGGCGAGGCATAGAAGTCGCCGATATCGTGCATTGCCGCCGCAGTTCTCTCGGCAACAACCGCATCGTACGGCTTCTTTTTCATTCGATCAAAAGCGAATTCCTTCGGATACACCGAAAGCCACGCCGCCTTGACATCTGCCGAGTCCGTCTCGTTCCCAACAGCGAAACAATACACGCCATAGCCAACCGACTCGACCCTGCCAGCGCTGACCATGCGCGCCACTTGATTGCGACGCACGCCGAGCTCTTGCGCTTGGGCAGTCGTGAACATACCCCATTGAGATGCGGCAAGCTCCTCGAGTTCTGTTACATTTTGCGACTTCTTCATCTAAATTTGCATACATATATGTAAACAATAATAGATTCATTGTACAAGCTTACGCAAATGAAAACAAGAAGGTTATGCCGAAGCGCCGTTAGCGCAACATAAACATTTCCTCCTGTCAGCAGCAGCACAAAGGCGCCCCACAAGCTTGCGGGGCGCCTTGAGGTTAGCCGTTCGTTAAAGAAAAAGCTGATCCTACTTGATCGAAATATCACCCAAGTTGAGATCTTTCTCCGTAGCGTCGGCGTCAAACTTCTTGCCAGCAATCCTCACAACGTACTTCGCTGCCGAAACTTGATCGAACATGAAGTCGCCGAACTCGTCAGTGTCCACAGCGGCCACTTCCGCACCGCCCTCGTCAGCCAAAACTACGTGTTCGCCGATAACCACCTCGCGAGCGTCGAAGTCGACCACGCAACCGGCAACGAAACGCTTGGCTAAGTTCTTGTACCAAACGTGCGCGCCCAAACCAGCAACCGGCTCGAGCAATTCGGCGCCTTCGAGGTCGAGCTCGGCCTCTTCGCCGAACTGCATGGCACCCGTCGGGCAGGCATCGACGCAGCGGGGCTCAGTCCAGCCGTCGTCAAGCAAATGAGCACAGCCTGTGCACTTTTGCGGGATCTCAAGCTTCTCGTTCCAATAGATGGCGCCCATCGGGCAAGCATCCATGATGGACTTCTGACCCTTGGCCTTCTCGGGATCGATGACAACCAAGCCATCCTCGCGACGATACACGGCACCGTCTTTGGCAGCGGCCATGCATGGCGCATCGTCGCAATGACCGCAAAGAAGCGGCGTGTACGTCACGCGCACAACCGGCACCGTGCCGCGAACCTTTTCGTCAATCTTGCACCAAAACTGTCCCGTCATAGGCTGCTCGGCGGCATAGGGCATCCACGAAGTGCCGCAATGCTCGTCCTTGCAGGCAATCTGGCAGTTGTGGCAACCGTTGCAGCGCGCAACGTCAATCAAAAATGCTTTCATGGCTACTCCTCAACGATCATGCTGTCCAAGATTCGACCGCATTCCGGGTCATAAGAACGGGAGAACTCCTCGGGGTACTGCTTGGCCAGCTCAAACACATCAACTTTCTTCACGCCTACGAGGAAGCTGTTGGTCACCTCACCGGCGCAGTTCTTCGACGTGGTGGCTGACGGGCAGATGAGGTTGTTCGCGCCGCCGCGGTCGAGACCGCCCATGCCCACCACAATGCTGTCGCAGCGAGCGCCGTGGTCCTGAGACACCGCGCCCGGCATGATGCGCTCGGAAAGGATTACGCCGCCGAGCACCATGCCGCGCTCGTTGTAGATCCCCGCGATGTCGCCGTCAACAAGCCCCAGCTTCTCAGCGTCGACGGGGTTGATGTACAGCGGCTCGTATCCATAGCCGTCGGGACCGACAACCTTGCCTGTGGCCAGTTCGCGGAACCACGGCACGTCGTCGTGGTTGGCATGCACGCGCCAACGCGGATGGTTGGTGACCAGCAGGTACGGATACTCCTTCGCACGCTCGGAGGACAGGCGGTCGTCGTGACCGTCGGCTGCGAAGTCGATCCAGTGAGCCACCGGTCCGCGCACCTTGTCGTCGGGGAAACGGGTAGCCAACGTTGAGGAGTAGTACTCGATCTTGCCAGACGGGGTGAGCAGCGGGTTGTTCTCGGGATCCTCATAGAACCCGATGAGGCCGGCGGGCATCTCGGCCCAGTCCTCGCGGGTCGGGAACAACTTGAAGCCGTCCTTCACGAACTGGTCGAAATCGGCAGTGTCGCCATCGGGCATACCGCAGCCGCGGAAGCCCTTCTCGATCCAATCGATCACCTCGTTGCCCTGAGTGTAGCGCTCGTACAGGTTCTCGTATTCGCCGCCGAGGCGTTCCAGCGCCTTCGCCACTTCGCCAACAGCCTCGTAATCGGTGCGCACGTCGCCCACAGGATCGATAGCTTGACCCTCATAGGCGATAGCGTTCCACTGGCCGTTGCGGCAGTCAACGTTGAAGTCTTCGAGCTCCATCGTGGTAGACGTCGGCAGAATGATGTCGGCGAACATCGTGTCGTTTTCCATCCAAGGATGCTGAACCAAAACAAATTCCAAGTTCGGGTGGCGCAGAGCATCTTGGAACTCGTGACCGCCGTTCCAGCACGTGGACCAGCAAGGGGCGTCGGACCAAATCATGCGGATGCCCTTGCCCTTCTCGGGGCGATATTCGAACGGGATCAGCTGGTCGGCGCGATCAATGCCGGCGATAACGTGACCGCACCACTCGATGCCTTCGGGCTCGGTGATGGCTTTGTGGATCATCGTCTTGGGAACGAACGGCTCGGAGAGGTCCATCGTGGCGCCGCGATACGCGTGCTCAGACGAGGGTAGCACGCTACAGGAAGGCAGAGGATTCAGCGTCTTTACGTCCATGAGCTGCCACTCGATCATCTGGAACTGGTTCACGCCAGGCTGACCGACGCCGCGCATACCCAGCAGGTAAACCTCCATGCGCGCCGGCTCGTGCGAGAACGCCGCGCGAATATAGCCGCCACCGTTGCAATGGGCGATGGACACTTTGTGGCGAGCCCAATAGCGAGCAAGCGCCTTGATCTTGTAGTCGGGCACGCCGCAAAGAGGCGCCGCCCACTCGGGAGTCTTCGGCACGCCGTCTTCACGACCGAGAACATAGTACTCGAACCAGTCGAACCCAACGGAGTGGGTGTCGATGTAGTCTTTCTCGTAGGTGCCCTCAGTCATCCACACGTAGGCGATGGCCAGCTGCAGCGCCACGTCGGTGTTCGGCAGCACGGGAATCCACTTGTCGGCGTGAACGGCCGCCGCATAATTGCAGTCGGGGGCAACAAACACCGACAGCACGCCAATCTCGTTGAACCAATAGCACAGACGGCTTGCGAACTGGCCGCCCCAGCCCCAAGGCGTGGTTTCAGGGTCGGCGCCCCAGTAGAGAATGGCGTCTCCATTTTCGGAGATGTCCTTAATGACGTTGGTGGTGATGGTCTGCATGCCCACCGGATCCATGCCCCACGCATGCTTGGCACCCCAGTACCAGCCCTCCCAGCTGTCTGGCTGGCGGGCTTGCTTCAGGAAGCCGCCTATCAGGTTCAGCAGGTTGGTTTGGCATCCGTGGGCAGCGTGCACGTTCTTCGTTTCGCCGTGCCCGTCGGATTGGGCCAAGATGGAGAACGGGCCCGCCTCTTCGTGAATGCGCTTGATCTCGGACGCAATAATGTCGCACGCCTCGTCCCAGCTGATGCGCACGTATTTGCTTTTGCCGCGGTTTTGGGTGTTACGCTCCCCGTTTGGATCCCAGTCGACGCGTTTCAACGGGTAGGGAATGCGATTTGGCGAATACGTGCGCGTCTTATAGCCCACGGAAAGCGGAGGCGGATAGCTCTTCATGCCTGGCTCAAGTGTCTTGTCGCGAGCCTCGATCTTCCAGTAGTTCAGCTCCTCCGGGGTATAGAGCCTGTCGTAGTGCAGCGGACGAATGCGCGCCACGCGACCGTCCTTGACATCAACTTCCGTGATGTTGGCGCCCATGCCGAACCCGCAGAAGCCGAGGCACTTAACGACCGTCTTATCCGTCGTTTTGGACATACCATCTCCTCCTTCGTTTTTCTCTCTTGCCTCTTTGCGCCGCACCGACCGACAGCCCAACGGGCAGGTGACGCCCAATTTGCGCCTAGCCTATGCCTTGGGTTGTTTTGCGTCGCTTTCGAGACAACTCGCCAATGAGAGATTAGAGAAAACGAAGGAGGCGTTCGAGGTCTTTAAGAGCGTATCTTCGAGGGTAAGTCGAGGGGTAAGTGAAAGGGTAATGTATGTAGGCGAAGGTGAACGCGGGGCGTATGCGAACGCCCACTGCATTCACCGCCGTCATCTTTCCCATGGCCAGCGGTGCTTGGTTTTTGCCTTCTGCGACTTTGACTTGTAGTGCGGATTGTTCTTCAGAAACACGTGGTTGCACCAGCGAACAATGCCGAAGCCGACCACGCCCACGGCGGCGAAGCTTGCGGCCAGCTCGAGCACGGCAACGTTGATCTCAAACGCCGCGTACAGCGACACGACGCCGAAAAACGCGGCAATAGCGCCGCAAAGCCACGAGAACACCCTGATCAGAACCTCTTTAGCGCGCGCGGGCGAACGACGATACGACACCACCAAATAAATTACGGCAGCAAGCGCCGCCAAAATGATGAGCAGCGGAATGGTGCGGGACAAACGTGCCGCAAGTCCAATCATCGCACACCTTCCTTTCTGTCGTCGGTCGCGGGACGCCTGCGCTCAACGCGCCTGCGCCCGTGCCCCGAGCATATCACAGCCGCGCCTAGCGGGCGGGCAGCTTTGCCGCGCGCAGCGAGGAAAACGTCGTCGCGCGCGCCCACCATCCGCGCGCCTGGGCCGCAGCGACAATCGCGCAGGCGGCGGCGTTGTCCGTCGTCTCGGCGAACGTGGTGGCGCCGCTGCCGCACAAAAGCACACGCCCCTCGCGCACGCCAGGTTGCGCGGCAAGCCACGCCTTCACCTCGGAAAGCTCGCCCGCCAAGCCCTCGGCCGCAGGTGCGAGGTTGTTCACCAGCGGAACGTCGACGGCCGATTGCGCCCGCGCCACCGCTTCCGCTTGATCGGCCGAAACAGCCACGGGGCTTTCGTCGAACGCACGGTACGCCGCCGCCGTCGACACGCCCGCGGAAGGCTTCACCAGCACAACCGAGCCCTTCGCCGCCCCAAGCGCGCGGTCGAGATTCTCACCCGACCCCGTGAGCAGCGCGCACCCGCCGTGAAGGAAAAACGCCACGTCGGCGCCGAGCGTGCGCGCCACGTTGCCCACCACGGCGTCGTCGGGGGCAAGCCCCCAAAAATGCGCCATCGCCACCAGCGCCGCCGCCGCGTTCGACGAGCCGCCGCCGAGCCCGCCCTCGTGCGGGATGTGCTTCTCGATGCGCACGAACACCTTCTCGCGCTGCGTGCGACCGACCGCGCGCGCCAGCGCGTCGACGGCGCGGAACACGATGTTGTCGCGCGCGGGAATGGAAAGCGGCGACGTCTCGATGCCGGGAATAGAGGTCTTGTCGGCAACGTCGATGTTCACCAGCAGGTTTTCTTCGGGGCCTCCCACGGCGACATGCTCAGGCAGCGGTGAAGAGGCGTCCATATCGCCGGCCGGAACGCAGTTCACGTGCAGCGTGTCGTGCAGCGCCACCGCGTGCATGACGTTCGTCACGTTGTGGTATCCGTCGGCGCGGCGCGCGCCCACGTTCAGAAACAGGTTCACCTTCGCGGGGGCAACCAGCTTAATCGAGCCCACGCCCAAAAACGTGTCGGCCGACCACTGCGCGTTGCGCGCCTCGGCCAACATATCGACTCTCATGGTTTCGCTCACTTTTTCTTCCTTCTCTCGGCGAAGAAGCGGCGCAGAAGCTCCGCGCACTCGTCTTGCATAACGCCCGCCGTGACGGCGAACTGGTGGTTGAGGCGCTCGTCGCTGTTGATGGCGTAAAGCGTGCCGAGCGCGCCGGCCTTCTGGTCAGGCGCCCCGTACACGCAGCGGGCGATGCGCGCCTGATGCATGAGCCCCGCGCACATGATGCATGGCTCGAGCGTCACGTACACCGTGCAATCGGAAAGCCGCCACGCGTCGAGCGCGCGCGCCGCCTCCTTCATGGCAAGGAACTCGGCGTGCCCTGCAGGGTCGCGCGTCGTCTCGCGCAGGTTGTGCGCACGCGCGATCACGCGCGGCTCGGCCACAGGGCGGCGCGTCCCGCGGTCGATCGGCTCGTACACCACCACGGCGCCGATGGGAACTTCCCCGATGGCAGCCGCCGCGCGCGCCTCCTCGATCGCAAGCGCCATGTAGGCGGCGTCGGCTTCGGAGGGGGCGAAAGGCGTTGCGGCGCCAGCGGGCGTTGCGGCGTTGGCGGGCGTTGGAGCAGCAGCGACCACCGCTGCGTCGGCGAGCGCCCTCCCCACTTCTTCGTTTTCCTTGTCTGGCTGGTGTGTCATGGAGTGCATTATATATGCTCGGGCAGCGCTCGCGCGTGCGGCGCCGCCCGCACTCTACAGGACGCGCAAATGTGATATCCTATATCGCACGCGCGGAGGCGTGGCCGAGTGGTTGAAGGCGGCAGTCTTGAAAACTGTTGAGCCGCGAGGTTCCGTGGGTTCGAATCCTACCGCCTCCGCCATTCTTGGTTGTGAAACTCCCTGCAGCGGGAGTTTTTGGTTTTTGGGGAACTCGCGGAGGATTCGAACCGTGCCCTAAAACTCCAGCCCCTCCAGGCGCTTGAACACCTCGTCCTTGCGCGTCAAGAAGTCCCACGGGTCGAAAATCTCGTCGAGTTTCTCGGACGTGAGCGCCGCCATGGCCTCTGGGTCAGCCTCCAAACGCTCGCGGTACGTGGGGCCGTCCACGGCGTTTTGGATATCTTCCCACACCTGCATGGCGTTGCGCTGCACAATGACGTAGGCGTCCTCGCGCGTGAGGCCCGCGTCGACCAGCGCCAGAATCACCTTGCTCGAGAACACCAACCCCTTCGTGCGCCAGAAGTTCTGCTCCATCTTGGCCGGGTAGGTTTGCAGGCCGTCGAGCATCCACTGCATCTTGCCGAACATATAGTCAAGCGCCGTGAAGCTGTCGGCCAGCGCCACGCGCTCCGCGCCCGAGTGCGAGATGTCGCGCTCGAACCACAGCGCCACGTTGTCGAGCGCCACCTGCGCGTTGGACTTCACCACGCGGGAAAGACCGCACACGCGCTCGGCCGTGATGGGGTTGCGCTTGTGGGGCATGGCGGAAGACCCCTTCTGCCCCTTCGTGAACGGCTCTTCGGCCTCGATGACGTCGGACTGCTGCAACAGGCGCACCTGCATGGCGATGCTCTCCAACGTGGAAGCGCACACAGCCAGCGCGGTCATCACCTGCGCGTGGCGGTCGCGCGCGAGCACCTGCGTCGACAGCGGGTCGGGAGTAAGACCCATCTTCTCGCACACGTACTGCTCCACGAACGGGTCGATGCTCGAGTACGTGCCCACCGCGCCCGAGATGGCGCCGGTAGCCGCCACCTCGCGCGCCTGCTCCATGCGGGTTTGCGCGCGCTTCAGCGCCCACGCCCAGCTGCCGAACTTCATGCCGAACGTCATGGGCTCGGCGTGGATGCCGTGCGTGCGGCCCACGCACAGCGTGTTCTGGAACTCGAACGCGCGGCGCTTGCACGTAACGCCTAGCTGCTTAATGTCGGCCAAAATGATGTCGATCGCCTGCGTGATCTGGTACGACAGCGCCGTGTCGCCCAAATCCGACGAGGTCATGCCGTAGTGCACCCAGCGGCTCGGCTTTTCGGCGCCCTCGGGAACCTCGGCGTCGATGTATTTCGCCATGCACGTGGTGAACGCAATGACGTCGTGGTTCGTCACCTTCTCGATCTCGTCGATCTCAGGCACGGTGAAATCGGCATGCGCGCGAATCCAAGCGGCCTCCTCGCGCGTGATGCCGGACTGCCCCAGCTCGGCCTGCGCCTCGCACGCCAGCACCTCGATTTCCTTCCAAATGGAGAACTTGTTCTCAAGCTCCCAAATATGGCCCATCTCCGGGCGCGTGTAACGGTTGATCATGACGAAAACCCTTTCGATTTCTCGGCGAAAAACGCACCTGAACAGCTTACCACGCGGAAAAGGCGACGCACGCGTCACTTCTGAGTGCATCACTTCTGCGTGCGGCGGTCCGTGTGCCGCAAAC
>JAUNGO010000009.1 GCA_030524475.1 Eggerthellaceae bacterium | reverse complement strand
AACTCCATCAAGATCATCGGCGACCACACCGACAAGTACGTGCAGGCCTACTTCCAGTACGACTCCAAGAAGACCGGCGGCGTGACCATCTCGCACCTGCGCTTCGGCGACGCCCCCATCCGCAGCCCCTATTACATCAACAAGGCCGACTTCGTGGCGTGCCACAACCCCAGCTACATCACCAAGGGTTTCCCGATCGTGCGCGACGTGAAGCCGGGCGGCGTGTTCCTCATCAACTGCCAGTGGGATTTAGGCGAGCTGGAGCACCACCTGTCCGCCGAGGCGAAGCGCTACATCGCCGAGAACGACGTGCAGCTGTACCTGATCAACGCCATCGACCTGGCGACGGAGATCGGCATGGGCAAGCGCACGAACACCATTCTGCAGTCGGCGTTCTTCTCGCTGGCGAAGGTCATGCCGCAAGAGGACGCCATCCGCTACATGAAGGACGCGGCCACGAAGTCGTACCTCAAGAAGGGCCAGGACGTGGTGGACATGAACCATCGCGCCATCGACGCGGGCGCCACGGCGTTTAGCAAGGTGGAAGTGCCCGCAAGCTGGGCGAACGCGGTTGACGACGCGGCGGCGGACGCGCTTGAGGGCCGTCCCGAGCTGGTGCGCATGGTGCGCGAGATCATGGAGCCGGTGGGTCGCATGGACGGCGACAGCCTGCCCGTGTCGGCGTTCGTCGATCATGTGGACGGCCAGTTCGAGCAGGGCGCGGCGGCGTACGAGAAGCGCGGCGTGGCGGTGACGGTGCCCACGTGGGAGCCCGAGTCCTGCATCCAGTGCAACCAGTGCTCGTTCGTGTGCCCGCACGCCACCATTCGCCCGTTCGCGCTGACGGCTGAGGAAGCCGCTGCGGCGCCTGCGGCCACGAAGCTGGTGGCGGCGAAGGGCAAGGCCGCGGTCGCCGAGGGTCTGCAGTACACGCTGGCCGTCTCGCCGCTCGACTGCATGGGCTGCGGCGTGTGCATCGGCGTGTGCCCCACGAACTCGCTGGTCATGGTGGCAACCGACGGCGAGCTGGCGCAGCAGGAGGCGTTCGACTACTGCGTGGCGAAGGTGGCCGACAAGCCGACGCTGCAGGACGCAAGCCTCAAGGGCAGCCAGTTCAAGCAGCCGCTGCTCGAGTTCTCGGGCGCGTGCGCAGGTTGCGCCGAGACGTCGTACGCGCGCTTGGTGACGCAGCTGTTCGGCGACCGCATGTTCGTGGCGAATGCGACGGGCTGCTCGTCGATTTGGGGCGGCCCGGCGGCAACGTCGCCCTACACGGTGAACAAAGAGGGCCGCGGCCCCGCATGGAGCAACTCGCTGTTCGAGGACAACGCCGAGCACGGGTTGGGCATGCTGCTCGGGCACGAGGCGGTGCGCGGCCGCTTGACCGCGCAGCTGCGCGAGATGGCCGAGGCGGAGGCGACGCCTGCGGAGACGCGCGCGCTCATCGAGGCGTATTTCGACACCGCTGAGGACGGCGCGGCGAACGCCGAGGCGGTGCGCGCGCTGGTGCCGGCGCTTGAGGCAGCAGCCGAGGCGGGCTGCCCTGTGGCACCTGCCATCCTGGAGAACAAGGAGTTTTTGGCGAAGAAGTCTATCTGGATCTTCGGCGGCGACGGCTGGGCGTACGACATCGGCTACGGCGGGCTTGACCACGTGCTGGCCTCGGGCGAGGACGTGAACATCTTCGTGTTCGACACCGAGGTGTACTCCAACACCGGCGGTCAGGCGTCGAAGGCGTCCAACATCGGTCAGGTGGCGCAGTTCGCCGCCTCGGGCAAGGACATCAAGAAGAAGAGCCTGGCGGAAATTGCGATGGCGTACGGGTACGTGTACGTGGCGCAGGTGGCCATGGGCGCGAAGCCCCAGCAAACGCTGAAGGCCATCCAGGAGGCCGAGGCGTATCACGGCCCCTCGATCATCATCGGCTACTCGCCGTGCGAGATGCACTCCATCAAGGGCGGCATGAAGAACTGTCAGGAGGAGATGAAGCGCGCGGTGGAATGCGGCTACTGGAACCTATTCCGCTTCAACCCGGCGGCGCCTGCCGGCAAGAAGTTCACGCTCGACAGCAAGGAGCCGGCGGGCGGCTACCAGGAGTTCCTCATGAACGAGGCGCGCTACAGCCGCCTGACGCGCGAGTTCCCCGAGCGCGCCACCGAGCTGTTCGCCCGCAACGAGCAAGCCGCCATCGAGCGCTACGACCATCTGGTGAAGCTGAAGGACTTGTACGCCGAAGCGTAAGGCGTAACGTGCGCGCGACGTGCGCCGAGGCGTAAGGCCGAGGCGCATCACGCGCGACGCGCGTGACGTACGCAGCGGAGGCCGCAAGAAGCCCGCGTCGACAACCGGCGCGGGCTTTTTTGCTCCCAGGCGTGCTGCCTGCGGATGGCTGAGCTCGGCAATTTACGGAAAAGTGTCGAAACCAGCCTTGCAAATTTTCGGAAAAGTGTTCATAATGGCTCTATGAATTTTCGGAAAAGTGCAAAACGGCGTCTTTCGGGAGAGGGACATGCTAAAACGCAAAGCGACCGCATTGTTTCAACGCTGGCTTGACGCCCCGGGTGACAAGGCTCTTCTTGTCAAGGGGGCGCGGCAGGTTGGGAAAAGCTACCTTGTCGACGCGTTCGCGCGCGACAACTTTGAGCACGTTGTGAAGTTTGACTTGGTAGAGGATCAAGCGACCTGCGATTCGTTGGGGCAAGCGACAAGCGCCGACGACCTTTTCCTGAGGCTTTCCGTTGCGGCGAGTTCCCCCCTTGTCGCGCATAAGACGGTTGTGGTGATCGACGAAGTTCAAAGGTGCCCCAACATCCTCACTTACATGAAGTACCTCGTGCAGCGGGGGGACTACCGCTACGTTCTGGCGGGATCGCTCCTTGGGGTCCAAATCGAGAACATCGACTCGCTGCCTGTAGGCTATTTGACGCAGGTTGAGATGTTCCCCCTCGACTTCGAGGAGTTTTGCTGGGCATGCGGCTTGGCGGGGTCGGTGTATGCGAGCGCGGTTTCTCTTTTTGCGCAGGAGGAGCCGCTTCCGGATTTTCTCTACGATCGGCTTATCGGACTGTACCACCGTTACCTCATGGTGGGCGGAATGCCCGACGCCGTGAACGCTTTTCTTGCGAGCAACAACATCGACGAGGTGCGCACGGTACATGCAGGCCTGCATACGCTGTATCGCGACGACATCACGAAGTACGCCCCGCCCGACTTGCGCCTCACGATACGCGACATCTACGACCTCATTCCCAGCGAGGTGGGTTCGAAGAACAGGCGATTCAGGTTGAGCAGCATTGCCGACGTCAAGCGATTCGATCAGGTGCAGGATCATTTTCTTTGGCTTACGCAGGCGGGCGTTGCGTTGGCGGTGTACAACGTAAGCGCGCCGGCGGCGCCGCTGCTGGTCAACGTGCAAAGGAGCATGTTCAAGCTTTTTTACCTTGATGCCGGCCTGCTGCTGAGCTCGTACCCGAAGAAGACTTACGAGGGCCTGCTCGACGGGAAGGCGTCCATGAACATGGGCGGGGTGTACGAGGCCGCCGTGGCTCAGGAGCTGAAGGCGCACGGCTTTGCCTTGCGCTACTTCACGTCGAAGAAAGTGGGGGAGCTGGACTTCGTGGTGGAGGACGCGAGCGGGGCGGTGACGGCAATAGAGGTGAAGTCGGGGGCAGCGTATCGCACACACGCCGCCCTCGACAACGCGATGCAGACGCGCGGGTACGGCATCGACAAGGCGATCGTTTTCGCCGAGACGAACGTCAAGAGGGAGGGCAACGTTTTGTACGCGCCCGTGTTCCTTGTGGGGGCTCTTAACTTCGCCGAGCCGCTTTAATTTGCGCGAAGGGGGCATACGCAATTGAAAAAGCTTTTTGCGTATGGCTAATCTGGCATTTGCCTCGGGTGCATCTTCTCTTGTCGCTTAAAAAACCTTGAGTGTTTTATTGGAGGTGCGGCGATGCTAAGCTGGCTGCGAACAGGTTTTGAAGGGGGTAAGATGACGAAACCGCTTGATTTGCGCGCTCAGGCGCTGAGGTCGTCGGCGGGGGTGCGCATGCAGGCCATGAAGTTCGTGTGCCAGGCATGCGGGCGCGTGTTGGTGCCGGGCGAGGGAAGCCGCGTGTGCCCCGACTGTGGCAGCCGCGACGTGCGGCTTGTGCCCGACGAAGGGCGCTACATCGAAATGAAATGCGCCTCTTGAGGCTGACATTCCGCCCGGTCGGGCGGTTAATGGGAAACGAATCATGGACGGCGGGCGTGCCGCGAAGCGTTGTTGCCTTGTGGCACGCCCGCCGCGCTCTTACCCCATAACCTCCAGGGCGGCGATCTTCGCGCAGCACACGAACACGTCGAGCGCCTCGTCCAACTCTTCCAGCGGCGGCAGGGTGGGGGCGATGCGGATGTTCGAGTCGTGCGGGTCGCGCCCGTAGGGCCAGGTGGCACCGGCGCCCGTCATCACCACGCCCGCCTCGCGCGCCAGCTCGACCGTGCGCTTCGCCGTGCCCGCAGGCCCGTCGAAGCTCACGAAGTAGCCGCCGCGCGGGTGCGTCCAGCGCGCAACGCCCACCTCGCCCAGCCCCGCGCTCAGCTTCTCCTCCACCAGCGCAAACTTCGGGCGCAGGATAGCGGCGTGCTTGCGCATATGCGCGGCGATGCCCTCCGCGTCGCGCAGAAAGCGCGCGTGGCGCAGCTGGTTTAGCTTGTCGTGGCCGATCATCTGCACGGTGAGGTGCGCCTTCGCGTCCGCGATGTTCTCGGGACTGGCCGCCATGGCCGCCACGCCCGCGCCCGGCAGCGTCACCTTCGAGGTGGAGGCAAACTTGAAGTAGCGGTGCGGGTTGCCCGCTTCCGCGCACGCCGCGGCGATGTCGAGCAGTTGGTCTTGCTCGGACGCGTCGTCGCTCAGGTGGTGCACCGCGTACGCGTTGTCCCAGAAGATGCGGAAGTCCTCCGCCGCGCACTCCATCGAGGCCAGGCGGCGCACCACCTCGTCGGAATACGTGATACCGCCGGGGTTGGAATACTTCGGCACGCACCAGATGCCCTTCACCTGCGCGTCGTCGCGCACGAGGCGCTCGACCTCGTCCATGTCGGGGCCGTCTTCGGTCATCGCCACGGGAATCATCTCGATGCCGAACGCCTGTGTGATAGCGAAGTGGCGGTCGTAACCGGGGGCGGGGCACAGCCATTTCACGGCGTCGAGCGTGCACCACGGCGCCGATCCCAGACATCCGAAGTCCAGGCAGCGCGCCAGCGTGTCGTACATGACGGTGAGGCTTGAGTTGCCGAACACGATGACGTTTTCGGGCGCATCGTCGAGCATGGCCGCCATCAGGCGCTTTGCCTCGGGGATGCCGTCGAGCACGCCGTAGTTGCGGCAGTCGGTGCCGTCTTCCGAGAAGCAGTCGGACGTCTGCGCTATTAGCCCCAGCATGGGCATCGACAGGTCGAGCTGGGCGGCGGCGGGCTTGCCGCGCGCCATGTTGAGGGAAAGCCCCTTCGCCTGGAAGGCGGCGTAGTCTTTACGAAGCGCGGCCAGCTCGGCGGCGCGTTGCTCGGCGGTCATGTCGGCGTAGGCGGTCATGCGGTGCTCCTTCGGCTTTCGTTCGATGCATTCCGATTCTTCCAAAACGAAACGCCCCTATCCTACCACCGTGCGCAACCGTTTGCGGCGCGGGCAGGCGAAGGGGCCGTTTGCGCGTCGAGCGCGGCGCGGGATAACGAAAACCGACCGTCTGCGGCAACCTTTCGCGAGTTGTAACAACCACTCCAGCCAAATAAAGTATAATCCGCGC
Organism: Eggerthellaceae bacterium; assembly: GCA_030524475.1. Lineage (GTDB taxonomy): Bacteria > Actinomycetota > Coriobacteriia > Coriobacteriales > Eggerthellaceae > CAAEEV01. Next base: position 46,050 of record JAUNGO010000009.1, on the reverse strand, counting down.
AGTATTTATGGAGAAGCGAAGCATACGGGGCAACGAGGAGCCCTCAGGTGGTTTCGTCAGATCAAGGGGAGAGGCATGATAACAGGAGACGCTCTCGTCGCGCTTGCGATGCTCATATACTTTGTGGTGATCATCACCATCGGCTTCGTGTATGCGAAGCGTTCGAACTCGTCCACCGACGAGTACTTCATCGGCGGGCGCAAGGTGGGCCCGTGGTTCACGGCGCTTTCGGCCGAGGCGAGCGATATGTCAGGCTACCTGCTCATGGGCATCCCCGGCTTGGCGTACTTCTTCGGCGCGTCCGAGGCCATGTGGACCTGCATCGGCTTGGCCATCGGCACATATTTGAACTGGCTGTTCGTGGCGAAGCGTCTGCGCAAATACTCGGTGCGCGCGGGCAACGCCATCACCATTCCGGCGTTTTTCTCAAACCGTTTCCACGACTCGAAAAACATCCTGTCCACCATCGCGGCGCTCATCATCTTGCTGTTCTTCTGCGTGTACACGGGCAGCTGCTTCGTGACCTGCGGCAAGCTCTTCCACACGCTGTTCGGCCTCGACTACGCCACCATGATGATCTTCGGCGCCATCGTCGTGTTCCTGTACACTATGGTGGGCGGGTATCTGTCGGTGGTGGCAACCGACTTCGTGCAGGGCTGCCTCATGTTCTTCGCGCTTGCGGTGGTCATGATCGGCTCGCTCACGGCGGTCGGCGGGGTTGACGCCACGGTGGCGTTCCTGCAGAACATCCCCGGCTATCTCGACGGCACGGCCCAGGTGGTGCCGCTCATGGACGAGAACACAGGCGTGCAGATGGTCGAGGGCGACACGCCGCTGTTCGGCGAGCCGGGCGAGTTCGGCGTTCTCACCATCATCTCCACGCTGGCCTGGGGCTTGGGGTACTTCGGTATGCCGCAGGTGCTCGTGCGCTTCTTGGGCATTCGCTCCGCCGCCGAGGTGCGCACCTCGCGCATCATTGCGGTAGTGTGGGTCGTCATCTCCATGGTGTGCGCGCTGTGCATCGGCTTCATCGGGCGCGCGATGCTTCCCACTTACTTCGGCACGAACGCCGCCGCCGAGAACATCTTCATCGTGGTAGCGCAGATGATCCTGCCGGCGTTCATGTGTGGCGTGGTGGTGTCGGGCATTCTGGCGGCGTCCATGTCGTCGGCGTCGTCGTATCTGCTGATCACGGGCTCGTCGGTGGCGGAAAACATCTTCCGCGGCGTTATTAAGCGCGACGCCACCGACCAACAGGTCATGATCGTGTCGCGCCTTACGCTGGTGGTGGTGCTGCTTCTGGGCATCTTTATCGCCATCGACGAGAACTCGGTCATCTTCCAAGTGGTGTCTTACGCCTGGGCGGGCCTGGGCGCGTCGTTCGGGCCGCTGATGCTGTGCAGCTTGTATTGGCGCCGCACCACCAAGCAAGGCGCTCTGGCGGGTATGCTCACGGGCGCGCTTTCCGTGGTCATCTGGCACAACTTCATCAAGCCTTTGGGCGGCGTGTTCGGCATCTACGAGCTTCTGCCCGCGTTCTTGCTGTCGCTTCTGGCCATCTTCATCGTGTCGAAGCTCACGCCTGAGCCTGAGGCTGCGGTGCTCGAGGAGTTCGACACCTACATGGACGAGGACGTGTTCGCGGAAGACAGCGAAGGCGAGAAAGAGAAGGCTGCCGCGTAGCGCTCATTTGCTGTTTTGATCGGGAATTAAAAAGCGCCCTTCGGGGCGCTTTTTTTGTGGATGGGTTGGTAGATGGATTGGCGTTGCGGTGTCATGCCGTTGCGAAGCCGCGCTTCATGCGCCATGCACCGCGTACCGCGCTGCCTCGCTTTGCCGATGCAAAAGACGCCCCGAAGGGCGCCTTTCATTTCCGAACGATATATGCGGCTTCGTTTGCTAGTAGCGAACGAACACCATGCCCGACTGCACGGAGCCAACTATGACGCCCACGCCCTCCGTTGCGGCGTGGATCATTTGCCCGCCGCCGATATAGATTCCGCAATGGCCGGAGTTCACGGCAACGTCGCCCGGCTGAGGGTCGCTCACGCGCGGCCAGCCGAGGAAGGTGTACGTGGTGCCGAGGCGGGAATATTGACCCGTCAAGCAATACGAGACAAAGCCCGAGCAGTCGAATGCACCCGGAGAACAGGCGCCCCACACATACTCGGCGCGACCGACCCATCCGTAGGCTCGATCAACGATGGCGTTGCCGGTGCTTGCGTTGTAGGACGGCTCGGTATATGTTGGCGTGCTGTTGTTCGTGTTGCCGCCGTTGTTGTTATTGACCACGACGTTGCTCGCCTGCTCGACCACCTGCTGCGCAGCGGCGGCCTCGGCGGCTGCCTGCGCAGCACGCTCGGCTTCGAGCAGCTCGGCGGCCTCGGCGCTCAAATTGTCGTAGATCGACTGCATCTCGGCAACGGTGGCTTCCGCCTCTTCCTTGACCTGGCGAGCCGACTCGGCCTGCTCGGCGGCAATGCGCTCTTGCTCGGCGTAGGTGGCCTTTTGCTGCTCAACCTCGGCGCGCAAGTCCTTCGTTTCCTGCACCATCTCGGCGTCGTTCTCGTTCATCTGGTTCAGCAGGTCCCAGTTGTTGGTGAACGCTTGGAACGTGGTGGAGCCCAAAAGCAGGTCGATAAACGAAAGCGAGCCCGAGCGGTACATGCTGCGGGCACGCGTGCCCAGCTGGTCTTGCAAGTCGGCGATTTGCCCCGACGCCTCGTCGATGCGCGTCTGAGCCTCGTCCATCTTGGCTTGGGCGGCCTCTTGCTCGGAGAGAGCGGTGAAGTAGTCGTCGGAGGCGGCGTCAAGCTGCGTTTGCATGGCGTTCAGCTTGTCGAGTGTGGCGGCAGCCTCGGCCTGCTTCTCCGCCGCCGTGGGCTCGGCAAGGGCGGTTGCGGGATTGATGCCCATCGCACAGGCCGTCGCGCCGAGAACCGCGGCGCCGCCTATGAAAGTTCGTCTGCTTAGTGCTGCGTAATGCTCGCTCATCAGTATGTAATCCTCCCTAGATTGAGCATGAAAATGCGTCGTTCGTTGCAAACATGCTGCCCATCATAGCACGATATGCCCCAACACAGATTTACTTGAGAAACCCTTCATAACTTGATCGGTTACGTTCGTTTCGGTTTCGGTCTCGTTTTCGCCGTTTCCCTACATATACTTATGTATGCGCGCGGGCGAGCGAATAGAGGTGAACGCGGGGTGGTGAACAGGGCTACACCCTCGTGTTCGCCCGCGTCCCGTCTGTGGCTCGCGCCTTCGTTTCCCTCTTATGTTGAGGCGGCTTTCGACCGTCTTTCCGCAGCAAGATGCGCAGGAATCGTGTAGATACGCCCGGGGGCGTGTAAGCAGTTGACAACTCGATGCCATCAGCGTAATATTCTCTCGCTCGCTTGTTCGGAGCACGTTTGAACAGGGGAGTGGCAGCTTGAAAAATACACATGAATTTAAGTGCCGAAAAATGGGCGTGTGCCCGAGTGGTTAAAGGGGACGGGCTGTAAACCCGTTAGCTATGCTTACCTAGGTTCGAATCCTAGCGCGCCCACCATTTTTGAGCCTTTCAGGTGTGCATTACGCAAGGAAAGCGAATGCGGAATCGAGGGAGCAGCCTAAGCGCTGCGACCGAAAGAACGCAGAAACTTGTCGCAGCGGAATGTGCGCATGAAAGCGATCAAATTCGCCTGTGTAGCTCAGTCGGTAGAGCACTTCGTTGGTAACGAAGAGGTCACCGGTTCAAGTCCGGTCGCAGGCTCCATTTCCACGGCGGTGTAGCTCAGTTGGTCAGAGCACACGGTTCATACCCGTGGCGTCACTGGTTCAAATCCAGTCACCGCTACCATTTGGATTTGTCGCGTCCGTCATAAGCGGGCGCGTTTATTTTGTTTGTTTCGCGCATGCGAAAAATCTCTTTTCATAAGGAGGATGAAACATGGCTAAGGAGAAGTTCGACCGCTCGAAGCCGCATGTTAACATCGGTACGATTGGTCACGTCGACCACGGCAAGACCACGCTGACGGCGGCCATCTCCAAGACCCTGTCCAGCAACGACGGGTCTCACGGCACCGCTCATGCCGACTTCACCGCCTTCGAGGACATCGACAAGGCCCCCGAGGAGCGCGAGCGCGGCATCACCATTTCGATTGCTCACATCGAGTACGAAACCGACAAGCGTCACTACGCTCACGTTGACTGCCCCGGCCACGCCGACTACGTCAAGAACATGATCACCGGTGCTGCTCAGATGGACGGCGCGATCCTCGTTATCGCTGCCACCGACGGCCCCATGGCCCAGACCCGCGAGCACATCCTGCTCGCCCGTCAGGTAGGCGTGCCCTACATCGTGGTGTTCCTGAACAAGTGCGACATGGTCGACGACGAGGAGCTCATCGAGCTCGTTGAGATGGAAGTCACCGAGCTGCTCGATTCCTACGGTTTCGAGGATTGCCCGATCATCCGCGGTTCGGCGCTCAAGGCCCTCGAGGGCGACGCCGAGTGGCAGGAGAAGATCTGGGAGCTCATGGACACCGTCGACGAGTACATCCCGACTCCCGAGCGCGACGTTGACAAGCCGTTCCTGATGGCTGTCGAGGACACCATGACCATCACCGGCCGCGGCACCGTTGCTACCGGTCGTGTGGAGCGCGGCGTTCTGCACGTGAACGACCCGCTGGAGATTGTCGGCATCAAGGACACCCAGACCACGGTTTGCACCGGCATCGAGATGTTCCGCAAGCTGCTCGACGAGGCTCAGGCCGGCGACAACATCGGCTGCCTGCTCCGCGGCATCAAGCGCGAGGAGATCGTTCGCGGCCAGGTTCTCTGCAAGCCCGGCAGCGTGACCCCGCACACCGAGTTCGAGGGTCAGGTCTACATCCTGACGAAGGAAGAGGGCGGTCGCCACACCCCGTTCTTCGACGGCTATCGTCCGCAGTTCTACTTCCGCACCACCGACGTTACCGGTGTTGCGCACCTTCCCGAGGGCACTGAGATGGTTATGCCTGGTGACAACATCACCATCACCGGCGAGCTCATCCACCCGATCGCCATGGAAGAGGGCCTCAAGTTCGCTATCCGCGAGGGTGGCCGCACGGTTGGCTCTGGTCGCGTGACCAAGATCATCAAGTAACTTAAACCTTGCTTGATTCGGCAGCGCTCGGCGCATCGGCGTCGGGCGCTGCCCTCCCTGATTCATGTGTATGTTGAAAAGCCTGCTCGAGATTTACGGTAAAAGGAGAATTCATGCGTACGTTGGTCACTTTGGCCTGCACCGAGTGCAAGCGCCGCAACTACACGACCAAGAAGAACAAGCAGAATAACCCTGACCGTATCGAGTTCAAGAAGTACTGCAAGTGGTGCAACAAGCACACGCTGCACAAGGAAACTCGATAGAGGTTCAGGCGAAGAAACAGGCATAGGCCAGTAGCTCCAATTGGTAGAGCGGCGGTCTCCAAAACCGCATGTTGGGGGTTCGAGTCCCTCCTGGCCTGCCAGCTTGTTAGTACGAGCAGCCCACTAGGCTGCTTGTTTGGCGTTTAGACGAGTATCATTTCACCACTTTTTAAGGAAATTCATGGCACAGAAGTCCAAGACACAGCGAGCAAAGGCATCTGCTGCACGTCAACAGCGCAAGGCTGACAAGGAGCAGCAGGCATCTGCGGCCAGCGAAGAGACGGTCGAGAAGGTGGAAGAGGCCCCGAAGAAGTCTCTTTTCAAGAAGTCGTCGACCGACACGCAGGCGAAGAGCTCTGACACCAAGGGTTCTGCCAAGAAAACCGAAGAGAAGCCCAAGAAGAAGCGCTTCAAGTTCCTTCACGAGGTGAAGGCCGAGATGAAGCGCGTGACGTGGCCGACGCGCACCGATGTGCTGCGTTGGACGGGCGTCGTTGTGGTGGCTCTGCTGTTCTTCGGCGTGTTCGTGGCGCTGCTTGACAATGCCATCATCACGCCGTTGCTCGTGCTGATTTCCGGTATTGGAGCTTAACGATATGGCTAAGAAGTGGTATGTTCTTCACACCTATTCGGGGTACGAGAACAAAGTTAAGACGAACCTCGAGACGCGCATCGAAACGATGGGTCTTGAGAACAACGTGTTCGCCATTGAGATCCCGACCGAAATGGTCACGGAGATCAAGGAGGGCGGTCGCCGCGTCGAGAGCGAGAAGAAGGTGTTTCCGGGATACGTCCTGGTGCGCATGGAGCTCGACGACCGCAGCTGGGCCGCCGTTCGCAACACGCCGGGCGTGACGGGTTTTGTGGGAAGCCAAGGCAACCCCTCGCCGCTGACGCGCGACGAGTACAACAAGATCATGAAGCGCACGAACCGCGAGGCTCCCAAGAAGACCTCGACGAGCCTCGAAGTGGGGCAGTCGGTGAAGGTTGTTTCGGGGCCGCTTGCCGAGTTCGACGGCGTGATCTCGGAGGTGTCGCCCGACGCCGGCAAGGTAAAGGTGCTGGTTTCCATCTTCGGCCGCGAGACGCCGGTGGAGCTCGCCTTCGACCAGGTGGCGAAGATCTAAATTTGAACACACTAAACAGCGCGCGCGTGCCCGCGTGGACCGGGGCTTCTCACGGACGCGTTGTTTTTGTGATAGAGAGAGTAACCGTTTACATCTGAAAGGTAGTTACAGATGGCTGAAAAGAAGCAAACCGGCTTCGTCAAGTTGCAGATTCCTGCGGGCGCAGCCAACCCCGCCCCGCCGGTAGGCCCGGCACTCGGCGCCCAGGGCGTCAACATCATGCAGTTCTGCCAGGCGTTCAACGCTCAGACGCAGGACCAGGCCGGCACCATCATCCCGGTTGAGATCACCGTCTACGAGGACAAGTCCTTCACCTTTGTGTGCAAGACGCCTCCGGCGGCCGTGCTCATCAAGGAGAAGCTCGGCATCAAGAGCGGCTCGGGCATTCCGCAGCTCCAGTCGGTCGACACGCTGTCGCTTGAGCAGCTGCGCGAGATCGCCGAGATCAAGATGCCCGACCTGAACGCCAACACGATCGAGGCCGCGATGGAGATCGTCGCCGGCACCGCTCGCTCGATGGGCGTGCGCATCGAAGGCCGCGAGATGAAGAAGAAGTACGTGCCTTCGCGCAAGGTCGCCGCAATGCTGCAAGGCAAGACGGTCGAGGAGTAAAAGTTCCGACCGTGCTGACGCAGCGGTCGGAATGAGCCGACGCTGCGGACGCGCGCAGCACGCAATCTTGCCGCTTTTTCGCTTACCTTCGCGTACCGAAGTACGCTCAGTCGCGAAACACGGCAATCTTGCGCACCGCATGCGCCCTCGCTGACGTTATGAACGGCATGTGGCGTTTTTGATGTTGGTGAGTGAATTTAAGTTGTAGGTGGAAGGGTGAGAAGCGCCCGCCATTACCACGAAAGGAAGACAAATGGCTAAGTTGTCTAAGAAGTACAAGGCTGCGCTGGAGCGGATTCCCGAGCAGCCCGTGAGCCCGCTTGAGGCTATGAAGCTGATTAAGGAGATCTCGTCGGCGAACTTTGACGAGACGGTTGAAGGTCACTTCCGTCTCGGCATCGACACGCGTCAGGCCGACCAACAGCTGCGCGGCACCGTGAGCCTGCCGAACGGCTCGGGCAAGACGGTGCGCGTCGCCGTGTTCGCCGAGGGCGCTGCCGCTGCGGCGGCTGAAGAGGCCGGTGCCGACATCGTGGGCACCGACGAGCTTGTTGCCCAGATCCAGGCCGGCGAGTTCAACTTCGACGCGGCGGTTGCCACGCCCGATCAGATGGGCAAGGTTGGCCGTCTGGGCAAGATCCTCGGCCCCCGCGGCCTTATGCCGAACCCGAAGCTCGGCACCGTCACCAACGACGTGGCGAAGGCCATCAAGGAGCTCAAGGGCGGCCGTGTTGAGTATCGCGCCGACCGCTACGGCATCGCTCATGTGACGCTCGGCAAGGCGAGCTTTACGGCTGAGCAGCTGGCCGAGAACTACGGCGCGGTGTACGACGAGATCATCCGCATGAAGCCTGCGGCGTCTAAGGGCAAGTACGTGAAGTCGATCACGGTGGCTGCCACCATGACTCCCGGCGTGCCGGTTGACTCTTCGGTGACGCGCGCCTACGCAGGGGACGCCGAGTAGCGCTTACTCTCTCATATCATTAAAAGGCGAGGCTGCCCATGTGGCGGTCTCGCCTTTTTTGTGCGTATATGCAGTTGGCGGTGACTATGCGTTCCCGTGTTCGCCTCCCCGTGTTCCGCCTTGTGCGCACGCCAGTGGCTTATACGGGTCTGCGGTGACCCTCTTCGGTGGTAAGAACGACAGGGCCCTCCTCGGTGATGGCGACGGTCTTCTCGAAATGCGCGGAGGGCTTGCTGTCGCGGGTGCACACGAGCCAGCCGTCGGGCATGGGGCGCGTCTTGTGCGTACCCATGTTGATCATCGGCTCGATGGCCAGCACCATGCCGACCTCCAGTTTCACGCCCGTGTGCCGGTGGCCGTAGTTGGGAACGTTGGGCTCTTCGTGCATATTGCGCCCGATGCCGTGCCCCACGTACTCGCGCACCACGCCATAGCCGGCGGCTTCCGCGACGGCTTGAATCGCGTGCCCCACGTCGCCTAGGCGATTGCCCGCGCGCGCCGCCTCGAGCCCCGTCCACATACACTTCTCGGTTACGTCGAGCAGGCGCTGCTTCTCGGGCGATATCGTGCCGACGGGGAAGGTCCAGGCGTTGTCGCCCACCCAGCCGTCGACGATGGCGCCGGTGTCGATCGAGATGATGTCGCCTTCTTTCAGGACAACGCTCGCCGAGGGAATGCCGTGCACGATCTGCTCGTTGACCGACGCGCAGATGGAGCCGGGAAACCCGCCGTATCCTTTGAACGCGGGAACGCCGCCCTCTTGGCGGATCAGCTCCTCCGCACATTGGTCGAGCTCAAGCGTCGAGACTCCCGGGCGCACGAGCGCGCCTACCTCGCGCAACACCTTCGCCGACAGTCGCCCCGCCTCTTTCATGGCTTCGATCTCGGCGGACGACTTCTTTATAATGGTCACGGTTGTGCCTCCTTTTTGTTGAGTATGCGAACGCGGAAAGCGGGGTAAAACAGGGCTACGTCCCCGCGTTCGCTCCGTTTTCCGCCCGCGCTTCTACCTCCTGAGTTTCCGCGCGACCTTCTCCACAATGCCCGTGACGAAGGCTGCCTCGGGGAGCTGCAGCTTCACGGCGGGCGCAAACGTAACCACAAGCGCTACGACTCCGCCTGCCACCACGTAGGCGAACGCTTGCGCGATCGACCCGCTCAACGGCGCGACGAGCGTCTCAAGCAAGAACAGCGCGCCGCCGCCCGCCACCGCTCCCGCCGCGCCGAGCGCAAGGCCGCGCAAGCAGGCGAGCACAGTCGATCCAAGGCCCATGCGCCCATAGACGCGCCGCAGGTATAAGAACATCAACACGTCGCTGATCAGGTACGACGCGATGGTGCCGCACGCGATGCTCTCGATGCTCACGGGGATTCCGTTTTGCACGCCCCATGCCGCCGCGCCGATAATGCCCACCTGCGCCGCCGACGCCACGAACATCACCACCGAGCACGCCTTCATCTTCCGAATGCTCGAAAACACCATCTGGAGGTAGGAGTTCACGCCGTAAAACGGCAGCGCAACCGCGAGAACCGCCAGGTACGACGCGATCTGCCCGATGCTGTCGGCGGTGAACGCGCCCATGTGGTAAAGCGTCACGAGCGGCACCGAGAACACGACGAGGTAGAGCGCGAACGGGATCATCAGGAAGAAAATTTGGTTCGACCCGTTGACGATGCCGCGCACCACGCCGGGGCGGTTGCCGTCGGCCTGCATATCGGAAAGCTCGGTGAACATGGCGGTTGCCACGGGCACGGCCAAAAACGAGTAGGGGAACGTGAACCACAGCCGCGAGTAGGCGATGACCGACGGGCCGTTGTCGGCGAAGCAGTACGAGGCGGCGTTCGTGACCGACACGGTGACGAACGAGCAGATGGTGACGAAAAGCGCCGGCAACCCGAGGCTGAGCGTCTCGCGCAGGGCGGGGTCGTGCAGGTTGATGTGCGGGCGCAGACGGATGCCGTTGCGTGCGAGGCCGGGCAGCTGTATGGCCATTTGCACGAACACGCCGAGCGGGTTGCCGATGGCGATGATGTAGAAGGCGAGTTCCTGGTTTGTCGGCGCCACGAACGCGTAGGCGAGAAACGTCGCGATCACGATGACGTTGTTGAGCACGGGGGCGATGGCGCCCCACAGGTAGTCGCGGTTGGCGTTGAGCAGGCCCGATATGATGGACGACGCCCCGTAGAACACCACTTGGATGGCGAAGAAGCGGAAGAGAAACACCGCCAGGTCCATCTCTTGCTGGTCGGAATAGAACGTTTGCGTGTAGATGACCTGGGCGGGGAATATCATGCACAGCACCGACACCACCCCGAGCCCCGCCACCACGATGGTGAGCAGGTTCGAGGCGTATTCCTCGCTCATCTGCTTGCCGAGCTTCTTCTTTACCGACAGGTACACGGGCAAAAACGCCGTGGTGAGCATGCCGCCCATCACCAGCTCGTAGAGCATGTTGGGCAGGTTGTTCGCCACCTGGTACGAGCTTGAGACGAACGTGGCGCCGAGCGCGAAAGCCATGGCCCACGTGCGCGCGAACCCGGTGATGCGCGAGATGATGGTGCAGATGCTGATGAGCGCAGCCGACGCGCCAACCTCGGGCGTGCGCTCGGCAGGGGTGGAGCTGGGAGCGCTTGCGTCGGCTGCGGGCTTGCGGTTGACTGCGCTTGCTTCGGGCTTAGGCTCGAACGGGTCGACGGCGGTGCGGTCGATGCCCGCGTGCGAGCCGACGACGGGGATGAGCCCCGTTTCCCCCGGCGCGTAGAGCGCGGGCACGGTGCGGTCGACGCCTGCGTGGCGTGGGGCGGCGTGCGAAGTCGCATGGCGACCGCGGGGCTTGTCGGTTGCGTCGGCTGAGCTCACCGCCGCAGTCGGCGTCGGGGCGGCTTCGGCGGCCTGCTTCGCAGGGGAGTTCTCGATGCGCGCATACGCACCGTGCGTATGTCGAGCTCGTTTGAGCTTGTCGGGCATGTGTCAGGACCAATCTGCGCATCGGATATAATGTCACTCAATCATAGCAAAACGGGAAAGCGGGCCATCATGCACGTGCTTATCGTACGCAATAACTCCAATCCGCAGGCAATCGATGCGTCGCTGCTCTTGGCGACGTACTTCTCGACGCAGGGGGTGGCGTTTACGCTGCTCGACGTGGCGCAGATCAGCGGAAGCGCGGCGCACAAAGACGCGCGCCGCTCGCTGCCCGACGCGCTCGACCTGGCGGTGGTGCTCGGCGGCGACGGCACTATGCTGCACACCGCGCGTCTCGTTGCGGGGCGAAATGTGCCCATCTTGGGCATCAACTTCGGGCACTTGGGCTTTCTGGCGAACGACTGCGAGGAAGGCGTGGTGGCGATGGTGGCGCGCGCCCTCGGCGACGAGATGACGGTTGAGCGGCGGGCGAACCTGCGCATCGACGTGGTGTGTGAGGGGGAGCGCGACCCCTACGACGATGCCGAGGAGGCGGGCGAGGCGGCGGGCGAATGCGACTCAGATGCAGATGAGGCGCGCGACGCGGCGGGCGCGTGCGGCGCGGGCGCGGGCGGCGCGGGTGCTGGGGCGGCAGCGGTGGGCGCGGATGGCGCCGGCGGGGAAGCGCTCTTCGGCGAGGAGGCGCTCGACCGTTTGGAACAAGCGCCGTTTGGCGTGAACGCGGAAGGTCGCTACGGCGCGCGCTCGTTTTTCGCGCTCAACGAGATTGCGATCACGCGCGGCGCGATGGGCCGCATCATCGACGTGACGCTCGACATCTCCGACAACCGCATCGCGCGCATGCGCGGCGATGGCATGGTGGTGGCCACGGCCACGGGTTCGACGGCGTATGCGCTCTCGGCGGGCGGGCCGTTGGTGGCGCCGAGCTTCTCAGGTCTCGTATGCGTGCCGTTGGCACCCCACACGCTGCACGCGCGCGCCATCCTCACCGGCGAGGCCGACGTGGTGTGCGTGACGCTCGACGGCAAGGGGGGCGACCGCGAGGCGACGCTGTTCGTCGACGGCGACATGCTCGTGTTCGACCGCCCCGTGAAGCGCGTGTACGTGCGGCGCGGCGACGTTCCCACTGTGCTTCTGCGCGCCAACGGCGAGAACTTCTACCAGCACGCCGCAGAAACGTTCTTCTAGTTCCGTCTGCTCTAACGGGGCAGACGGAACCGCCCGACGCTGCGCGCGGACAATGCGACAAACGCCTTCTACTTGTGGTAGTACCTATGCTGCTCGTATTTCGGCTCGCAGCAGACGTTGATGCCGAGCGTGCGGTAGAGCTTCTCGTCGGTCGACGAGATGATCACGCTGAAGTACGCGTCGCAGCCGCGCAGCTTGTCGACGTTTTCCATGAGGCGCTCGGCCATCGGGTTGGTCACCGAGCTAATGGAAAGCGCCAGCAGCGTCTCGTCGGAGTGCAGACGCGGGTTTTGGCTTTTCAGGTGCTCGGTTTTCAGGTGGCAGATGGGCTCGAGCACGTCGTCGGAGATCACGTAAAGCTCGTCGTCGACGCCCGAGACGCCCTTGAGCGCGTTCATCAGCAGCGCCGACGCCGCGCCGAGGAGGTTGCCCGTCTTGCCCGTGACCACGCGCCCGTCGGGCAGCACCATCGCGCCCGCAGGACCGCCGGTCGTTTCCTCCTTCAGCAGCGCCGCCGAGCGCGCGGGCGACAAGTTCGCGTTCACGCCCGCCTGGTTCATGATCATCTCGAGCTTCTGCACCTCTTCCTCGGCCTCGGGCGTGCCCGAGCGCTTCGCCTTCACCGCCGCGTGGAAGTAGCGCCGCACGATCTCCATGTTGGCGGCGTCGCGCACGGCATCGTCGTCGACGATGGCGAAGCCGGCCATGTTCACGCCCATGTCGGTGGGCGACTGGTACGGGCTTTCACCCAAGATGCGCTCCATCATTGACTTCAGCACGGGGAATATCTCCACGTCGCGGTTGTAGTTCACCGTGGTTTCCCCGTACGCCTCCAGGTGGAACGGGTCGATGATGTTGGCGTCGGAAAGGTCGGCGGTGGCGGCCTCGTAGGCGATGTTCACGGGGTGCTTGAGCGGCAGGTTCCAAATGGGGAACGTCTCGTACTTGGCGTAGCCGGCGGTAACTCCGCGCTTGTTCTCGTGGTAGAGCTGGCTTAAGCACGTGGCCATCTTGCCGGAGCCGGGTCCTGGCGCGGTCACCACCACGAGCGGGCGCGACGTTTCCACGAAGTCGTTTTTGCCGTAGCCCTCGTCGCTCACGATGTGGTCGATGTCGTAGGGGTAGCCGGCGATGGGGTAGTGCAGGTAGCTCGTGATGCCCATGGCGGTCAGCCGCGCGCGGAAGGCGTCGGCGGCGGGCTGGCTGGCGTAGTGCGTGATCACGACGCTGCCCACCATGAAACCCATCGAGCGGAAGATGTCCATGAGGCGCAGCACGTCCTCGTCGTAGGTGATGCCGAGGTCGCCGCGCACCTTCGACTTCTCGATGTGGTTCGCGTTGATGGCGATGACGATCTCCACGTCGTCGATCAGGCTTTTCAGCATGCGGATCTTCGAGTCGGGCTCGAAGCCGGGCAGCACGCGGCTGGCGTGGTAGTCGTCGAACAGCTTTCCGCCGAACTCGAGGTAGAGCTTGCCTCCGAACTGGCTGATGCGCTCTCGGATGCGCTCGGCCTGCAGTTGGATGTACTTGTCGTTGTCGAAACCGCGCTGCATGGTTCTCCTTTTCGGTCGACGGCGGAAGGTGGTGCGGCGTGTTGCGCGTCGCGCGTCGCTCGCGAGCACCCGCTGCGCGCGAGCGCGTCGCGGGTTGCGTGCGCTGCGGGTGCGTAAAAGCGCCCTCTGCATTATAGCGAAGCCGCGCGCCCTGCGGGCTTCGTTTCGCCTTTGTAAAAACCTGTCCTTGCGGGCGGCGGCGGGGGTGCTCGCGCCGTAGAATAAAATCCCGTTGGTTTATGCGTTGATCGACGGATAGGAGCATCATGGCGAAACACATCTTCGTGACGGGCGGCGTGGTGTCGTCGCTGGGCAAGGGCATTACGGCGGCGTCGCTGGGGCATTTGCTGAAGGCGCGCGGCTACAAGGTGACCATGCAGAAGATGGACCCCTATCTCAACGTCGACCCGGGCACTATGAGCCCGTTTCAGCACGGCGAGGTGTTCGTCACCGAGGACGGCCACGAGGGCGATTTGGACCTCGGGCACTACGAGCGCTTCATCGACGAGAACCTCACGCGCGAGAGCAACTTCACGCAGGGCTCGATCTACCAAACCCTCATCGCGCGCGAGCGCCGCGGCGACTTCCTCGGCGGCACCGTGCAGGTGATTCCGCACGTGACCGAGGCCATCAAGGAGCGTCTGCGCCGCATCGCCGACCAAAGCTGCGCCGACATCGTGATCTCCGAGATCGGCGGCACCATCGGCGACATCGAAAGCCAGCCGTTCATCGAGGCGGCGCGCCAGTTCAAGAAGGAGAAGGCGCCGGGCGACGTGCTGTTCGTGCACGTGACGCTGGTGCCCTACATCGCCGCCGCGCACGAGGTGAAGACCAAGCCCACGCAGCACTCCGTGAAGGAGCTGCGCTCGATCGGCGTGCAGCCCGACTTCATCGTGTGCCGCTCCGACCACGAGATCACCACGAAGGTGCGCGAGAAGATCGCCCTGTTCTGCGACGTGGCAACCGACGACGTGCTGGCGTGCACCGACGCGCCCTCCATCTACGAGGTGCCGCTGGCGCTGTATGACCAGGGCTTCGACGTGAAGGTGCTCGACCGGCTGGGCCTTGAGCGCCGCGAGGCCGACCTGTCCGACCTGCGCGGCTTTTTGCGCGACGCGGCGAACTGCGAGGGTGAGGTGAACGTCGCCGTGGTGGGCAAGTACGTGAGCCTGCCCGACGCGTACCTGTCGGTGATCGAGGCGCTCGGGCACGCGGGCGTGTACCACGGGCGCCATGTGAACGTGGAGCTGGTCGACGGCGAGGAGCTAACCGACGCGAACGCCGAAGAGGTGCTCGGGCGCATGGACGGCATTCTGGTGCCGGGCGGTTTCGGGCAGCGGGCATTCGAGGGCAAGATCGCCGCGGCGAAGTACGCGCGCACGCACAACGTGCCCTACCTGGGAATCTGCTTGGGGCTTCAAGCGGCGGTGTGCGAGTTCGCGCGCAACGTGGCGGGCCTGAAGGGCGCCACGTCGGCCGAGTTCGACCCGGAGGCAACCTACCCCGTGATTGACCTCATGCCCGAGCAGGAGGACGTCGAGGACAAGGGCGGCACCATGCGCCTGGGCGCCTACCCGTGCAAGGTGGCGGAAGGCTCGCGCGCGTGGGAGGCGTACGGCGAGCCGGTGATCTACGAGCGTCATCGCCATCGCTACGAGGTGAACAACGCGTTTCGCGACCGCTTGACGGAGGCGGGGCTGCGCATTTCGGGCCTCTCGCCCGACGAGCGCTTAACCGAGATGGTGGAGCTGCCCGATCACCCGTGGTTCGTGGCCAGCCAAGGGCATCCCGAGTTCAAAAGCCGCCCGCACCGCCCGCACCCGCTGTTCCGCGACTTCGTGGGCGCGGCCATCAAGGAAAGCGGGAAGTAGAAGCGCAACGGCGTGCCCCGCTTTCGCCCCTTTCCGCTATGATGGTTTCGATCTGTGCGGCGCGAAGGGAGGCGGGGCGTGTCTATTGTCGGCTTAGTCGACGAGTATCTGAGTTTTCTGCGCATCGAGCGGGGCGCCTCTCCTCGGACGGTCGAGGCGTACGAGCGCGACCTGCGCAGCTATGCGGACTACCTCGCGCGGCATGGCGTCGACGACGTTCGCTCCGTCACGCGCGAAGCGGTGCTCGACTTCGAGGCGCAGCTTTCTCAGACGGGGTATGCGCCCTCCTCGATCAATCGCCGCATGTCGGTGGTCAAGGGGTTTCACCGCTACCTTGAGCGCGAGGAGTACACAAAGGGCAACCCCGCCCACCTGATAGACACGCCGAAAATACCCGACCGCTTGCCCGACGTACTCTCGGTTGCGCAGGTGTTCGCGCTGCTCGACGCGAGCAACGGCGAGACGCCTACCGGCCTGCGCGACCGCGCGCTTCTGGAGGTTCTTTACGGCTGCGGGCTGCGCGCAAGCGAGGCGTGCGGGCTTAACCTGGGGGACGTCCACCTCGAGGAGGGGTTTTTGCTGGTGCGCGGCAAGGGCGGCAAGGAGCGCATCACGCCCGTGTCGGGCGCGGCGGCGCGAAGCCTTAT
This sequence comes from Eggerthellaceae bacterium, assembly GCA_030524475.1. GTDB lineage: Bacteria > Actinomycetota > Coriobacteriia > Coriobacteriales > Eggerthellaceae > CAAEEV01. Next base: position 29,765 of record JAUNGO010000009.1, on the reverse strand, counting down.
GCGCTACCTCGACGACGCGCGCGCGACGTTGAGCCTCAAGGCGCGAAACCTCAAGCCCGCCGACTACGCGGCGGTGTTTTTGAACGCGCGCGGCGGGCGCCTCACGCGCCAAAGCGTGTACAACATTGTGGCGGCGGCGGGCGAGCGCGTGGGAATCGAGGGCTTGCACCCCCACACGCTGCGCCACTCGTTTGCCACGCACCTGCTCGAAGGCGGCGCCGATTTGCGCGTCATCCAGGAAATGCTGGGGCACTCGAGCATCTCGACCACCCAGATTTACACGCACATCGACCGCACCCATCTTCAGGAAGAGTACCGCCAAGCCCACCCACGGTGGAACGCGTAGATTCCTTTTCGCCCTTCCAAATTGTGCAGGAAACGTGGTGAGGCTTGCGGCGGGCGGGGCGCGCGGGCGGTTGGCTCAACGGCGCGTTGTTGGGGTATTTATGCCCCACAAAGCCCCACTGGTTACCTTCTGGCTTCTCCACATCAAGTGGTATTTGTTGTGATCTAACACTATATATTGCATTTAAAAAGCAATTTCCCCCACAATTTTCTATATCTTGCGCCCCACATCGGCATTTCAACGGGACCGTTACGCTTGTTTTCGGTGGGGCAAAATTCACCGAAATGTGCACTGAAATGTTGCGAAGTGGGGGGTTGTGGGGTAATATGCACCACATGGAAAACCACCTTCGCGGGATTTTGAAACGCAGCACCAAACGCATTCAGAATCCAACATAAACGCAACCCGGAGAGGATCGATGACCGAAGCCGTCACAGAGGCGAAGCAAGCTGAGCAACCGCATTGCCCGGTTGATCTCAACGGCTTGTTCCGCTTCAAGGTCGACAGCAAAGGTCGCGTGGCCCTTCCCGCGAAATTCCGCAAGGTGCTTTCCAAAGACCTCGTGGTGACCCTCGAACCCGCCGACGAGTGCGTGTACGTGTTCGAGAACCCCGACTTCAACGCTTGGGTTGACCAGCTGTTCGCCGATCGCTTCGGCGAGTATAAAGCTTCCAACCGCAAGCATGTCAAGTTGCGCAGCCTTTTGAAGGCGCGCGCGAACGACGTTGAGGTCGACGGCTCGGGCCGCATCATGCTTTCGTCGGAAATTCGCGCCGCCGCCGGCATCGACAAAGATGTTGTGGTGGTGGGCAACACGGGCCGCTTCGAGATCTGGGACGCGAAGCGCTACGACGACGAGTTCGCTGACGTCGATTTGTCGGTGTTCTACGAGGAGTCGTAAGGCGTGAGCGCAATGACAAGTGAATATCGGCATATTCCCGTCATGCTCGACGAATGCTTGAGTCAACTTGCCCTCAAGCGCGGGCAGACGTTTGTGGACGCTACGCTGGGATTCGCGGGGCACTCCTTCGCGGCGGCGCAGAAGCTGGGGGAGCGCGGCACGCTCATCGGCATCGACCAAGACGAGGTGGCGCTTAGCGCCGCTGCGGAACGGCTCGGTGCGATCGACGAGGCGGCGCGTCCGAGCCTTGAGCTTTTGCGCGGCAACTTCGGGGACCTCGACGAGCTTTTGACCAGTGCGGAAGTGCCGGGGATCGACGCCATCCTGTTCGATTTGGGCGTTTCCTCGGTGCAGATCGACACGCCGTCGCGGGGCTTCTCCTTCAAGGAGGACGGCCCTCTCGATATGCGGATGGATCCGGGTAACACCACCTTAACCGCAGCAGAGATCGTCAACACCTACAACGCAGCAGATCTCGCCCGGATTATCCGAGCCTACTCCGACGAGAAGTGGGCAAGCCGCATCGCCGAGTTCATCGTGCGCGCTCGCGAGAACGCGCCGATCGAGACGAGCGAGCAGCTGGTCGACGTCATCAAGGCGGCCATCCCGGCATCGGCGCGGCGCGCGGGGGGACACCCCGCCAAGCGCACCTTCCAGGCGCTTCGGATTGAAGTCAACTCGGAGCTGACCGTTCTGCGTCGCGGGCTCGACGCGGCGGTTCGCTGGCTCAATCCCGGGGGGCGCATCGCGGTGATCAGCTATCACTCGTTGGAAGACCGCATCGTCAAAGACACGTTCGCGTCGTTTGCGAACCGCTGCACGTGTCCGCCCGACCTTCCGATGTGCATGTGCGGGAAAAAGCCGGTGCTCGACGTTGTCACGCGCAAGCCGCTCGTGCCGACGTCCGAGGAAGTCGAGCGCAACGCACGCTCCCGCAGCGCCAAGCTGCGCGTGGCGGAAAAGCGTGCCGACTTCAGGTAAGAGAATAAAACGGTCGTGAACGTGGGGGACGCAAGCCCCGTTCGCCGACCCAGTGAGCAGGGTTTTTGCCCCCGTGTTCACACATAAGTAAAAAAGGTGCCTGCGCCTAAACACACCACAGACGAAGCAAAGGAGGGCAGGACGTGAGCGCTGTACCAGCGTATGATCTTTACGATTCGACCGCGCGCGCCTACGAGCGCGAGCGTTTCGCCGAATCCGACATCAGCGTCGTGCCCGGACGCGGAAGGCAACCCCGCACCGAAGGGGTTTCTTCGTCTGTTGTGACGGTGGCGAAGGTCGTTGCCGTGGTGCTGGTGGCGCTGGCCCTTCTGGGCGCGGCGCGCGTGGCGTTAAGCTCGGCGGCGGTGGCGGCGGCGCTCGAGGCGCAGCAGTACGAGTCGCAAATAGACGAGGCGCGCGTGGAGGGCAGCAAGCTCGAAGTGACGCAAAGCGCGCTTTCCAATTCAACGCACGTCAAGGAGCAGGCGGCGGCGCTCGGCATGGCGGTGCCCGACGAGGTGGCGTCCATCACCCTTGCGGAAGACGTGGTGAAAACCGACGCGGAAGGCAACCTTTCGCTTTCTCAGAGCGCTCGCGTGGCGGCTGCGAACGGCGCGGGCGCAGGCGCGTAGGGGCGAAGCGTGGGGGAACGCACACCCAACGCGCGCGGCTCGCGGACGCGTTCGCGCAGCCGCAGCGCGCAGAGCACGTATTCAAGCAGCGGCGGGGCAAGCCGCGCGCGGCGCTCGTCGGACGCGCGCGACGCAGGCGCCTCGCGCGGCTCACGCCGCGGCAACGGGGGCGGCGTCCGCAGCGGCGGCTTTTCGCGCGGCGACTCAGCGCACGACCGCGGCGCTCGCAAAGGCGCGGGCAAAACCGAGCGCACTCCCGTCAACATCCCCGGCGTGGGACGCGTCGCGGCGCTTGTCGAGTCGGTGGGCGACGCGCGTCTTGGCTTTCCGTTCCTCATCTTTTTGGTTTTGGCGCTCGTCTTCTTCTGCCGGCTGTTCTACCTCCAGGTGATCGTGCAAGACGAATACTCCTCCCAGGCGCAGGCGTCGCGCACGCCCTCGTGGACCGAGACGGCCAAGCGCGGCACCATCTACGACCGCAACGGCGTGGTGCTTGCCATCAGCGTCGACGCCACCACGGTGTACTGCAACCCCACCGAGGTGACCGACGCGAACTACGCCGCCGCGAAGATCGCCGAGCTGCTCGGCGGGTCGGCGGCCGACTACAAAGACATCCTCACGCGCGACGAGGCGACGTTCGTGTACGTGAAGCGCCAAGCCGACGTGGAGGCGGCGTCGCAGCTTGAGGACCTCAACATCGCGGGGCTGTACTTCGTCGCCGACACGCGGCGAGAGTACCCCAACGGCGCGGCGGGCGGCCAGGTCATCGGCGCGTGCGACGTCGACGGCAACGGCATCTCGGGCCTTGAGCTGCAATACGACGACATCCTCAAGGGCACGCCCGGCACCTACGAGATCGAGCGCGGGCACGACGGCACGCCCATCCCGGGCGGTCTGCGCAACGTGGAGGAGGCCGTCGACGGGCAAGACATCATGGTGTCGATCGACATCAAGCTGCAAAGCGAAGTGGAGCGCGCGCTCAAAGAGGGCGTCGAGGCGCCGCAGATCGCCGGCGAGAAGGGCAACTCGGTGGTGATGGACGCCGAGACCGGCGAGATCTACGCCATCTGCTCGCTGCCCTACCTCGACCTGACGAACCGCGAGGAGTCTGAGGTGGGCTCGGACAACCTCACCGCCGTCACGCAGGCGTTCGAGCCGGGATCGATCTTCAAGACCGTCTCGGCGCTTACGGTGCTCGAATCGGGCGTGATGAGCTCGGAGGACACGCTGTACTGCCCGAGCTACATTCAAGCCGACGAGTACGAGATATCCGACGCGCACGCCCGCGCCGACACTACCATGACGCTGCGCGAGATCCTCAACAATTCCTCGAACGTGGGCATCTCCCTTGCCATCGACAAGGTGGGCTTCGCGGCGCTGAACAACTCCATCGAGCGCTTCGGCCTCAACGAGCTTACGGGCGTGGACTACCCCGGCGAGTCCTCGGGGCTCATGCAGGACTTCGAGGACTGGGCGACCATCACCGGCTACAACGTGAGCTTCGGTCAAGGCATCACGTGCACGCCGCTGCAGATGACGCGCTTCTACGCCGCCATCGCCAACGACGGCGTGGCGGTGACGCCGCACTTCCTCATTGCGTACCCGCAAACGGGCGAGACGCCCGAGTACGAGCAGAAGACCGTGATGGAAAACGACGGCGCGCTCGACCAGATCAAGAGTATGCTGCGCACCGTGGTCGAGGACGGCACCGGCAAAGACGCCAACATCGAGGGATACGAAGTGGTCGGCAAAACCTCTACCGCCGAGATCGCCGGCGACGGCGGATACGTGAAGGGCAAGTACAACCTGTGCTTCGCCGGCTTCATCGACAATTCGTCGAGTTCGTTAGTTTGTTTTGTGAGTGCAAACGAGGTTTACAGCGAGGCTTCGGTGGCTTCGATTTTTAAAGATATAATGTCGAATGCTATTGAGCAATACAACATTGTGCCTGAGTGAGGACAAGATACCATGAGCAAGACATGCGCGGAGCTTTTCGAGGGACTTGAATGCACCATTCTCGGCAACGCCGACGAGGAGGTGGGAGGCCTCGCTTACCGCAGCGACCGCGTGAGCGAGGGCGACGTGTTTTTCTGCATCGTGGGCTTTTCCACCGACGGCCACACGTTTGCGCAAGACGCCATCGACCGGGGCGCGAAGGTGCTCGTGGTTGAGCGCAAGGTGTATTTGGCCGACGCGACGAACGTGACGGAAGTAGTGGTGTCCGACAGCCGCAAGGCGATGGCACACGCGGCGGCGCGCTTCTACGACAACCCGTCGGAGGCGTTCTCGCTGGTCGGCGTGACCGGCACGAACGGCAAGACCACCACCACCTACCTGGTCGAGCACATTGCGCGCGTAGCGGGCAAGCGCACGGGCGTCATCGGCACGGTGGGCACGCGCATAGGGGATGTGTCCGAGAAGTCCGAGCACACAACGCCCGAGTCGCCCGATTTGCAGCGCACGTTCGCGCGCATGAGGGAGGCGGGCTGCGACGTGGTGGCTATGGAGGTGAGCTCGCACGCGCTCGACCTGGTGCGCACGTGGGGCACGCATTTCGCGGTCACGGCGTTCACCAACCTCACGCAGGACCACCTCGACTACCACCACACCTTCGACGCCTACTTCGAGGCGAAGGCGCTTTTGTTCTCGGGCGACTACCCCGCGCGCCGCGTGATCAACATCAACGACAAGTGGGGCGTCGAGCTGTTGCGCCGCTGCACGGCGGCGGGCGACGCCGTCATCACCTGCGGGTTCGACGCTTCGGCGCAAATCCATCCGGTCGAGGTGTCCTATGACGCCGCGCACACCCACGTGGTGCTCGACGTGCGCGGGCACACGTTCGACTTCACCTACCCGCTTGTGGGGCGCTTCAACGTGGAGAACGTGATGTGCGCCTTCGGCATCGGCATGCAGCTGGGCATCGCGCCCGAGGTCATCGTGGAGGCGCTCGCCGACGTGCCGTCGGTGCCGGGGCGCCTTGAACGCGTGAAGGCGGCGTGCGACGGCGGCGTGTCGGTGTACGTCGACTACGCGCACACGCCCGACGCGCTGACCAAGGCGATCTCCTCGGTGAAGGCGCTCTCGAAGCGGCGCACGCTCGTGGTGTTCGGCTGCGGCGGCAACCGCGACGCGAGCAAGCGCCCGATCATGGGGCGCGCGGCGCTTGAGGCCGACTACGCCGTGGTCACGAGCGACAACCCGCGCCACGAGCGCCCCGAGGCCATCATCGAGGACATCGTGGCTGGCATGGGCGAGCCGAGCGAGAGCTACGAGGTGGTGTGCGACCGGCGTTCCGCCATCGAGCGCGCCATCGATCTGTCGCGTCCCGGCGACTGCGTGCTCGTGGCGGGCAAGGGGCACGAGGACTACCAGCTGGTGGGCGACGAGGTGCTGTCGTTCGACGACCGCGTGGTGGCGCGCGAGGCGCTCGAGCGCATCAAGGGCGCGGGTGTCGGCGAAGCCGCCGAGGCGGGCGCTAACGTCGCGGACGCCGGCTGCGCAGACGGGGGCGAGCGGTAGTGCGCCTCAACCACAAGCAGATCGCAACCTACACGGGCGGCAGCTTCGTCGTTTCCCCCATCGACGCCGCCGAGCTGATGCGCGGCGTCACGTGGGACTCGCGCGAGGTGGAGCCGGGCTGGCTCTACGTGGCGCTTCCGGGCGAGCGCACCGACGGACACGTCTTCGTGGCGTCGGCGCTTCGCGCGGGTGCGCGCGCGGCGCTCGTGAGCGAGATGCCCGACGCCGCCACGTGCGCATTGGCGCGCGAGCTGGGCGCGTCGGTGATCGAGGTTCCCAACACGGCGGCGGCCATTACCGACCTGGCGCGCGCGTGGCGGGGCCATCTCAAAGGCCGCGTGATCGGGCTGACGGGCTCGACCGGCAAGACCACCACCAAAAACCTCGTGCGCGACGTGGCGGCCGCGGGCCTGTCGGTGGTTGCCACGAAGGCCAACCAGAACAACGAGCTCGGCGTGCCGCGCACGCTGCTTGCCGCCGACCCCGACACGCAGGTGGTCGTGGTCGAGATGGGTATGCGGGGTTTAGGCCAGATTGCCGCGCTGTGCGACTTCGTGCGACCCGACTGGGGTCTGATCACGAACGTGGGCGAGAGCCACATCGAGCTTTTGGGCAGCCGCGAGAACATCGCGCGCGCGAAGGCCGAGCTCATCGCCGCGCTGCCGAAAGGCTCGGGCGTGGCGTTTCTCAACGCCGCCGACGACATGGCCGACTTCGTGTGGGACACATCGGGCCTTAGGGCATGGGGAAACGAGCGCGTGTCGTTCAACGGCGCGGGCGCGGCTGCCCAGCCGTGCGTGTGGGCGGAAGGCGTCGAGCTCGACGACGAGGGTCGCCCGCGCTTCACGCTGTGCGCGCGCGGGTTCGCGCCCGTACCGACGAATGCGAGCGCTTCGACACCGCTCGCCGTCGCCGACACCGACGCCGACGGCGCCGCCGTCGAGCGCGCGGCGTGCCATTTGAGCCTGCGCGGCATGCACAACGTGCACAACGCGTGCGCGGCGGCGGCGGTGGGGCGCAGGCTCGGGCTTTCCCTCGACGTCGTTGCCCGCGCCCTCGAGCGCTCGGTTCCCGAGAGCGGCCGGCAGGAGGTCATCACGGCGCGCGGCGGCTTCACCATCGTGAACGACGCCTACAACGCCAACCCCGACTCCATGCGTGCCTCGCTTTCTACCTTCTGCGCGCTTTCCGTGCGCGGGCGGCGCGTGGCGGTGCTCGGCGACATGGGCGAGCTCGGCGACTTCGCGCGCGCCTGTCACGAGGGCATCGGCCGCATGGCGGCAACGCTGCCGCTCGATATGCTCATTTGCGTGGGCGAGCTGTCCGAGCACATTGCGGCGGCGGCCGAGGAGGCGGGCATGGACGAAAGCCGTGTTGTGCGCGCCCGCACCGTGGCCGACGTGCTCGAGGTGCTCGACGCTTACTTGGAAAAGGATGACGCGGTGCTCGTGAAGGCGTCCCACTTCATGGGGCTTACCCGCGTGGTCGAAGGATTGGTCAGCTAATATGTTCTCTGCTTTCAGTTCGTATCCGACGTTTCTCGTGTTCATCGCCATCGTGTTGGCGTTGGTGGTCACCATGGCGCTCATGCCGGCGTGGATTCGCTTTTTGAAGTCGAGCCACATCGGGCAGCAGGTGCGCGCCGACGGCCCGCAAAGCCACTTGGTGAAGCAGGGCACGCCCACGATGGGCGGCGTCATCATGCTCATCGCGGTGATCGTCACCACGCTTTTGGTGGGCATTCCCGTGCCCGAGACGTTTTTGCTGCTCGGCGCCACGGTGCTCACGGGCGTGCTCGGGCTCATCGACGACGGCTCGAAGGTGGCGCACGAGCGCTCGCTCGGCCTCACCCCGCGCGCGAAGCTCATCGGGCAGTTCGTGATCGCGGGCGTGTTCGTGCTGGTGGCGGTGAACCTGCTCGGTGTGGAGCCCACGGTGGAAATCCCGTTCGTCTACACGTTTGACCTGGGCATCTTCACCACGGTGCTGCCCATCGGCGACGGCATCTCCATCCCGTGGCTCTACCTCGCCTTCGACTTGATCTTGCTGGTGGGCATGTGCAACGCGGTGAACCTTACCGACGGCCTCGACGGCTTGGCGGCGGGCACGGTGATGATCGTGATGATCGTGATGGCGGCCATCGCCTACCGCTCGAACCTGCTCGAGCCCGCCATTTTCGCGGCGGCGCTCGCGGGCGCGTGCGTCGGCTTTCTGTGGTTCAACTCGTTTCCCGCCGACATCTTCATGGGCGACACCGGCTCGCTGGCGCTCGGCATGGCGCTCGGGTGTCTGTCGGTGGTCACCAAGACTGAGTTCGTGGTCATCATCATCGGCGGCCTGTTCGTGGCCGAGGCGCTCTCGGTCATGATCCAAGTGGCGTACTTCAAAAGGACGCACAAGCGCATCTTCCTCATGGCGCCTTTGCACCACCATTTCGAGAAGAAGGGGTGGAGCGAGACGAAGGTGGTCGTGCGTTTTTGGATCGTGTCGGGCGTGCTCGCGGCGTGCGGCTTCGGCCTGTACTTCGCCACGACGCTTGTGTGACGAGGGGGCGTTGAGGCTTTATCGTGGAAGGGGAACGAGACGTGACGTATCTGCCTGATCGAAAGCGCGCGCCCGAGAAGTTGGGGCGCGTTTTGGTCTTGGGGCTCGGCAAGAGCGGCCGTGCTTGCGTGGAATATCTGCTCGCGCAGCCGGAAGGGCGCGTGAGCGAGCTGTGCGTGGCGGCGGGCGCGGGCAACGACGACGCGCGTACATGGGCGCAGCACGTGCAGGCCCGCGGCGCGCGCGTGGTGTTCGACTGCGAGGACGTCTCGCGCCTCGGCGACGCGTTCGACGTGTGTGTCGCAAGCCCCGGCATCTCGCAGTTCTCCGACTTCTACCAGAGCGCGGCGCACGCAAGCGCCGAGGTGATCAGCGAGGTTGAGTTCGCCTGGCGCGAAAGCGCGGCGGGCGCGCGCTGGGTTGCCATCACGGGCACGAACGGCAAGACCACCACCACGGCGCTCACGGCGCACGTGCTCAAGGAGTGCGGGTTACGCGCGAGTGCGGTGGGCAACATCGGCGACACGTGCATCGAGGCGGTGGCGGCGGGTGCGACCGACGTGTTCGTGGCGGAGGTGTCGTCGTACCAGCTGGCGTCGACGGTGAACTTCGCGCCCGACGTGGCGGTGGTGCTCAACATCACGCCCGACCATTTGAAGTGGCACCGCAGCCACGAGAACTACGCGGCGGCGAAGTGGAAGGTGCTGGCGAACCTGCACACGGTGCCGGGCGCGGTGGCGGTGCTCGACGCCACCAACGACGAGGTGCGCGCGAAGGTGCGCGAGATCAAGGCGCTCTCGCGCGAGGAGCGCGGGTTCGACTACGTGCCCGTGGGCACCGCCTCAGGCCTGCGCGGCGACATGCGCGCGGCCTGTGGGGCCGAAAACGCCGCCTTCGTGGGCGACGACGGCTGCTTGCACGTGGCGCTGCGCGGCGCGGAAGTATGCACGGGCGCCGTGTCCGACCTGCAGATCAAGGGCGCCCACAACCAGGGCAACGCGCTCGCGGCGGCGGCAGCGGCGGCGGCGCTCGGCGTGCCGGCGGCGGGCATAGCGCGCGGCCTGGCCAGCTTCCCGCCGCTTGAGCACCGTATCGAGCCGTGCGGCGTCGTCGGCGGCGTGGAGTGCTACAACGACTCGAAGGCCACCAACGTCGACGCGGTGCTTGCCGCGCTCGCAGCGTTCGACCCCGCACGCCCGATCATCCTGCTCGGCGGCCGCGACAAGGGAACCGACCTTGAGCCGCTCGTGGAGGCGTGCCGCGTCCATGCGCGCGCCGTAGTGTGCTTCGGCGAGTCGGAGCCGCGCTTCACGCCGGCGTTCAAGCCGCTTGAGGCGTGCGGCATCCCCGTTGAGCGCGCGGGCGGCATGGCCTCGGCGCTCGACGCGGCGCTGGCGCTCGCGCAGGCGGGCGACGTGGTGGTGCTCTCCCCGGCGTGCGCGTCGTTCGACGAGTTCAGCTGCTTCGAGGAGCGCGGGGACGTGTTCAAGGCGCTTGTGCGCGAGCGCGCCGAGCGCGCGGCGGGCGCTGCAACGTCTGAGTCTGCTGCTTTCGAAAGCGCCGCGACGAGCGCGGCGGCGGAGTAGGGCGCCGTTGTGGCACGCGCCGATCGACATACGTCAACAGGCATCGCCGACATGCAGCTGCCGCGCATCGTGCTTCTGCTCTCGGTGCTCGCGCTCACGCTCATCGGGCTCGTGATGGTGTTTTCCACCTCGTCGGTCGACTTGGTCGAGGCGGGGAAAAACCCGTTGCGCGACACGCTCACGCAGGGCGGCTTCGCGCTTGCGGGCGCGGTTTTGATCTTCATCCTGTGGAAATTCGTCCCGTACCGCGCATGGCTCGGGCGCCTCACGTGGTTCGCGTGGCTCGTGGGCATTGCGCTCATCGTCGCCACGGCTTTGTTCGGCACCGACCTGGACACGGGCGCGCGGCGCTGGCTCTATGTGGGATCGATCGGCGGGCAGCCTTCCGAAATCGTGAAGATCACGCTTTTGCTCATGACCATCCGCATCATCGCCGATGCGCGCTCGGGCACGATCGAGTGGAAGGCGTGCATCATCCAGCTTTTCCTACTGGTGCTCATCCCCCTTCTCATTCAGTATCGAACGCAGTCCGACCTCGGCACCACGCTCATCATCGTGGTGGGCGCCTTCGCCGTTGCTTATCTCGGCGGCATCTCCACGCGCTTGCTCGGCGCGGTGGCGGTCATAGGAGCGGGGCTGGTGGTTGTTTCCATCTTCGGCTCCGACTACCGCTCGGGGCGCATGGTGTACCTCGACCCGTGGAACGACGGCGAGGGCGGCTACGGCTCCGGATACAACATCATCCGCTCGTACTACGCCATCGCCGAGGGCGGCCTGTTCGGCGTGGGGCTGGGCAACTCGCACGAGAAGTTCGCCTACCTGTTCGCGTCGGAGAGCGACTTCATCTTCTCGATCGTGTGCGAGGAGCTGGGCATGGCGGGCGCGCTTTTGGTAATCGCTCTGTTCCTCGCGGTTTTGTGGTCGGGGCTGCGCATTGCGGCGGCGTCGCCTGACGACGTGGGCGCCATGATCGCGGGCGGCTGCTCGATCATGCTGGTGGCGCAGGCGTTTCTCAACATGGGGTGCGCCATCGGCGTGCTGCCCACCACGGGAAAGCCGCTGCCGTTCATCTCGTCGGGCGGCACGGCGCTCATTGCGTCGATGGTCCTCGTGGGGCTTGTGCTGTCGGTGTCTGCCGCCGAGCGCGAGCCTTCCGTGTACGAGCGGCGACGCGCCGACTTGCGCATCGTGCGCGCTGAGGGAGCAAGGAGGTAGAAGGATGCTGGTTGTTTTGTCAGGCGGCGGAACCGCAGGCCACATTAACCCTGCGCTTGCGCTGGCCGAGGTTTTGCAGCAACGCGGGTGCGAGGTGCGCTTCGCCGGCACGCCGCAGGGCGTGGAGTCGCGGCTGGTGCCGCAGGCGGGGCTTCCCTTCAAGGCGTTCGAGGCGAGCGGTTTCAACCGCAACCACCCGACCACCATCTTCTCGGGCGTGGCGAAGATCGCGAAGTCGACCCGCGCGGCGCGCGCATGGTTTAACGAGATCAAGCCCGACGTGGTGGTGGGCTTCGGCGGGTATGTGTCCATCCCCGTGGCGCGCGCGGCCGAGCAGCTCGGCGTGCCGGTGGTGGTGCACGAGCAGAACTCGGTCATGGGCATGGCGAACAAGTACCTGGCGAAGAAGGCCCAAGCCGTGTGCCTGACCTACGAGCACACGCTTGCCTCCGTGCCCGACAAAAGTCGCGCGCACGTGACGGGCAACCCCGTGCGCTCGTCGGTTTTGGCGGCGCGCCGCGAGGAAGGCCGCGCGATGCTCGGCATTCCGCAGGACGCGCGCATGCTGCTCGTATTCGGCGGCAGCTTGGGCGCGCGTCACATCAACGAGGCCGTGTGCGCCCTGAAAGACGACCTGCTTTCCCGCCCCGACCTGCACGTGGTGCACATCACCGGCCCCAAGGAGCTCGAAAGCGTGCGCGAGGCGCTGGCGCTTAACGCGGCGGAGGAATCCCGCTGGCACCTGATGGGATACCAAGACCGCATGGGCGAGACGCTTGCCGCCGCCGACGCCATCGTGTCGCGCGCGGGCGCCACCTCGCTCGCCGAGATATCGGCGCGCGCCATCCCGGCGCTGCTCGTGCCGTTTCCCTTCGCCACCGAAGACCACCAGACCACCAACGCGCGCGCGTACGTGGACGCGGGCTGCGCCTACATGATGGCCGACGACGCGCTCGGCGAGCCCGAGTTCGCGGAAAAGGTGTTCACGCTCATCGACGACGCGGCGGTGCGCGCGTCCATGAGCGAGGCGGCGCGCGCGCAGAAAACCGCCGACGCCGCCGCTATTTTGGCAGATGTTGTGATGGGCGCGGCACGCGGATAGCCCCGCGTTTACAATAAAGGGAAGTATGGCGGCCGCGCGGGCGTTTGCAACGTGCGGCCTTTTCTTGGGAAAGGGGTTTGGGCCATGGACGAGACGGCTGTGGAGGCGTTGCATTTCATCGGCGTCGGCGGTGTGGGCATGAGCGGCATCGCGCGCGTGGCGCACGACCAAGGCATGCGCGTGAGCGGCTCGGACTTGAAGGAGAGCCGCTACACCAAGCAGCTCGAGGACGCGGGCGTAACAGTGTTCATCGGGCAAGACGCGCACAACATCCCGCAGGGCAACCCCACCGTGGTGGTGTCGACCGCCATCCTCGAGAACAACCCCGAGCTCATCGAGGCGAAGCGCCGCGGGCTTGAGATTCGCCATCGCGCGCAAATGCTCGCGCACCTGGGGCGCGGGCTGGACACGCTGGCGGTGGCGGGCACGCACGGCAAGACCACCACGTCTTCCATGCTGGCCTCCACGCTCGACGCCATGGGAGAAAACCCCACCTTCCTCATCGGCGGCATCGTGCGCGCCTACGGCACGAACGCGCATTCCGGCACGGGGAAGTATTACGTGGTTGAGGCCGACGAGTCGGACAAGTCGTTCACCTACCTGTCGCCGGCGGCGGTCATCGTCACGAACGTCGAGACCGACCATCTTGACCACTACGCGAACCTCGACGAGATCTACGCGCAGTTCGGCAAGTTCATCGCCTCGGTGCCCGCAGGGGCGCCGGTGGTGGTGTGCGGCGACGACGCGGCGCTGGTGGAGTTGGCGCGCAAGAACAGCACGCGCGTGGTCACCTACGGCTTCGGCGAGGGTTGCGACGCGCGCATCGAGAAGGCCGCGCCGCGCGGCGTGGGGTCGACGTTTACGCTGCGCCTGTCCGACGGGCGCGTGGTGGAAAGCTCCATCAAGCAGAACCCGGGCATGCACAACGTGACCAACGGCGCTGCGGTGCTCACGCTTATCGACGCGTTGGGGCTCGACGTTGCGCTGGCGGCGGAAAAGCTCGCCGAGTTCTCGGGCGTGCGTCGCCGCTTCGATTTGGTGGGGGAGGCCGCGGGCGTGACCGTGGTGGACGACTACGCGCATCACCCGACCGAGATCGCCGCCACCATCGCCGCCGCCCGCGCGCTCGACTTTGCGCGCGTGCACGTGCTGTTCCAACCGCACCGCTACTCGCGGGCGGGGCTGTTCACCGAGGTGCTGCACGACGAGTTCGGCAGCGCGTTCGATCAGGCCGACACGGTCACGTTCATGGACGTGTACTCGGCGGGCGAGGCGCCGGTGCCCGGCATCAACGGCAAGACGTTTTTGAACGTGGTGCTCGAGCACGACGGCCACCCCGAGGCGCACTACGTGCCGCGCCGCATCGACGCGGCTCCGGCTATGGCTGCCCTCGCGTGCCCGGGCGACTTGGTGATCACGATGGGCGCCGGCGACGTGACGGCGCTCGGACCGCACATCCTCGACGCGCTCGGCGCGGACGCGGGCAAAGGGAACGCCGCCGTAGGCGCTGCGGGCGCTGCGGGCGTCGCCGGCAGCGCGCCCGTCGCAGGCGCTCAGGAGTAGCGGCGCACCTATGGCGGCACGACACACCTCGCCTTTGCAGGCGCTTCTCGTCGACGAGCGCTTCGACGGCGACATCTACGCGCACGAGCCGATGGCTCGCCACACAAGCTACCGCATCGGGGGGCCGGCGCGCTTCTACGTGCGCGTGGGCTCGGTCGGCGCGCTCACGCGCCTGGTCGAGGTGTGCGAGAGCCAAGGCGTGCCGTGGGTCGCGGTCGGGCGCGGGACGAACTTGCTCGTGGCCGACGAGGGCTTCCCGGGCGTGGTCGTGTCGCTCGGGCGCGACTTCCGCAGCTTCCGCGTCGACGAGGAGCGCCACTGCATCGTTGCCGGTGCGGGCGTGCTTTTGTCGGCGGTGGTGCAGGAGGCGTTCAAGCGCTCGCTTGCGGGGCTCGAGTTCGCGGTGGGCACGCCGGGCACGGTGGGGGGTGCTTTGCGCATGAACGCGGGGTCGCGCGACGAGTGGATCGGCTCGCGCGTGGCAAGCGTCACCACGCTCGTCCCGGGGCAGGGGCTTGTGCGCCGCGCGGGCAGCGAGCTTGCGTGGGGGTATCGCACCTCGTCGTTCGACACGTGCGAGACGGTGCTTGAGTGCGAGCTTTCCGTGGAGCCGGGCGACCCGTTCTACATCCGCGGGAAGATGGAGGCGAACCTTGCGCGCCGCAAGAAGAGCCAGCCGATGAACGCGGCGTGCTGCGGCAGCGTGTTTCGCAACCCCGAGGGGAAAAGCGCTGCGGCTCTCGTCGAGGGGCTGGGGCTCAAGGGAGCCGCGGTCGGCGGCGCGCGCGTGTCGGACGTGCACGCGAATTTCATTGTGAACGACGGCGAGGCGACGGCGCGCGACGTGCGCGCGCTCATCTCGCTGATACAGGCGAAGGTTTACGAGGCGTATGGCATCGAACTTGCCCCCGAGGTCCGCTTCCTCGGGTTCGACGGGGAATAGAGGGCTGAACAACCCCCGCTACGCGCGCGCTGCGAACGCAGGGCGTGCCTCGTCGCGCCCTGCGCCTGTCGCGCCGTCCGTGCCGCAGCCCGCATCGGGGCGCGCGCGGCAGGCGGGCGCGCGTACTACCGCATCGCGCGCGGGCTTGTCTTCGCGCCCGAGCGCCGGCTCGCGCGCCGGCGCAGCCTCCGCCCGCAGCCCGCGCGGCGCGAACGTCACCTCGGTGCGCATCGGCGACATCGACCGCCGTGAGCGCGAGGCGCGCGCGAAGCAGAAGCGCGCCGCCGCCCGCCGCCCGCTCATCGTCGTGGGAACGGTCGCGGCGCTTGCCGTGGCGCTCGTGATCGTGTACGCGGTGCTCGCGCGCTCGTCGGTGTTCGCCATCGAGAACATCGAGGTACAAGGCGCCGACCACCTGACGACGGCCGAGGTGTCGCAGCTGTTCAGCGTGCCGCAGGGCACTACGCTCCTTTCGGTCGACACCGGGCAAATCGAGTCGAGCCTTCTGCGCGACGCGTGGGTGGAAAGCGTTACCGTGAAGCGGGCGTTTCCCTCGACGCTGCAGGTGGTCATCACCGAGCGCGACGTCGCCGCGGTGGTGGAGGTTGCCGTGGGACAAACGCAAACCATCCAAAACTGGGCGATCGCCTCCGACGGCATGTGGCTTATGGCCATCCCGAGCCAAGACTCCGAGATCGGCAAGAGCTTGAGTCCGAAGATCTACGAGGACGCCGAGGCGGCGCTGCACATCACGGGCGTGCCGTACGGGCTTGAGCCCGAGATCGGGTCGTACTGCAGCGACAGCAACGTGAACAACGCGCTGTCCATCGTCGACGGCATGACCACCGACCTGGCGGGTCAGGTGAAGAAGGTGACGGCCACTGACGCCGAGTCGACCCTGCTCACGCTTGAGAACGGCATCGAGATAGCCTTCGGCACCGCCGACAACATCCGCGACAAGGAGCGCGTGTGCCTGCAGATCATGCAGGACAACCCCACCGTCGTCTACATCAACGTGCGCGTCGTGGACCGTCCCACCTGGCGCGCCGCCTAAGCGCCTTACGCGGCGGCACGCCTTCTTTTCCCTTCGCATACTTGTTGTATTCGTGAACATCTTCGTTGCGTTGGTGCAGATCAAATTTGCAAATGGGGTTTCATCGTGTACAATGACTGAACGTATTGCGCCTTTACGTTTAGGGGCGCGTGCGCAACAAGCAAACACAGCAATCTAAACGCAGCAGGTGCGGAGGAAAGCAAATGCCAAACTATTCGGCTGATCATCTGGCGGTCATCAAGGTCGTCGGCGTAGGCGGCGGCGGCACGAACGCCGTGAACCGCATGGTAGAAGCAGGCGTCAAGGGCGTCGAGTTCATCGCGGTCAACACCGACCGCCAGGCTCTTCTGATGTCGGATGCCGACAAAACCATCCACATCGGCGAGGAGCTCACACGCGGCCTCGGCGCCGGCGCGAACCCCGAGGTGGGCTGCCAAGCCGCCGAGGAAAGCCGGGCGGAAATCCGCGAGGCGCTCGCCGAGGCCGACATGGTGTTCGTCACTGCGGGCGAAGGCGGCGGCACGGGCACGGGTGCTGCCCCCATCGTGGCGGAAATCGCGCGCGAGGAGATCGGCGCGCTGACCGTCGGCATCGTCACCAAGCCGTTCAGCTTCGAGGGGCGCGTGCGCCGCAACCAGGCTGAGCAGGGCATCGACCTTCTGTCCCAAAAGGTCGACACGCTCATCATCATCCCGAATGACCGCCTGCTTGAGATCGTCGACAAGAAGACGTCCATGATCGACGCGTTCCGCATCTGCGACGACACGCTGCGCCAGGGCATTCAGGGCGTTACCGACCTCATCACCATCCCCGGCTTGATCAACCTCGACTTCGCCGACATTCGCGCGGTCATGAAAGACGCCGGCACTGCCATGATGGGCATCGGCGTCGCCACGGGCGAGAACCGCGCGCTCGACGCGGCGCAGCAGGCCACGAACTCCGCGTTGCTTGAGTCGTCCATCCAAGGCGCCTCGCGCGTGCTGTTCTCCATCGCCGGCGGCCCCGACCTCACGCTGACCGAGGTGTCCGAGGCGGCGCGCACGGTTGAGGCGTGCGCCGACGAGAACGCCAACATCATCTACGGCCAGATCATCGACGAGGCCATGAAGGACGCGGTGCGCATCACCGTCATCGCCACGGGCTTCAAGGCGCAGGCGTCGCAGTCCTCGATGGACTTCTCGCGCCCCAAGCAAGACCTGTTCGCCTCGACCGAGCCTACGCCTACTCCTTCGCCCGCGCCGGTGTCGTTCACCACGTCGCCGAGCAACAGCCGCTTTGCCGACGAGGACTACATTCCCGACTTCCTGAAGCGCCAGCGTTAAGGGGACGGCGTTTCGTGAAGGTGCCGCAGCTGCTCGAGCCTCACTTAGAGGCGCGCCGGCTCGGCCCGCTCCATATCGTAACCGACGACGCGCTCGCCCAGACCACGGGCGTGCGCGTTGCTTTTACGGGGCGTGCCGGGGGTGTGAGCGTCAAGCCTTACGAGGGGCTCAACCTCGCCACGCACGTCGGCGACGACGCGGCGCGCGTGCAGGAGAACCGCGCGTTGCTTTTGCGCGCGCTCGGCGCGGAAGGCGTGCCGCTCGTAGTTCCCAACCAAGTGCACGGAAACAACGTCGTGGCGATCGCCGCAGCGGACGCCGCGTCGCTCGACCGCGCCCGCGAGCAAGCGGCCGCGGGAGCCGACGCGCTGGTGGTTTCTGTGCCCGAGGTGGCGGCGCTTCTGTGCTTCGCCGACTGCGTCCCGGTGGTCATCGCGTCGCCGACGGGCTCGTTTGCCGTGGCACACGCGGGGTGGCGCGGCGTTATGTCGCACGTGGCGCCGAAGGCCGCGCGCGCGTTGGCGGCGCTCGACGCGGCGGCGGGCGCGTTTCCCGGAGAAGACCAGGCGCTTGCCGCGTACAACGTCTATATAGGCCCGCACATCCACCTCGAGTGCTTCGAGACGGGCGTCGACGTGCGCGACCGGTTCGCGGAGGCGTTCGGGGAGGCGTGCGCGCCCGACGCGCGCCACGTCGACCTTGCCCGCGCGCTATCGGTCGACCTTGCGCGCGCAGGCGTCGATGCGGCCCGCATCGCCGACGCGGGGGTGTGCACCAAGTGCCACCCGGACGTGTTCTACTCGTATCGCGCCGAGGACGGCACGTGCGGGCGGCACGGCGCGGTGGCGTTTCGGAGACGATAGGAGGAAAGTCGCATGGGAATTGCGCAGCGATACGAGCGTACGCTCAAGGAAGTTCACGAAACGTGCGAGGCTGCGGGGCGAGACGCGCGCAGCGTGCGCCTCATCGCCGTGTCCAAGACGGTCGGGGAGGCGGGCGTTCGCGCGGCGCTTGAGGCGGGCGCGCGTGACTTCGGCGAGAACCGACCCGACCAAATCGTGCCGAAGTCTGCGGCGTTTCCGCAGGCTACGTGGCACTTTATCGGCAACATCCAGTCAAGGCGCATCCCTGAGATTGTGGCGTCGGCGACGCTCATCCACTCGCTTTTCCAGTTGCGGCACGCCGAGAAGATCGACGCGGCGGCGGCGCGCTTGAACAAGGTGCAAGACGTGCTCATCGAGGTGAACGTGTCGGGCGAGGAAAGCAAGAGCGGGTGTAAGCCTAAGGAGGCGTACGCGCTCGTTGCGGCGTGCGCGGCGCTTGAGCACGTGCGCGTGCGCGGCCTCATGACGATGGCGCCGCAAGGAGACGCGCAGGTGGCGCGGGCGTGCTTCGAGCGCCTTGCCCAGCTTGAGGCCGACATTCGCGCGCAGCTTGCGCCCGAGGACGCCGCGGCGTTCAATGAACTTTCTATGGGCATGAGCGAGGACTGGCGCGAGGCCGTTTACGCGGGCGCTACCATGATTCGCGTGGGGCGCGCCATTTTCAGCGACGATTTCGAGTAAGATGAACGTGCGCGCTCGACGGGCGTGCTTCATGGACAAACAGGAGGCCATCATGGACCTGCAGGACGGCAAGCGGATGTTCGGGGACATCAAGTCGAAGCTCGGCTTCGGCTCGAAGAACCAGGACCAGGGCTATGACGACAGTTATTACGACGACGGGTACGACGACTACGCGGACGACTACGACGATTACGGCGACTACGCGGACGACTACCAAGACGACGCGGGCTCGGGGTACAACCACTACGCCCCGGTGACCACGCGCGCGGCGGGTTCGCGCCGTGCGTCGAGCGACGACGCGGGCATGCCGCGTTTGGTGTCCATCGACGACGTGCGCGCCAACACGCAGATCCCGAGCAGCTTGAACCGCGACCCGCTGCCGCCGCGCCGCGTGACCTCGGCGTCGGGAAGCTCGTTCGGGCGCACGATGGTCGATTCCTCGCTGCCGCCGCAGATGACGCCCGAGGGCACCGCCGCCACGGCGGCCGCCGCGTCGCGTCGCCGCTCCGAGGGTCTCGACTCGCTGTTCGAGCCCACGACGGGCGAGGGCGCAGAACCCGCATCCAACGGTGCGCATCGCCATGCGCGCACGGGTTCGGGCGCTGCTGGTTCTGCGGCGGGCGCTGCCGCGTCGGCGGGCGCGGGCGGCGTGTCGGCGGGCATGGGCGCGCATGCCGCGGCGTCTGCGAGCGCGGGAGCCTACGACCCGTACGAGAGCTACGCGGGCAACTCGACGGGCAGCTACACGGGCCGCCGCACGCTCACGGTGCTCACGCCGGTAAGCTACGGCGAGGTTGAGCAGGTGGCGAAAGCGCTCAAGGCGGGCGACGTGGTCGTCCTCGCGCTGCACGGCACCCCCGACGCGCTGTCGAAGCGTCTGCTCGACTTCTCGTTCGGCGCGGCGGCGGTGCTCGACGCGTCGGTCGAGTGCATCGCCGACAAGGTGTTCGCCATCGCGCGCGGCAACGGGATCTCGGAGGTCGAGCGCATGAACCTGCGCAACCAAGGGGTGCTGCAGTAATGCCTTCGATCGACGAAAACGCGCGCATCGCCGTTATCGGCGGCGGCAAGATGGGCGAGGCCATCCTCGGCGGGTGGATCGCAAGCGAAAAGGAGCCCGCGGCGGCGTTGGGCGGCGCCAACATCACGGTGGCCGACCCGGGCGTTGAGCGCCGCGCCTACCTGAGCGAGCGCTACGGCGTGGCGTGTGTGGCCGATGCCAGCGAGATCAAGGCCGCCGACGTGGTGCTTTTGGCGGTGAAGCCGCAGGTGCTCATGGGCGTGCTCGAGGGCATCGCCGCGCGCCCGGCGTTTGCGGGCGGCGAGGACGGGCCGCTGTTCGTCTCGATCGCGGCGGGGATGCCCACGGAAAAGATTGAGGGCGCGCTGCCTGTGGGCGCGCGGCTGGTGCGCGTGATGCCGAACACCCCGCTGCTCGTGGGCGCGGGCGCGTCGGTGGTGGCGGGCGGCGCGCGGGCGACGCGCGACGACGTGGAGCTGGTGCGCGGACTTTTCGCCTGCATGGGCTTTGCCGAGGTGGTCGACGAGGGCGACATCGACGCGGTGTGCGCGCTTTCGGGCGGCGGGCCGGCGTACGTCGCCTACATGATCGAGGCGCTGCGCGACGCGGGCGCGGCCCAAGGGCTCGATGCCCAGCTGGCCGAGACGCTGGCGCTCGAGACGGTGTACGGAACGTGCAAGCTCATGCGCGAGACGGGTCAAGCACCCGCCGACACGCGCATCGCCGTGTGCTCGCCGGGCGGCACGACTCTCGCCGCGCTTTCCGCCATGGATGAGGCGGGCTTTGCCCACGTGTTCGACGCGGGCGTTTCCGCTGCCGTTCGCCGTTCTAAGGAGCTTGCCTCGTGCTGATGTATTTGCTGGTTCGCTTGGTCGACGCCTACAGCATCATAATCTTCGTGTACGTCATGATGTCGTGGCTGCCGGTTGACAGGGGTATCCTTGCCGACATCTATCGCGTTCTCGGTAAAATCTGCGACCCGTACCTCGACTTGTTCAAAAAGCTTATTCCCCCGATTGGAGGAATGGTGGACGTGACCCCCATCCTCGCGCTGCTTGTACTACAATTGGCGGTACGTTTACTGGTAGTATTGTTCTAAAGGTAAATCGAGGGCGGGCGCGCTTGCTCTGACGAGAGGAAAATCATGGCTATTACTGCTGCCGACGTTCACAATCAAAGCTTCTCCATCGACCGCAAGGGCTACGACGTCGACGAAGTCGATGTGTTCTTGGAGCACGTGGCCGACGAGATCGACGCTCTGAACAACCACATCGCCTCCCTTGAGGACCAGCTCGACGACACGCGCTTCGACGGCTTCGACACGCCGGCGGCTCCCGTTGCCGAGCACGAGGAAACGGTTGCCATGCCGTCCGTTTCCGCCGACGCCGAGCCTGCGGTCGACACGTCCGAGTACGAGGACATGCTGGCCGAGAAGGACGACATCATCGCCGATCTGCAAAAGCAGCTCGAGGAGAAGAAGGCCAACGACAGCGCCATTTCCGCTGCGCTCATCATCGCGCAGCGCTCCGCCGACGAGATTGTGGCGAAGGCCGAGGCGCAGGCGGCCGAGACGGTGCAAGACGCGCGCGACGAGGCGACGCGCATCCTGAACCGCGCGAACGCCGACAAGCAGGCGGTGCTCGACGCCATCCGCAAGCTCGAAGACGACCGCGAGGACGCGCGCGACGAGTACGCCGACATCCTGAAGGACTTCATTGCCGACGCGTCGCGCAAGCTGGCCGACCTGGGCGGGGCGGTTCCCGCCGCAGCGGCGATTTCCACGGCGGCCCATTACGTGACGCCTCAAGTCGAGGTTTCGCAGCTCCCCGAGCAGACGGGCGAGATCGGCATCGGCAACCTGATTGAGGAAGAGCCGGCGCCTGCCGTTGAGTACACCACGCCGCAGGCAACGGAGGCGGTTGTCGCCGCCGCCACGCCGGTGGCGAGCGCCTACGAGAAGGACCTCTCCGGCTTCGGCGACACCGACGACTTCGAGTTTGAGGAAATCGACTAATGTTGTTGCGCGTGCCCTAACGGGGCAAGCGCCACCCCCCGACGCTACGAAGGGCGGAGGCACCTGCTCTAGCCCCTTGTGCATGGCTCGGCGTTGGCCTAAGCCAACTTGGCCATGCGGCGGGGCTATATCAGGCACCTCAGCCCTTCTCGCTGACGTTACGAACGACCTGCGGGTTTTGCGATTGCGTCTGACAAGGGGACAGGTCGTTTGTCATATTGGGATGTGCATGTGACAAGGGGACGGGTCGTTTGTCAGGTCCGGGCGGGCGGTGAACACGGGGGCGTAGCCCTGTTCACCGGTTCCTTTTTTCGCAATTTTTCGCAAAGAAGGCAAGTGGGCCGATAAGCCGGGTTCTGTCGTCGGACGGCCATTTATCTCGAACGCGCGTCACCGCGCGTCTCTAGCGCGCAACCCGAACGCACGGAAGGGCGGCCGTATAGCGTTCCTATTTGCGTTTGCTCCAGATGGGGTTTACCAAGCCGCGCCGTTGCCGACGCGCTGGTGCGCTCTTACCGCACCGTTTCAGCTTTTCCCTTGTTGCGGCGCACGTCCGAAAACGCGCGTTGCGGCAGGGGAGTTTTCTTTTCTGTGGCACTGATCCGTCGGGTCGCCCCGCCCAGCCGTTAGCTGGCATCTTGCCCTTAGGAGCCCGGACTTTCCTCGCGCTTGAAAACAAGCACGCGACCGTCTGGCCCACTTGCGTATAATAGTCTACCAAAACACGCAACGTATTTTTCCGAAAAGGGGGAAACCGCCATGTCGACATGCGCGCTTGTCGGGGCGTCCGATTTCAACGCCGATCATTTCCGCCAGATGGACGAAGCGGGCGCCTTCGACTACGTGATCGCCGTCGACGGGGGGCTTGCCCACTTGGAAGGCATCGGGCGCAAACCCGACCTGGTGATGGGCGACTTCGACTCGCTCGGCTATGTTCCGCGCGGTATGCGCGTGACGCGCTTTCCGTCCGAAAAGGACGCCTCCGACATGGAGCTTGCCCTCAAGCGCGCCAAAAACCGCCACACCGATGTGTACGTGTACGGCGGGCTCGGACGGCGCCTCGACCACACGCTCGCCAACCTGCAGCTGTTCGCCCATTTCAGCGAGCTGGGGCTTTACGTGGTCGCCATCGACGAGAGCACGGCGGTCACCTTCATCACCGGGCCCGACACGTTGGAAATCCCGGCGCAGGAATCGGGCGCCACGGTGTCGGTGTTTGCCATGAACGACGCGGCGACGGGCGTGTTCGAGCGGGGGCTCAAATGGGAACTCGACGACTTCACGCTCACGAACCGCACATCGCTGGGGCTGTCCAACGAGTTTACCGGCGAGGCGGTCATGATCGGGGTGGAGGAAGGCACGCTTGCCGTGTTCGTGCCGCTTGCGTGATGCGGCTTGCCTGTTTCGCGCGCGCTCCCTCGTTTCCGCTACAATAACCATGCTCTCAGTTGGGCGAGTTCTGCTCGCCTTTTTGTTTCGACGAAAGTGACGATCATGCAATACGTAACCGCAGGGGAAAGCCACGGCCCGCAGCTCACGGCCATCGTGTCGGGGGTTCCGGCGGGGCTTGCCATCTCCGAGGACCAGATCAACAGCGACCTTGCGCGCCGCCAGTCGGGCTACGGCCGCGGCGGGCGCCAAACCATCGAGCGCGACCGCGCCCTTATAGCCAGCGGCGTGCGGTTTGGGCGCACGATGGGGTCGCCCATCACGCTGGTGGTGCAAAACCGCGACTGGGAGAACTGGTCGGAGCGCATGGCGGCGTTCGGGCCGGCGCCCGACGGTCTGGTGCGCGAAGTCACGCCGCGCCCGGGGCACGCCGATTTGGTGGGCGCGCTCAAGACGAACACCGACGACTGCCGCAACATTCTCGAGCGCGCGAGCGCCCGCGAGACGGCGGCGCGCGTGGCGGCGTGCGGCATCGCGCGCGAGTTTCTGGGTGATCTGGGCGTGGAGGTGTTCTCGTACGTGACCTCGGTGGGCGACGTGGAAATGCCCGAGGACGACCCGATTGCCGCCGCGCCCGCCTACAGCCCGCTCGACATCGAGTTCTCCGAGATGCGCTGCCCCGATGAGGCAACCACCGAGCGCATGAAGGAGGCTGTGCGCGCGGCGCGCAGCGCGGGGGAAAGCCTGGGCGGCACGTTTCGCGTGGTGGTGCGCGGGTTGGTGCCGGGCTTGGGCAGCTACACGGCCGGCCCCGACCGCCTGACCTCGCGCATCGGCGCCGCGGTGTTCTCCATTCCCGCCATCAAGGGCGTGGAGTTCGGGCTTGGCTTCGAGGCGGCGCGTCGCGCGGGCTCGCGCGTGCACGACCCCATCGTGCTGGAAAACGACGAGTTCACGCGCGCGTCGAACAACGCGGGCGGCCTTGAGGGCGGCATGACCACGGGGTTGCCGCTCATCGTGACGGCGGCCATGAAGCCCATCCCCACGCTCATGACGCCGCTTGACACGGTGAACCTCGATACGCTCGAGGTTGAACAAGCCTCCCGCGAGCGCAGCGACGTGTGCGCGGTGCCGGCAGCTGCGGTGGTTGCGGAAGGCGAGGTGGCGTTCGCGTTGGCAAACGCCTACACCGAGGCGTTCGGCTGCACTTCGATGGCCGACATCAAGGCGAACATCCGCGCATACAAGCAGCGCTTGCGCACAATGAGCAGGTAGGGGTGAGCAGGTGGAGCGGGAACTTTATGAGCTTTCGCGCCCGGTGTTCTTCATCGGGTTCATGGGCGCGGGCAAAACCAGCGTTGCGCGCCGCCTTGCGCGCACGTGCGGCATCGCCTCGGTCGACATGGACACCTACCTTGAGCGGCGCGAGGGCAAGCGCGTGAAGGACATCTTCGCCGAGGTGGGCGAGGAGGGCTTCCGCGCTATCGAAACCGACGTGCTCGCCGAGCTGGCGGGCAAAGACGACCCGCTGCTCGTGTCGTGCGGCGGCGGCGTGGTGTGTGTCGAGGAAAACCGCGCGATCTTGGCCGAGCGCGGGTTGGTGGTGTTTCTGCGGGTGAGCGCCGACGAGGCCGCCTCGCGCATCAGCGACAAGTCGACGCGCCCGCTGTTCCAAGACCTCGAAGCCGCGCGGCGTCGCAACGAGGAGCGCACGCCGCTTTACGAAGGCGTGGCCGACATCATCGTGGACACTGCAGGCCGAAGCGTTCCCGCCATCGCGCGCGAGGTCGAAAGCCTGCTTGAGAAGGAGGGCGTGCTGTGCCGGCGACAAAAGTAGTGGTGAACATTCCGGGCGAAAGCCCCTACGACGTGCGCATCGGCGCCGACGTGCTCGACGGCTTGGGCGCGTACTGCAAGCGCCTTGCGGGCGTGGCGAGCGCCCCGCGCATGGTGGTCGTCACCGATTCGAACGTGGCGCCGCTGTACTTGGAACGCGCGAAGGACTCGCTGCGCACGGCGGGTTTCCGCGTGAGCGACATCGTGGTGCCGGCGGGCGAGGAGTCGAAATCGCTTTCCGTGATCGGGGAAGTGTGGGAAGCCCTCGGCGCGCTCGGCCTCACGCGCGACTGCTGCGTGGTGGCGCTCGGCGGCGGCGTGGTGGGCGACCTGGCGGGCTTCGCGGCGTCCACCTACATGCGCGGCATCGCGGTGGTGCAGGTGCCCACCACGCTGCTCGCGATGGTCGACTCGTCGGTGGGCGGCAAGACGGGCGTGAACCTGAGCGCGGGGAAAAACCTCGTGGGCACGTTCAAGCAGCCCGCTTACGTGTGCGCCTCGACCGCCGTGCTGTCCACGCTGCCCGCGCGCGAGTGGGCGTGCGGCTGCGCCGAGATAGCCAAGTCGAGCGTCATCGATTCCGACGAGTTCTTCTTCTGGCTGGTGGAGCATGCGCCTGAGCTGGCCGCGCGCGAGGAAAGCGTGGTGGCGCAGGCCATCGCGCGTTCGGTGGTGTTCAAGGCGAACGTGGTGGCCGAGGACAAAACCGAGAGTCGCGGCGTGCGCGAGTGCCTGAACTACGGGCACACGCTGGGACATGCGGTGGAGAAGCTGTCGGGCTACGGCGTGTTCAGCCATGGCGCGGCGGTGGCCGAAGGCATGCGCTTCGCGGCGCGCCTGGGCGAAGCGCTCGTGGGAACGCCGCACGAGCTGACGCAGGCGCAAGACGAGCTGCTCGACACGCTGGGCTTGCCCGCGCTTGCGTGGTCGGCGGCGCCCGAGGACATGCTCGACGCCATGAAGCGCGACAAAAAGGCGCGCGCGGGCGTGGTGCGCTTCGTGCTGCCGCGCGACGTGGGCGCATGGGAGCTTGTCAACGTGCCCGACGACGTGCTGCTTGAGCATCTGCGCGCGTGGAAGGCGGGGAAGTAGGGATCGATTATGAAGAAGATTCTTCTTATGAACGGGCCGAACCTCAATATGTTGGGAGTGCGCGATCCAGCGATTTACGGGCGCGACACGCTGGCCGACATCGAGGCCGAGGTGGTGGCCTACGGCGCCGAGCGTGGCGCTCAGGTCGAGTGCTTCCAGAGCAACCATGAGGGTGCGCTTATCGACAAGCTGCACGCGGCGCACGGTTGCTTTGACGGCATCATCTACAACCCCGGCGCGCACACGCATTACTCCTACGCGCTGCACGACGCGGTGGAGTGCATCGACGTGCCGGTGGTCGAGATCCACATTTCCGATATCTCAAAACGTGAGGAGTTTCGCCGCACGTCGGTGATCGCGCCGGCATGCGTGGCGCAGATCAAGGGCAAGGGTAAGGCCGGATACTTGGAGGCGCTCGATGTGCTGCTCGGCCTGTAACGAGGGCGCAATTGCGGGGAACGCCGCTGAGGCGGTGTCGGGCGGCGCGGGCGCGGAAGGCGTGAGCGCGACGCGCATCGCCCGCCTGCGTAAGGCTTGCGCGCAGGCGGGCGCAACCGCCATGCTGGTGCGCGACACCTCGAACATCGCATGGCTCACGGCGTTTGAGAACGTGTTCGACGAGGAGCGCGCCCATGCGCTGTACGCGGACGCCGAGCGCGCGGCGCTGCACACCGACTCGCGCTACGTGACGGCGTGCGAACGCGAGGCCCAGGCGCGCGGGGGCGTGGTGGAGGTCGACGCCACGCGCGAGTCGCACGCGAAGTTCGCGGCGCGCATGGCGCGCGCGGGCGTTGATCGTGGCGCGGCGCACGCGGAGCGCACGTTGCGCTCAGAAGCTGCGCAACCCTCGCTCCATGTGCGCCCCGCTTTTGCCCCTGCGGATGAGGGCGACGGCTCGCTTGCGATTGAGGACGGCATTTCGCTCGCCGAGTTTCGCAAACTGGAGGAAGCGTTTGATTCCGCCTTCCCCTTCGTCGAGACGTCCGATTTGGTGGTGCGTTTGCGCGCGGTGAAGGATTCGTGCGAGGTGCGACGCATGCGCGCGGCGCAGGCCGTTACCGACGCGGCGTTCGCGCACATCGTCGGGTTCATGCGCCCAGGGCTTACCGAGCGCGCGGTGCAGCTGGAGCTTGAAGACTTCATGTTGCGCCACGGCGCGAGTGGCCTTGCGTTTTCCTCCATCGTGGCCACGGGAGCCAACGGCGCAAGCCCGCACGCCATCCCCGGCGACACGGTGCTCGAAGCGGGCCAGTGCGTGGTGCTCGACTTCGGTGCGCGGGCGCACGGCTACTGCTCCGACATGACGCGCACGGTGTTTCTCGGCGCGCCCGCGCCCGAAATGCGCGCTGCTTGGGAGACGATGCGCCGCACCAATGAGGAAGTCGAGGCTATGCTGCGCCCCGGTGTTACGGGGTCGGAAGCGCACGCGTTGGCCGAGCGCATTCTGGAGGAAGGCGGCTTCGGCGGGCGCATGGGCCATGGGCTTGGGCACGGCGTGGGGCTCGACATCCATGAGGAACCGGTGCTTTCCCCGCGAAATGCGTTGCCGCTTGTCACAGGCAACGTGGTCACCGTCGAGCCTGGCATCTACTTGCCCGGCAAGTTCGGCATGCGTTTGGAAGACTTCGGCGTCGTGACGGAAGGCGGCTTCGACGTGTTCACCCAATCGACGCACGACATGGTGGTGTTGTAGCTGCCGTTTATTATCCCGATCGGGATAATTTATACACGCATAAGCAAAATTATCCCGATCGCAATAATTCAAGGAGTAAGTCGTGGTATTATCCCGATCACAATAAAACTGATAAGGGACATGACATGGCTATCCGCAACTCAAAAGAATTCGGGCAAGCGATCAAGGATCGGCGGAAAAAGCTCGGCTATACCCAGACTGAGTTGGCGGAAGCCTGCGACGTGGGCGTCATGTTTGTGTCTCATCTGGAGGGCGGCAAGCCGACGGCGCAACTGGAGAAGGCTATCCGGGTTGCTAACCGCGTAGGCCTCGACCTCGATCTCCGGGAGCGGGGGTAGCCCATGCGCATGACGGTGTACGTCGTGACGGAAGGCGGCTTCGACGTGTTCGCCCAATCGACGCACGACATGGTGGTGTTGTAGCTGCCAACTCTCCTTTATGTGCTAGGCTTATCTACCAAAAATGATAGGTGTATCTATCATTTTTGGTAGATAGCATTACGACTTACTGGAAGTTCCGCATTTTTCGGCTGCCTGCGGAGGGCATGAACGAGCGTGTTTGGTGCGCGGGGCGGGGGATGTAAGCTGATGGCGGTCGCTGTGTCTATGTTGGTTTATGGCGCACCGCGACGCCCGTGACCAGCTATTTGCCGTTTTCGCGCTTTCTGCTTTGCTCGTCTTTGCGTCTTGCCGCTTTCGCCGCTATAATATCCAAGTTTGCAAGCTAAACGTGCGCTCGTCGCCGGGTGAGGCGGGGGCGGCCAACATGCCCGCGGGCGCGCACGAGTTGAAAGGATCGCTCAAAGTGGCAACTGTTTCTACCGCCGATTTCAAGAACGGCATGTGCATCATCAACAACGGCAAGATGTGCACGATCGTCGAGTTTCAGCACGTGAAGCCTGGCAAGGGCGGCGCGTTCGTGCGCACCAAGCTGCGCGACATCAAGACCGGCCGCGTGGTCGACTACACCTTCAACGCCGGCGTGAAGTTCGACTCGGTGCGCCTTGAGACGAAGAAGATGCAGTACCTCTACAACGACGGCGCCGACTACTACTTCATGGACAACGACACGTTCGAGCAAATGTCCATCCCGGCCGACACCGTGGGTGCCGCCACCGACTGGCTGAAGGAGAACGACGAGGCCAGCTTGCTGTACGCGGGCGAGGAGCTCATCTCGCTCGAGCCGCAGATGTTCGTGGAGCTTGAGGTGACGGAGACCGAGCCCGGCTTCAAGGGCGACACCGTGCAGGGTTCCACCAAGCCCGCCACCATGGAAACGGGCGTGACCATCCAGGTGCCCATGTTTATCGAGATCGGTGACGTGCTGCAAATCGACACGCGCGACGGTCGCTTCATCAAGCGCGTGTAGCGCGTTTTTGACCGGTGCTGCCGCCGCCTGCCGACGCGGCGGGCGGCGGCAGGCGGCCATCAACAGTCGAGCGTCAACA